>JBNGDP010000069.1:5273-19448 GCA_049975345.1 Oceanipulchritudo sp. | reverse complement strand
CAAGGAGATGAACATCTTCAAGGACAGCATGGGCGACCGCGGTCTCGACTCCGTCGTGAAGGAGGATCTCGAGAAGATCATCAACCGGCCGCGCACCAGCAACAAGGGCAAGGAGCCCAACGGCTTCTCCATGAAGACCTGGAACAACCGTCGCGCCCTTCTCGGCACCTTCTTCCGCTACGCCGTGTCCAGGAAATGGATCGTCCGAAATCCGATCCAGGACGTTCGCGTGTTCAGAGTATCATTCTCCCCTGTGAACCCCCTGCTCTTGCCTGAATTTGGTAGGTAAAATTTATGGACAATGCAAAAGGAAGGGACTCAAGCTGCCTCTGATGGAGAAGGAATACATCATCCTTTGCGACGAGTCTGATCAGAAGGGACCTTTCTTCTCCAACTTCTATGGCGGAGTGATTGTTGGTGGCTCTGTTTGGCAATCGGCTTCCAAGCGACTTCAGGATGCCAAAATCAGGGCGGGAATCCAATCGGAAGTTAAATGGTCCAAGGTCAGCCCGCATGATGTGGATCGCTATGAACCGCTGATCCAGGAATTCTTTAATTTAATCGCGGAGGGAACGGTCCGGATGAGGGTGATGTTCCGCCAGAATATCCACCAGCCCGTTAACCTGACTCAGGATCATACAAAGAATGAGTACTTCATTCTCTATTACCATTTTCTCAAGCACGGGTTCGGACTCTCCTATATGCCTCCGCACCCCCGCGGAGTTCGCCTGCGCTTCTACCTGGACCAGTTGCCTGATCAATCAAAGGAAAAGCTGGCGCAGTTCAGGGGCTACATCAGCGGTCTCAGTTGGAATCCCCATATTCGCTGGGCAGGACTATCCATCTTAAAGGAAGATATTACCCAGGTGGACTCAAAAGACCATATTCTGCTCCAATGCGCAGACGTCGTGCTGGGATCCATTTCCTTTCGTCTCAACGAAAAGCATAAAGCCATCCCCGCAGGATTGAAACGGCGTGGCAAGCGAACCGTGGCCAAAGAGCGGCTTTACAGGTTCATATTAAAGCAAATCAAACGGGTCACCGGCAAGGATTCCTTCAATATTGGCATCACCACCGGATTGAAGTCCGGAATCCAAGGCCGGTGGGATGAAGCCTACCTGCACTGGCTCTTCGTTCCCAAAGATCATGTCTACGACAAGAATCAGGGAAAGAGGCACAAAAAAAGCCCCATTTGACCTACTAAAACTCTGACGCGCTGCGTCAGCATTCGGACCAAACAGGGCAATTTCCAGATAATCTAGACCAATTGACTTTGAAATCAAGACAAAGATTCAGGCCCCAGAGCTGGTATTTTTACCCGTTATACCTTCTTCAAATAGAAATGCATGAATAACAATTTATTCTCTCACGGTGGCACGGAGAGCACAGAGAAAGTATTGATCCAGTCCATGGTGATGAGTTCTACTGGCAGGTCGTTGAACATTCAGGGCAATTCTCTCACGGAGCCACGGCGGACCCGGAGGGAAGAGGCTCCGTGAGCTCTGTCTCTCAGTGACTCAGTGTGAGGGATTTTGAGTAACACGGCTTCTACGAAACGGTGATGCGCTTGGCGCAGACGGAGGAGGTGAGCTTGATGTCCTCGGTCCAGTCGACGGCGAGGACGTCGGAGCGGCTGGATTCCTCGCGGTAGACGCGGACGATGCGCGCACCACTCCGGCGACCGCACACTGATCGCGGGTTGCACCTGCCATGACCGACCTCCCTGCCAAAGTCCCCTCCGTCCTCCGCCGCAAGCACAAGTTCTCCCAGGCGCTCTTCGACCGCGTCTGCTCCAACATCCTCGACGGATCCAACACCCACCCCGCCATCGAGAAGGAAGGCATCAGCAAGCGCCAGTTCTACCGCCATGTCAGCGACGATGTCGTCCTCGCCGACAAGTTCAAGCTCGCCCAGAACCAGCGCGACAAGGTCCGCAACGCCAAGCGCGTCGAGGAGGCGGAACGCGAACTCCACCGCCGCGCCGTGGAAGGGTGGGAGGAGCCCGTCTTCGACAGAGGACGCTTCGGCGACATCGGCGGAGGCGTGGCGTTGGATCCCTACTGGGAATGGATCGCAGAAACGACCGGGTTGACCTTGATTCCCGAGCCCGCCACAATCGGTTTGATAGTCTCGTTTCTTGTCCTTGGATCGGTTCTTTTAAAACGCAGGTTGGGGTAGTCTAATGTTGCTAACGACTTGCTAAATCAACAACATTTCGGTGCATTTCGGGCCATTTTGGCGCACCGGCGGAAAATTATAACCGCTTGAATAGTAACGATTAGTGAAAAACGGTGAAGCCCAACCGGGACTGACCTGCAGATCCTTAATGGAAATCAGCCAGGCGTGGCCGGCTCCGTGGAACCGACCGAACGGCTGATGTCCCTGGCGGACCGTGCCTGCGATCTCATTTTTCTCGGGCAGACACTTACAAGCGAGGAGGGTCAGCGTGGATCCTACGCCCTGGGTGCCGTCCACCGGGAAGTGGAACTTGACCTCTACGAGAACTACGCCAGCTACGTCATTGACGTCATCAACAACCAATTCATCCCCTCCATCGTTGAGCTCAACTGGGCCTCGGAGCTGCCGTTCCTCGAGGTGGAGTTGGACCCTCAGAAGGACAACGAACGCGCCACCCGGGACAAGCTGCTCTTCGTCGACATGGGCCTCCCTGTATCCAAGCAATGGCTCTACGATCGGCACAAGGTCCCGGCACCGGGGCCGGAGGAGGATTTGTTCGTGCCTTCCGAAGCTTTAGCGAAGGAAGGTGCGTCCTCCGTAGCCTTGGCGAAGGAGGATTGCCCGTGCTGCTCCTCAGTCAACGCCACTTCAGAGTCCACCGCCTCCCTCGAACTCCGACAGGCGGCTTCTCGTATCAAGCTCAAGCGCCTGCTGGACGAGGCAAAGGCCGCCGGGATGAAGGTAGTCTGGCAATCCACCTTGGACGACCGGACCTCCGATTACTGTCGCTCTTTACACGGCCGGGAATATGGCGATGGCTGGACTGATCCGCCGCCTGTGCATCACAACTGCCGGAGTAAATTGATAATTCAATAGAGTCGTCCGTTTCCTGGAGATGTCGCACCCTTAAAGAGGGGCTCCAGGTGGGGTTATCGAAAAGGCGAAGGTTCAAATGTAAAAATTATCGACATCACTGCATGGTGCTGATAATCCCGTGAATCCAGCACTATCATATACTAATGCCAAATCTGCATAGCCCTTTCTTTAAGTTGCGCCCCGCCGTCAGTCATAATGTCTGTATTCTCCTTTTTCTGTGTCTGACATCCTGGCTGTCCGTGGACTTGATTGCGGACGTCTCTTATGCCGACTCCCCGGTTATCACCGTTGATACCCGGGATCTGGAGATTGGGGACCTAACCATCTCTGGACCGGAATCGGTTCCGCTTTTCACTGACACTCCTTACACCGCATGGCTAGGCGCTGAGGATATAACAGAGCAGTGCCGGTGGTGGGTTACATCCAGTCGCGAATCAAGTGGGTTCCCTTGGCCCCGCATGACTGGTTCCGGGACGACGCCGGTAATCCTTGATACCTCCGGGAGTGAACCAGGAGACATCCTTTCAGTCTATGCCTCATACCAGGAACCTGGCGGGGATAAACGAGAGGTATCCAAGATAGTTACTGTCACTGAAGGGACGGCTTTGCCGTTCGGAATTTACGTAGACATTACTCCAATTGAGCAAACGGGTCTTAATGAGTTCAAATGGCATGTTGAGGCGAGTGTTTCCGGGTGGGCTGCTAATCTTCCGGGGGTTACCTTTACTTGGACTAGGGATGGCTCCGTGGTTGCCAGCGGGCTATCAACATCCTGGAATTTTATAGGGGCTCCGGGCTACGAGTATGTTCAAGCCGATGCAGTCGATACCGAAGGAAACATGGGGAGTGCCCTTCAATACGTTCCTTACAGAGCTCCCGCGGAAGGGGAACCGCCCGCCGGATATTATAAATGGGTGAATGAGGGTGTCAGGTTTTTGAATTCAACTGGATATGAGGCTGCAACGCTTGTGCCGGGGCGGGGTTTAATAGTGATTACCCATGGCTTGTGGAGCAGCGGAAGTTCTTGGTGGGTTAGGCAGCTTGCCCAGGCCATTGAGGGAGAACTTTCAGGACCCTCGGCTCCCAATGTCGTTATTTTTGATTGGGGAGATCGTGGTTCAACACCCCGGGAATATTACTCCTATGAAGAAACGGTTGAGGAACTTGCTTCAGAAGGTGGATTCATGCCCTCCTTGATGTCTGGAGTTCTTTCATCCGATATTATCGCAGGCTTATTTGATTTGCGTGAAATCAGGCCCGTGGCACTGCAAGTCGGAAGAAACATTCTTGCGCGATGGATTCGGGAACAACAGCAGGCTCAGCTCATTTCAACGGATACTACGATACACCTGATAGGGCACAGTGCAGGCGGCTTCGTAGTGGGCGAGTGTTATCGAAAATTACAGAACGAATTTAATATCCAGCGGGTGACGATGTTGGATACACCCTTTATTCCAGATGAACTTATGGTCGGAGGCGGGCCAGCAATCATCGATCGATATGTTTCTTCGGATTTTGGGTTTTATACGCCCGATGTGGATCTGTTCACGTTTGGTATTGATCCCTTCTTTATTTGGGCGAACCAACCAGTTTGGTATAATCCCATTTGGGAAAAGCAGGAATCTGCTTTCTATCATCGACTCGACATTTACAATGGGTCGGGGTCAGTTTTTGATGAACATGGATATAGCCACGAATGGTATACGGACTCAGTGGTTTCTGTTCCTCAAGGAACTGAAGGCTTTCAGCGCAGTCCTTTCATGAATTCACCCACGGCCCCCCTCACTGTCGAAGCGTTCACAGCTAATTTTTCGGCCACTGCAGAATCGCCTGCCTCATCTGAGCCGGTAGTAGAGTGGAGCACCTTCGGCAATGTTTCTGGCGGATCAGGAGCACCGTTTGTTCTCTCCGAATCCGGGAATGCCGGAATCTTCAAGAGCATGACCTTGCCAGCGGACGCAGGGGACCTTACATTTGAATACCAGTTCACAGGTCTGGGAGACGGGGAGCATCTAGTTATGTATATTGAGGGCAAGTCTCCCATGTACATTTCATCGCCTACACCTACCAACATCGGGGCTTCTGAGCAGGCCACCATATCGATCGGAAGGCTCTCAGGCGAGACAGTCACTTTTGTTATTAAGTTGGTTGCTGGAGGAAATGCCGAAACTTCAGTTTCGATTAGCAACATCCAGATCACCCACGAGGATGACTTTGACGGCGATGGCGTCCTGACTGCCGACGAATTGCTGTATGGAACCGATCCACGCTATGCCGATACAGACGGCGACCTGATCGACGATGCCACCGAGATCAACGGGGGCATCACAGATCCCACACTGTTTGATACGGATGGCGATGGCGTTGATGATGGAGCCGAACTGGAGGCCGGCACGGATCCCACCGATCCGTTGTCGCGTCTGAACGTCACCTCAGTCGGATTCGGAGGCGAAGGATTTGTAATGGACTGGTCTTCAGTCAGTGACCGCACCTACCGTGTTTTGAAGAGCCATGACCTTGGCTTTGGCAGTTACGATGTCATCGGCCGGGAAATCCCCGGCGAGCCCCCTGAAAACTCTTATTCTGATCCATCGGCTGATCCCGCGGCTGAGGGTCCAACTTTCTACCGTGTGGAGGTCGAGTAGATGATGAATGCCATGAACCCATTCGTTAAAGCAGCCAGAATCGCGTTTTTTTGCCTCGGCACAGGGGCTCTGCTGAATTCATCTGTCCATGCAGTCACTGTTAGTAATGTCCGCTCCTATCAGGAGACGGGTACGATGAGGGTGATTGTCGAGTACGACCTTTCTGGGGTCGTGGATCCGGTATTTATCAGCATAACCGGGTCGGATGATGCAGGGTCGACATGGACCCTGCCGCTTTCCTCTTTGAGTGGAGATGTTGGATCCGGAATCTCTGAAGGACGAAATCGCCGCATCGTCTGGAACGCCGGCACTGACTGGCCAGGCCAGTACTCCGACTCCGTTCGTTTCCGCGTCACAGCCAGCGAGTCCGGCGGCCCGGCCCCCGAAGGTTACTCCCTTATCCCCGCTGGCACCTTCACGATGGGCAGCCCGACTTCCGAGCTGGGCCGCTCCACCGCCGAGACCCAGCACACGGTGACCCTGACCCGCGCCTTCTATCTGCAGCGGACCGAGCTGACCAAGGCGCAGTGGGACGAAGTAGCGGTACAGGGCCCGGCACGCGGCTACACCGACCTTCCGGTCGGGCGCAACGGATACAATGGCGACGCCAGCGGCACGCATCCAGTGACGGAGGTGTCGTGGTACGACGTGGTGAAGTGGCTGAACCTGAAAAGCGAGCTGGAGGGCCTGACGCCGTGCTATACGGTGAGCGGTACCACCTACAAGGCGGGTGAGTCCTCGCCTGTTTGTAATTTCAATGCCAGCGGCTACCGGCTGCCGACCGAATCCGAATGGGAGTATGCTTGCCGGGCTGGGACCACGACCGCCTTTTACAGCGGTCCGATCACCTATACGGGCACTTCGCCGCTCGACCCAAACCTGGACCAGATCGGTTGGTATGCCGGCAACAGTGGAACCAACACGCATCCGGTGGGCGGCAAGCAGGCTAATGCCTGGGGCTTGTACGACATGTCCGGTAATGTATGGGAATGGTGCTGGGATTGGTACGCCACCTATCCGGGTACCGTGACGGATCCCACGGGCGCTGTATCGGGCACGGGCCGGGGGGGGCGGGGCGGCTACTTCGACAACGGCGCGCGGGACTGCCGCTCCGCCTACCGCATCAGCGGCAACCCGGCCTACCGCGGCAACAACATGGGCTTCCGCCCCGCCCGCAGTGAATAGTCCCCTGATGAAAGGTCCGAGCCAAAGAAAGCGCGCTGCGACGAGGCGAAGCGAGGCGGCGTGCCCTCCGAAGTTCCGCGGATGCGAACGAAGGAGGGGTAGCCCGCAAAGCCCGGAGCGGTGCGCCCGAGCAATTTTCCAACCATGGCATACGAATTTTTCCAGATCCCAGTCTCCGGGCAGGGTGGAGCAAAGGATGACCTGAACCGCGTCTTGCGCGGCGGGCGTATCGCCTCGGTGCGCAAGGAGTTCGTGGCTGCCGGCGAGCAATCCTTCTGGGCCTTCTGTGTGGAGGTGCTGGATGGCCCGGCAACGGGGGCTGCGGGAAAAGGCAGCCGGGCGGAAAAGGTGGATTATAAGCAGGTTCTTTCGGAGGCGGATTTCGCGGTCTTCTCCAAACTGCGGCTGCTGCGCAAGGAACTGGCGGAGAAGGAGGCGATCCCGGCGTATTCGGTCTTCACAAACGAGCAATTGGCGGAGATCGCAAAGACCCGCCCCGACAGCTTGAATGGGATCGGGAAGATCCCGGGTGTTGGCGAGGCGCGGGTGGAGAAATACGGCGCGGCCGTTCTTGAAGCCCTGAAAGCGGAGAAGCCAACGGCATGAGACGGGTGGGGCACCTGTGGGAGAAGGTCATCGAATGGGACAACCTTGTGCTGGCCTTTCATCGGGCCGCGCGCGGCAAGCGCGGCAAGGTGGAGGTACGCCGCTTCGCCGAGGATCTGGAGGGCAGTTTGCGGAGGCTCCGGCTGGAATTGATCAACGATTCCTTTGTCGTCGGCCGCTTTAATACCTTCAAGGTCCATGACCCGAAGGAGCGGACGATCCACGCCGCCCGCTTTCCGGAGCGGGTCTTTCATCATGCCCTGATGAATCTTTGCGAGCCAGTCTTCGAGCGACACCTTGTCTTTCACACCTATGCCTGTCGCAAGGACAAGGGTCGCCCCAAGGCCATCGCGGTGGCGCAGAAGCAGGCACGGTCGAATGCATGGTACCTCAAGCTGGATATCCGGAAGTACTTCGACTCCATCCCCCACGATCCCCTGATTACCCGCCTTCACCGCCTGTTCAAGGATCCCCATGTCCTTGCCCTGGTTTGAGCGCATCATCCGCTCCCACAACCGCGACACCGGGCGCGGCCTGCCGATCGGCAGCCTTTCCTCCCAGCATCTCGCCAACTTCTACCTCTCCCCGCTGGACCGCCTGTGCCAGTCCTTGCCGGGCGTGCGGGGCTACGTACGCTACATGGACGACTTTGTCTGCTGGGCGGATAGCAAGGAATCCCTGCTACTGACCGGCAAGCGGATCGAGGCTTTCGTTTCTGACGTCCTTGGGCTCACCCTCAAGCATTCGCCCGCGCCCCAGCGGACGGAACCGGGGATGGACTTCCTTGGATTCCGGATTTTTCCGACCCACACCCGCCTGAACCGGCGCAGCAAGGTGCGCTACCGGCGCAAGATCCGCACACTGGCCGAACTTCACGAGTCGGACATGCTTTCCGAATTCGCCATCCAGCAGCGCCTCACCGCACTGACCGCCTTTACCTTGCCGGCCTCTTCATGGCAGTTTCGTCTACGCACCTTGCAATCCTTTCGGTCGGCGGCCATCGGGCACGAACCGGGTGAACCGGGGCGGCAACTTCAACAACAACGCGCAGAACTGCCGCTCCGCCAACCGCAACAACAACAACCCGGACAACCGCAACAACAACATGGGCTTCCGCCCCGCCCGCAGCTCGGACCAACCCCGCCGGACGGAGCGATCCGGCACCATCAGGGGACTGAACCGGCCGCCGTCCCGATCCCGTACCAGCGGGACAAAGCAAACCTGCTCCCCGCCCGCGCTGGTAGGCCCGCGGAGGCGGGTTCGAACGCCCGGTCGGGGATACTCCTGGACTTGCTAACAACTTGCTAAATCAGCCTCATTTAGGTGCACTTCGGTCCATTTAGTCACACCATCGGAAATCCACAACCCGCTGAACAGTAACGCTTAGTGAAATTCAGTTAAGGATAAGCAAAGCTTCTAACTGGTTCGACCCCCACCCCGGGTACCATTCGACTCCCCCGCTGGCGCGGGGTCGCTCATGGCAGGCCACGGCGGGGGTTCAGGTGGTCAGGACTAGCCTGCCTTATGCATGAAATCCCTACTGCAACCGCCTCAAGCCGTTTGTCTACAGCGTTTGCCACCGTGCAGCGACCTCAACGTATCTCCATACGCCTTCGCCCGCTGCCCGGCGTCAAGCCTTGTATGCAAGCACCTTGAGACGGTTTCGCTACGGGTTTCATGAATAAGGCAGGCTAGGGGACAAAAAAGTGGGAACTGCGGGTTTGCGGACGGTTCCGTATTCCTGTAATTCTGAAAGCATGGCACTGATCGTGGCCCACCGGGGCGCCTCGGCGGAGGCGCCGGAGAACAGCCTGCCGGCCTTCCGGCTGGCCTGGGAGCAGGGGGCGGACGCGATCGAGGCGGATCTCCGGCTGACGGGGGACGGGCGGGTGGTCTGCATCCATGACGAAGACACCGGACGGGTTGCCGGAAGCCGGCGGGTGGTTGCGGAGACCGCGTTGGAGGAACTGCAGCAGCTGGATCTTGGGAAGCGCTTTGGGGAGAATTGGACAGGCACGCGCATTCCGGCCCTGCGGGAGGTGCTGGCCACGGTGCCGGCGCATGGCAAAATCTTTCTCGAGGTGAAGATTGGTCCGGAAATCCTCCCGGCGCTTTATGAGGACCTGCGATCCTCGGGCCTTCAGGAGGAACAGGTGGTGCTGATCTCCTTTCACGGCGAGGTGATAACAGCTTGCAAGGGGCAGTCGCCCGGAACGACCTGCCTCTGGCTGACCGAGATCAGGCGCACGATATGGGGGCGCCCGAAGCCGGCGGCGGTGATTGTCCTTGAGAAACTTCGCAGCCTGGGTGCCGACGGGGTAGGGGCGCGGGCGCACCGGGTGATTGATGAGGCCTATGTCCGTGGAATCCGGTCAGCCGGCTTTGGATTCCATGTCTGGACCGTGGACGATCCCGAGGATGCCCGTCATTTCATCCGCATGGGGGTGCGATCCATCACCTCGAATGTTCCGGGGGTCCTGAAGGCGGGACTGCCGGGGCGCGTGCACCCGCTTTCCCGCTTTCCATCGAACAGGTATGGTTTATACTGATGCAAATGCGTATCTTCAACCTGTTTCCCTGGCGCTGGGTGGTTCGGCGGATCGCCCGCCGGCAGGGATTCCTTGATCCCCTGGAGCTGCTGGCGCGGTTGCGGCGCTTTTCCCAGCCCTCGGAGGTGCAGGAGCCGATCGAGCTGATCCGGGCGGGAATGGTTTTCCACGCCCGCGGGCTGCTCAACACGAAGGTGATCCAGAACAACCTGGACTGGATCTGGCCCTATTGGATTGTGCGGCAGTTTTCGCCGGAGGACCATTCGTTCATTCCGCGCGCCTTTTCCTTCAGCCATGTGAACCTGACGCACCGCAACTGGACGGCCCTCGGGGTGCCCGGGTGCCTCGAGTTGCCGGTGGTGGATCCCCGGGGGATGGTGACGCCCCACCATGATGACTGGTCCGTGGACCACTGGTTTGTCGCGGACAACGGGGAGCACCTCTTTCCTTCCGCCCTGGTTGAGGCCGGGCAGCGGCTTCTCCTCGGCGCCCGGCACACCGTGGAGACCACTTGCGCGAATGCCTCCGCTGAAATGGTCCTGCAAAGCGAAGTCCGCTGGATCGGGGGGCATCCATTCCTCTCCACGGAGATCACCCTCGGCGCAAGGGTCCCCGGGCGCCTCGTGGTGAGCGTGCGCCCCTGCAACCCCGAAGGGATCCAGTTTATCGAGGATGTCGCTTTTGGAGCCGCTTGCCAATCGCTCGAGGTGGGTTCCACCCATCGGATCGAGTTCGGCGAGGCCCCCGGGGAAACCTTCACTTCCGACTACGCGCACGGGGACGTGCTGAGCCGGATTCTTTCCGGGGAAACATCCACGGAAACGGCCTGCCCCGCGGGCCTCGCCACCGCGGCGGCGTCCTTCCGGGTCGGGAGCGGGGAGGAAAAAAAGCTGGAATACCGGATGCGGCTCTTTCCGGAAGAGCATCCGGCGGGGGGGAAAAGGATGCCGCCCCCCGCGCCCTCGGCCTGGGAAACCCGCATGGCCGGGTGGTCTTGTATCGAGGTTCCGGATACACGCTTTGGCGAAATCTTCGAGAGCGGCAAGCGAACCCTCGCCCTGTTGAGCCAGACGGAGATCCTGCCCGGCCCCTACACCTACCGGCGGTTCTGGTTCCGCGACGCCTGCCTGATCGGCAACGCCCTGCTCGGGCTGAACCGGGACGACCTCGTCCGCCGGGCCCTGGACGGATTCCCCGGCAAGCAGCACCTGGACGGATACTTCCATTCCCAGGAGGGGGAGTGGGACTCCAACGGGCAGGTGCTCTGGCTGGCGGACCGGTTCGAGCGCCTGGCCGGCCCCGGGAAGGAGGGGCTCGGGACCGAGGTCCTCCACAGGGCGGCCCGTTGGATCGACCGCAAGCGCCGCCGGACGGCCAGGGAGGACGCACAGCGGCGCGGGCTGCTCCCGGCGGGATTCAGCGCCGAACATCTCGGGCCCAACGACTTTTACTACTGGGATGATTTCTGGGGGGCCGCCGGCCTGCGCGCGGCGGAGGCGATTTTCGCGCGCCGCAACGAGCGCGAAAAGGCGGAGGAGGCCGGACGGATGGCGGCGGCCTTCGAGGCGGACATCCTCCGCTCGATCGGGGCCCAGAAACCCGAAAGGGTGGGGCGGGCCATTCCCGCCGCCCCCGGCCGCCGCATGGACTCCGGGGCGGTCGGCTCAATGGTGGCGGACTATCCGCTACAGTTGGAATGGGTGCCCCGCGGGCGGCTGCTGGCCACCGCGAACTGGCTGCTGGAGCATTCCCTTCACAAGGGCGGTTTCTTCCAGAACATGATCCACTCCGGAATCAATGCCTATCTCACCCTCGACCTCGCCCAGACCCTGCTCCGCCACGGCGACCCGCGCTACCGGGATCTCCTCCAGGCGGTGGCTTCCGTGGCTTCGCCCACCGGCAAGTGGCCCGAGGCGGTCCATCCGCAGACCGGCGGTGGTTGCATGGGGGACGGGGAACATGCCTGGGCGGCCGCCGAGTGGTGCCAGATGATGCGTTCCCTCTTCATCATGGAATCGGGAAACACGCTCCTCATCGGAAAGGGACTGCCCGCGCAGTGGCTGGATGCCGGACAACCGATGGCCTGCGGGCCGACCCTCACCCCGTGGGGGCGCGTCCGTGTGCACCTGCTTCCCGGAAGCGGGGAATGGACCGTCCGCCTGGAGGCCGACTGGCATGATCTCCCGCCTGATTTGAAGATTTGCCTTCCTGAGAAATACAGGGCAAACCTCGTAACCGCCTGATTCCGGATGAAAATCGCCGTCTTCACCAACACCTACCTTCCGCACGTCGGAGGGGTGGCCAATTCCGTTTCCTCCCTCGTCGCCGGCATGCGCGCCCGCGGGCACCGGTGCCTGGTCGTGGCCCCGGAGTTCCCCGGCCAGCCGGAACGGGAGGAGGATGTCCTCCGGATCCCCTCAATCACGAATTTCAACGGGACCGATTTTTCCTTTCGCCTGCCCTCCGGCACGCTGATCGGCGACTCCATCAAGGCCTTTCAGCCAGACCTCATCCACAGCCACCATCCCTTCCTTCTCGGGGATGCCGCCCTGCGCATGGCGCATCAATGGCAGGTCCCGCTGGTCTTCACCCATCACACCCGCTACGAGAAGTACGTCCATTACGTCCTCGAGGATGCCGACTGGCTCAAGCGCCTGGCCATTGAGCTGGCCACCGAATATGCCAATCTCTGCGACCGGGTGGTCGCACCCAGCCGCAGTATCGCCGACCTTATCCGCCACAGGGGAGTCGACGCCCCGGTCTCCGTCATCCCGACCGGGATCGACTACGAGCGGTTCCGCAAGGGGGATCGGGCGACGGCCCGGAAAAACCTCGGGATTTCCCCGGATGCCTTCGTCATCGGCCATGTCGGCCGCCTCGCTCCCGAGAAGAATCTGCCCTTTCTCTTCAAGGCCGTCACCCTCTACCTCCGGGAACACCCGGATTCCCGCTTCCTTGTTCTGGGTAAAGGCGACAGCCTGCCCGAACTCAAGCGGATCCTCCGGGAAGCGGCAGTGGAGGACCGCGTGCATCTGGCCGGTAAACTCACCGGCCGGGAACTGGTCGACTTCTACCATGCGATGGATCTCTTTGCCTTTGCCTCCAAGTCCGAGACCCAGGGAATGGTCCTTGCCGAGGCGATGGCGGCCGGCGTGCCGGTGCTTGCCCTCGAAGCCTCCGGAGCCAGTGACATTGTCAACCACGGGGAAAACGGCCTCCTGCTCCCGGCAAATTGCTCAAGGGAGGAATTTGCTCGGGCCATCGGTGCGCTGCGCCAGCTCTCGCGGGATAAACGGGATACAATTTCCGCGCGAATGGAGGAGACGGCCAAGGGCTATTCTTCCGAGGTATCCCTCGACCGCATCGAGGTAGCCTACAAGGATTTGATCCGCAAGGAGCGCGGTGAACGGGATCTGCCCGGATGGACCCGCTTCATGAACCGCCTCGAGGCGGAGTGGGACCTCGGAATCGGCCGGGCACGGGCCCTCGGGGCCGCCTTCCAGAAACCCGAACCGGAATAAAAGGAAGCCCCCGGGAGGCATGACGCACTCGGCCGGGGGCTTTTTGATGGAGGGTTGGAAGTCTTCCTTTGCCCGATAGGGCCAACGTTACTGCCTTCCACACTCCTGTGCCCTGGTGGATTGGGGGAGCGGTTGAAATTCAGGGTCTTCGGTCGAAAGGCCTGCTCGCATGGATACCCGATATTCTTCGGAATTTTTGGCCGGATACCTCGCTTCCACCTTGCCGATCCACCCGTTTTGGTCCTGGTTCTGGGGTCCTGTCCTGTTTGTTTTCCCGCTTTCCGCCGTGCATCATCTTCGTTTTTTACGAATCAGGGGTTTTGCAGGATCGGAAACTGAATTTTAATGGATTTATAAGTAATTGAATCATATATGGTTATGGAAATAAGG
Organism: Oceanipulchritudo sp.; assembly: GCA_049975345.1. Lineage (GTDB taxonomy): Bacteria > Verrucomicrobiota > Verrucomicrobiia > Opitutales > Oceanipulchritudinaceae > Oceanipulchritudo. Next base: position 5,498 of record JBNGDP010000069.1, on the reverse strand, counting down.
AATTCCCGCAGGGAAAAGCGGAGATTTTTTTGAAGGAAATATTGAGAAAAGACTTGATAAAGTAGGGGAAATCACCCAAATTAGGGTCGTCGCAAAAAATCCCGAATTCTATCAATACCATTATGAAAACAAACAACCTGCTTAAAATCTGTGCTGTTGGCCTTGGTCTGGCTGCCTTGCCTGCGTTGTCCTGGGGGCAAGTCTTCTCTTTCACGGTTAACGGAT
>JBNGDP010000069.1:0-5173 GCA_049975345.1 Oceanipulchritudo sp. | reverse complement strand
TTCCTCGTTCCCGAGCCCAGTGAAATTGCCGGAATGGCGATGCTCGGCCTGCTCGGAATGCTCTTCCTGCGCCGTCGCCTGACGAAGAAGTAGTATTTTGCCAACGAGTTCCTTTTCACCGGCCCGCGGGAGTTGAATCCTGCGGGTCGTTTTTTTTGGAAAAACGGGAGTTCTACCTGAATTCAGGTACGGATTCCGGTGGACAAGGCCGGCTGGGTTCTTTTCGGTTGAGGCATGGCTTACGAACTGACAGGAAAAATAAAGAAGATATTCGATCAGCAGGACTTCCCGAGCGGTTTCTACAAGCAGGAGTTCGTGGTGACGACGGACGACCGCTACCCGCAGGACATCAAGCTGGACTGTCTCAAGGAAAAGGTGGAAATGCTGAAGGACCTGAAGGAGGGGACCCCTGTCAAGGTCGCCTTCGACATTCGCGGACGCGAATGGAACGAGCGTTACTTTGTGGATCTTTCAGCATGGAAGATTGAGGTGCAGGAAGCCGATGCGGAAGGGGGGTCCTCCGGCAAGGCGGTGGAACAGGCTGTTCCGGCGGAGGATCCGGCGCAGTACGGGATCGACGAGGACGAGGACATCCCGTTCTGATTTTTACACACGGAGGCTCGGAGAGACGTAGACACGGAGGCATTTCAGGAAGTTCTCATTTCGGGTGGAGAAACAGGTAAGTCTTCTCCGTGTCTCCTTCTCTCCGAGCCTCCGTGTGAGATTGGAAAATGAACAGCGAGATCGAGTGCGTGGCGACCTGCCGGCCCGGACTGGAGGGGGTCCTTTCGGAGGAGATCGCGGCGCAGGGCGGGGAGGGGATTCGTGTGGCCAAGCGGGCGGTTCATTTCGCAACCGACCTTGCCGGGATCTACCGCATGAACATGGCCCTGCGCGCGGCCATCCAGGTGCTCCTCCCTCTGCGCACTTTCAACGCGCGGGATTACAAGCTGCTGTATTTCCAGGCCCGCCGGACCAACTGGCACCAGCTTTTCACCGTCGAGAAGACCCTGCGCATCGACGTCAACGGCCACTCGCCCAACCTGCGCAACACCCAGTATGTGGTGCACCGGGTGAAGGACGGGATCGTCGACACCTTCCGCAAGCTGAGCGATGGCCGGCGCCCCTCGATCGACAAGGCGGAACCCCGGATTCACATTGTCGTGCACCTGGATGGCGACGCGGTCACCCTGTGTCTTGACAGTTCGGGGATACCGCTTTTCAAGCGCGGGTACCGCCTTGAGCACGGCGGCGCACCATTGAAGGAGGACCTTGCCGCGGGAATTCTCCTGTTGGCGGGGCTTCGGGCCGGCAGTGGTTCCCTGATCGATCCGATGTGCGGTTCCGGAACCTTCCTTTTCGAGGGATGGATGATTGCCGGCAACATGGCCCCCAACCTGAACCGGGAATTCGCCTTTCAGCATTGGCTCAATTACGAACCGGAACTCCACCGGCGGGAACGGGACACCCTTGCCGCACGGGCGGCTGCTCCCCCGGGAGCGGCCATGGTCGGCTGTGAACGGGACGAGTCCACCTGGCGCCTTGCGGAACGGATCCGGGAGACGCATTTCCCCTCGGCCGGAATTTCCCTCCGCCACCAGCCTTTCCAGGAAGCCGCGGTTGAAATGCCCGGCGCATTGATGGCGACCAATCCCCCCTACGGCGAGCGGATCGGCAGGGACGCGGACCTCGATCTCCTCTACCGGGAGCTGGGCATGGCGGCCAGGCGCATGGTTCCCGGAGGGCGCCTGGCGGTCTTCACGACCAACCGGAAAGCGGCCCGGCAGATTCCCATGAAACCGGAGCATTCCTTCACTTTATTCAATGGAGCGCTGGAAGGATTGCTTTCCCTGTATAAGGTTAGACCTTCCCGCGAGTGAAAGCCATCCTTGACATTGACCGAGTGAGCAAGACCTTCGGCACCCTGAAGGCGGTCGAGGATGTGTCCCTGCGCGTGTATCCCGGGGAGATTTTCGCCCTGCTGGGTCCCAACGGGGCGGGAAAGACCACCCTGATCGGCTGCATCAGCGGCCTGATCCAGCGCTTCTCGGGTCGCATCTCCGTCGGCGGGTATGATGTCCTGAAGGATTACCCGGTGGTCCGGCAGTTGATCGGGCTGGTTCCCCAGGAGCTGAATTTCGACGGCTTCTTCAAGGCCCGCCAGGTCCTGGAATACCAGGGCGGTTTTTTCGGCAACCGGCGCTACCGGGAGCGGGCCCGGGAGCTGCTGGAGGCCTTTTCCCTCTCCGAAAAGGCGGAGGCCAACAGCCGCTGGCTTTCCGGCGGGATGAAACGCCGCCTGATGATCTGCAAGGCGCTGGTGCATCATCCGGCCCTGCTTTTCCTGGACGAACCGACCGCCGGGGTCGACGTGGAGCTGCGGGAGGAATTGTGGAGTTACGTCCGCAAGCTGCGGGAGGACGGGACAACGATTGTCCTGACAACCCACTACCTGGAGGAAGCGGAGCAGCTGGCCGACCGCATCGGGGTGATCAACAACGGGCAGCTGGTCCTGCTGGAGCGCCGGAACGATCTTCTGAACCATTACGGGGAGCGCTGGCTGGAGGTCTCTTTCGACCGCCCCGCCGAATCCGGATGGTTCGAAGGGGCGGATTGCACCCGCGTGGAGGCCGTGGAGGACCGGGTTTTCCGGTTTTATTTCCGCGACTCCACCCTGCCTGAATCCCCGACCGCCCCCGTGCTGCCGGGGTTGCTGGAGGCTTTCCGCTCGCGTGGCCTGTCGCCCCTGCGGATCGAGGGCGGGCGCAGCCGCCTCGAGGACATTTTCAAGCGGGTGGTCCGCAGCCAGGCAACCATGCAGCGGGAGTCAACGGTTCCCCCGCCGGAAAGGGGGCGCCCATGAAGCCGGACCGCAACCAGGCGGAAGCCGCGGCCGTTCTTCCCGACATTCCCTCCCGCTGGCAGGAGGCGGCGGCCGGGCACCTCGAGACCGTGCGCCGCCGGGCCGTCGGCGAAGCGGGCCACTGGGGCACCTGGACCCTTTTCAGGAAGGAGATGCACCGTTTCCTCTCCATAGCCGGGCAGACCGTCATCAGCCCGGTTCTCACGACCATGCTCTGGTATCTGGTTTTTGGATACTCGCTCGGGGACCGGCTGGACGAGATCCGCGGCATTCCCTACACGGACTTCCTTGTGCCCGGCCTGGTGATGATGGCCATCATCACCAACGCCTTCCTCAACAGCGCCTTTTCCTTTTTCATCGGCAAGGTCCACGGCACGGTGGTCGACCTGCTCATCTCCCCCCTGCGGCCCTGGCAGGTCATGCTGGCCTACACGGGGGCGAGCGTCATCCGGGCGGTGATGGTGGGATCCGTGATCTGGGGGGTCGCGGCGGCGATGGGGGCGGGCACCACATACAACATCGCCTGGACCCTCGTTTTCATGGTCCTGACCAGTTTCGCCTTCGCCCTGCTCGGGCTCGCCATCGGCATCCTCGCCAGGGACTTCGACCACATTAACTTTATTCCGAGCTTCCTCCTCCTGCCCCTGACTTTCCTCGGCGGGGTCTTTTACTCCGTGACCCTCCTGCCCGATCCGTGGGACCGCTTGTCGCTCCTCAACCCGATCGTCCACATGGTCAACGGCCTGCGCTTCGGCATGACCGGAGTCTCCGACGTGCCCGTCCTTCCCGGGCTCGGGATTGTCCTCTTCACCGTGTTGGGCGGGATCGGGCTGGTGACCTGGCTCCTGTCCACCGGCAAGGGATTGAAGCCCTGATCAGAGCAGTGGCGCGATGACCAGGGCCACGATGGCCATGACATTGATGAGGATGTTCATGGACGGGCCGGAAGTGTCCTTCAGGGGATCCCCGACGGTGTCCCCCACGACGCAGGCGCGGTGGGCGTCGGAGTTCTTGCCGCCGTAATTTCCCTGTTCGATGAATTTCTTGGCATTGTCCCATGCCCCGCCGGCATTCGCCATCAACAGGGCGAGCAGGACGCAGCCGAGAAGGGCGCCGACCAGCATCCCCCCAAGGGTGTCGGGCCCGAAGACAAACCCCACCACCACCGGACTCAACACCGCGATGGCCGCCGGGACGAACATCCTCCGGATGGCCGCCTCCGTGGCGATGTCGACACAGCGGGCCGAATCCGGTTTGCTTTCCCCCTCGAGGAGGCCGGGAATTTCCCGGAATTGCCGCCGGATCCGGACGTAAATGAAAAGGGCGCAGAGCAGCCCGAAGAGACCAAACAAGGGGGCCAGGATACGAATCGACTCGTTCATGGGAAAGGCGGGTGGGAATGGGTGAAAGAGTCTGGTGGGCTGGCCCTGGAAGCGGGAAACGGAAGTGGCGGAGCTCCACCAGAGGTGGTGCTTCCCCTCGAGGTCATCCTCGCTCGGGAAGGGATACCAGATAAAGTCCTCCTGGTCCCCGACGAAGAAGCCGCTGTCCACGACCGGGTAGATCAAGTCCCGCTGCAGGTCCCGGTGGACGATCTTGGTCATCTTGTCGGTCTTGTACTGCAGGGAGGTCAGGCATTCGCGCAGGTGGTTGAGGTCCTTGTACGGCAGGTTGGAGGCGGAACTCTTCTCCGGGTCGGTCGCCAGCCCGTTGAGCCGCAGTTCGCAAAAGGCCAGGCGGGGAAGAAAAACCGGATTTTCCGGATTCGTGACATAACTGGAAAAGGCCTGTGGTCCGAGGGGACTGGCCACCTTCGGGTAGACCGGGCAGATCTCCTGGTAGAAATGAAATCCCTTTCGCGCCGGCGGGGATTCCCGGGTCGACCCGAGCTCCAGCGTGATCCCGTCCTTGGTTGTCAGGTAAAGGTTCCCGAGGAAGCGGATGGGGACATTGGACAGCACGTTGTAGACGGAGACGTAAGAGGACCGTCTCGGCGAGCCGTCCGGGTGCGGAACACATTTGGCCCGGGCCTTTTCCAGCTGGAACGGGTCGGAGCTGAACTCCGGGTCGACGCTGAAGAAGATGGCCGGCCCACGCGTGAGTTTCTTGTCCCCGATGGCCATGTACTTGCCGAAGAGTTCCGGCGACAATTGCGAATAGATTAGGGCATCGGGGATCAGTGAGAGGTAGAGGTAGGTTTCCATGACAAGGGAGTGACTTTGCCTAAATTGGCCGAAACCGCCGGAAAATCAAGCAACCCCGGCCGGTTCTCCCTCCCCATGAAAATCGGGACCGGTCCCGATGGGGGGG
>JBNGDP010000068.1:0-19684 GCA_049975345.1 Oceanipulchritudo sp. | reverse complement strand
CTGGATGACGCGGTGTACGATGTCGCGCTGACCCTTCTGTTCGATGTCCCGGCTGGCTGGATCTCGGCTTTCGGGACCCAGGGCGGGAATCCGATCGACGTGGAAATCACCGGCGGCAAGGTTCTTTTCGAGGCGGTTCCCGACGCGGGGACGATTTCCATCACCAATGCCTCGGCCCCGGAGCCGGATCCGCCAACGGTTGCCATGGCCCGCCTGGACGCCGGCACCTTCCAGCTGAGCTGGGACACGGAGACGGGCATCCAATACGAAGTGAAGACCAGCATGGACCTGTCCACCTGGCAGTCCATGGATCCGCCCATTGTCGTTCCGGGGGACGACCTGCGGCATGAGCAGGCCGTGCCCTACACAGGTCCGCTTCAGTTTTTCCAGGTGGAGGCGACCTTCGATCTTTGAGGAGGCTGCCCCTGCCTCAGAGGGGTCGTTTGGGCTTGAACCGCGGTGCGCTTTGGGTCAAACCTGCTGATTTGACGGAAAATGACGACCTGCGAACCAGACGACGCGGAGCCTGACAGTAGGCACCCTCCCGGACGCCTTACGACACGAAGAGACCAGTATGCCGGGGCCGGGAATGGCCCGAAGGGAGCGGTTGGGAAGCCATGACCGCATTGATCCTGGCCATCGCCTTCACATTAGTCGTCTCCGCGTTTTGTTCGCTGCTGGAGGCCTTTGTCCTGAGCACCACGATCGCGGAGATCGAGAGCCTGAAGAAGCAGCATCCGGTGATCGGCGCCCTGCTGGAGCGCTTCAAGATCGACATCAACGAGACCAGTTCGGCGATCCTCACCCTCAACACGATCGCCAACACCGCCGGAGCGACGATTGTCGGCGCCCTTGCGGCACGGGTCCTTGAAAGCACCTGGCTGGGATTTTTGTCGGCCGGCATGGTGCTGGGGATTCTCTTTTTCTCGGAAATCATTCCCAAGAACATCGGCGTGGCCTACCGGAAGCCGTTGCAAATGTATCTGGTGTATCCGATCGGCCTGGTGCGCTTGTTCATGAAACCGTTTTCTTTTTTCGCCAAGAAGATGCTGACGGTGATCCTCACGCACGAGGAACCGACCGAGGAGGAGCAGGAGGAGGAGATCCGCCTGCTCGCGGAGCGCAGTGCCCAGAGTGGGGCCCTCAGCGCGGGGGAACGGGACCTCATTTCCAACGCGCTCAGTCTCGACGATGTCAATGTCGAGTCGATCATGACCCCGCGGACCGTGGTCACGTTCCTCAGGGAAACCCTCACCATCGAGGAGGTCTGCCGCGACCTGAAAAACATTCCGTTCGCCCGGTTGCCGGTGTACGGCGAGACCATCGACGACATCACCGGTGTGGTCCGGCGGCGGGATATCCTCGAGGCCAACAGCGAGGGAAAGGCGGACCAGATCCTGCGGGAAGTAAAGGGCGACGCCTTGTTCATTCCCGAAACGGCCTCCGGCTTACAGGCCCTGCAGCAATTCATCAAGAAGCACCAGCAGATCGCCGTGGTGGTTGATGAATACGGCTCCACCGCGGGGGTGATCACCATGGAGGATATTGTCGAGCAGCTCCTCGGGGAGGAGATCTACGAGGAATCCGACATCGCGGTCGACATGCGTGAACTGGCCAAGAAGCGCGCCGAACGCCTGCCCAGCGCGACGCCGGATGTTGAAGTCTAAGGTCGTAGGTCGTAGGGTTCGGCAGTTTTTCATTTGCCTTGACCTACGACCTACGACCTTAGACCAATGACCATGCTCGCCTACTGGGTCCACGACCTCGAACCCGTCATTTACCAGATCACGGAGAAGCTGGCGGTGCGCTGGTACGGGTTGTCCTACGTGACCGGATTCCTGATCGCCTTCGCCCTGCTGGGGCTCTACTGGAAGCGGGGGCGGTCGGTCCTGGATCCGCGGATGCAGGAAAACCTGGCCGTGGCCCTCATCCTCGGAGTGTTGATCGGCGGCCGGGTGGGGTATTTTCTTCTCTATGAAACGGTCAATCTGCTGCGTGATCCGTTGGTTCTCTTCCGCGTCTGGGAAGGAGGGATGGCCAGCCACGGGGGGTTCGCCGGGGTGGCTGTGGCCATTCTCTGGATTTCCCGGAAAAACCGGCTGCCTTCCCTGAAGCTTGGGGATCTGATTGCCTCGGTGGCTCCACCGGGCTTGCTTCTCGGCCGGATTGCCAATTTCGTGAACGGGGAGTTATGGGGGAAGGTTTCGCAGGTGCCCTGGGCGGTGATTTTTCCCAAGAGCGCGCCGGCCGGGACGCCGGTCTCGCTGATTTCCCCCCGCCATCCCTCCCAGCTCTACGAGGCCGTCCTGGAAGGATTGGTGCTGCTGCTCTACATGCAATACCGATTCTGGCGGGTCAAAGGGAGGAAGGAGGCGACCCTGGCGGCGGCCGATCCGCCGGCCCGCCCGGGGCACTTGACGGGTGAATTTCTTGTCGTCTACAGCCTCGCCCGCTGTATCGGGGAAGTTTTCCGGGAACCGGACGCGTCCCTGATCCTCGGGCTGAACCGGGGAATCTTCTATTCGATTCTACTCCTTCTCGTTGGTCTGGCCTTGATTGCCTGGATCCGGGTCCAGCCCTTGACAAACCGGAAAAGAGCGTAACCTTGCGGCTCATGGATATCGTTGCCTACCTGAAACCCACTTGCGGCTGGAGCAATGGCGTGCGGGCCATCCTCCGGAAATACAACCTCGACTACGAGGACAGGGACATCATCAACCATCCGGAAAATTACGCCGAAATGGTGCAGCGTTCCGGACAGCCCCTTTCCCCCTGCGTGGTTGTCGACGGGGTGATGCTGGCTGATGTCAGCGGCGAGGAAGTGGAGAACTACCTGCTTTCCAACAACCTTGTCCAGCCCAACGGGGAGGGCACGGACGTGCCCATCAACGCACCCTGCACCGATGAGGAACACGCCCGCATGCAGTCAAAGACGGTCCGCTTCTTCTAACGACTGCCAACGAGTCGGCCCTTCAGGGCCGGTTGCGGTACGCTGTCCACAGCGTCAGTCCGGTGAGATCCTTGGGATTGCGTTCCGGGATGACCAGGCTGAACAGGTATCCGGTGGTGGACCCGATAGCCATGGATATGGTTCCGTAGATGAAGAAGTGCACGGGCGTGTAACGCTGGATCAGGACCATTGACATCGCAGTGACAAAGGCCCCGGCCAGGGTGCCGTAGGTGGTCGCACGGGTTGTGCACAGGGCGAGAAACCCGACCCCGCCCAGGCCGCCCCCGATGACCCCCAGCAGGATGCTGAACATGTCCCAGAGGGACCCGAGATTCTCGAAGCTGGCCATGTAGAGGGCGATGCCCGTGCCGAAGACTCCGCAAAAGACCGTCACCAGTTTGGCCACGACAAGCTGTTCCTTGTCGCCCTTGTCCTTGCGCCAGATGCTGTAGAAGTCCCGCACCGTGATGGTCGCGCAGGTGTTCATGGCGGTGTCGAGGGTCGACATGGAAGCGGCGAAGAGCCCGGAAATGACGAGGCCGGCGATCCCGGCCGGCAACTGCTGGGCGATGAAGAGCGGAAAGATGGCATCCGTCTGCAGGGTGGGGTTGAGCATGTCCGGGTTGGCATGATAAAATGAATACAGGGCCGTGCCGATGCCGTAAAAAAGAAAGCCGGCCGGCAGGGCCACGACCGCGCAGGTGATCATGGACCAGCGGGCCTCCTTGACCCCCTTTGTGGAAAAGGCCCGCTGGAGGCCTTCCTGGCCGAGTCCCTTGCCGAACACGTCGGAGACGGCCCAGAGGACCATGACCCACATGGTGGCGATCGTGAAATCCCAGCGGAAATCGAAAAAATTGAATTTGTCATCCGCCACGGCCAGGGTGATCATGGAAGTGAAGCCCCCATCCAACTTGAGAAGGATCAGGCTGATACTGAGCAGGGCGCCCCCGAAGAGAACGAACACCTGGAGCACGTCCGTCCAGATCACCGCATTGATGCCCCCCACGGCCGTATAGATGGTGGCAAGAACCCCCATGGTCAGGATACATGCGTAAATGTTCATCCCGGTGACGGCGGTGAGGGCGATGCTGGGAAGCAGAAGGGTGATGCTCATGCGCCCTCCCACCTGCCCGAGGACGGTGATGGCCGACATGAGAAGGCGGATGGGACGACCAAAGCGCAGCTCGAAATATTCCATGACGGTGGTGATTTCCAGCTTCCGCAGCATCGGTATGAAAACGAAGGCGGCGATCGTGACCGTGAAAAACGGGAAAATGGACATCCCGATGAAATAAAGCCAGTCCGTGGAGTAGGTCTTGGCGGGGATGGCCATGAAGCTGATGGCACTGGTTCCTGTGGCATAGATGCTCAAGCCGGCCGCCCACCAGGGAACTTTCCTCCCGCCAAGGAAGAAATCCTCTGTGCTGCGCTCCCGGCTGGCGAAGTATTTGCCGATGGCAACCAGGCCCAGCATGTACAGGCCCATGACGGCGTAGTCCAGAAACGAGAAATGGCGCTCGGTGGCCACGATGTCGGCCTCGTAAAGGGTTTCCCCGTTCGCCGGGTCCGCGAGAGCCAGGAGGATGCTTTTCCTTTCCATCCAGCCGACATGGGTCAGCGGTCTTCCCATTCCACCGGTAAAAGCGGTCCAGGTATCCGTGAAGAGGTGATACCGAAGGAACCCGTCCGGCGGAAACTGCCTTCGGGGAACGAGGGCCGGCAATGCCGGAACCTCCTCAGCCCGGACCACGGCGGTTATGATATGGGAGGGACCCACGGGCGTGGAGGCATACAGGAAATATCCCTCCGGTGTGTCCCGCATCGGGGTAAAGCCATTCGTTCTCCTGAATTTCAGGGTCTTCGCCGAGGGGATCCAGCCTTCCGGGCCGTTCCCGGCAAGGCTCCATCCGCCTGTTATGATCAGCGCGTTCTCCACTGCCTTTTCGTCCCTCCTTACCTCAAGGAGCGGATTGAGCAGGGGCAGCCTCGTTTCCGGCATGGCTGAGGACGACCATTCCCCACCACCGGCAAGGTCCAGTTGCAGCAATTGCGCGTTGTCGCCACCCGGACCGGTGCCCCCTGCGACGTAGAGCATGCCGTCCATGACCTGCGCCCCGCAAAGGGCCAGCGGGAGCGGAAGGGGAGGGAGCTCGCTCGCCACCCATTTTTTGTCGACCTCGTTCCAGCGGCTGACCCTGGCACTGAATCCCTCCTCCCGCAGGCCCCCGATGACCAGCAGACCTTCGCCGTCGGAAACCACGGCTGCAAAGGCGACCGGCTCGGGAAGGGTCAGGCGTTGGCTGGTCCAGCCGGATTCGCTCCATTCCAGCCGGATTCCTTCGGCCGACAGATCCGCCCCCGGCAGGTCCGCCCATGTCTCCGCTCCCGTCACCCCTCCACCCATGTGGAAACGGGGTCCCTGCTGCACCCGAAAGGCTCCGGCCTTGTCCGCAAGATTCACCGGCGCGCCTTCATTGATTTCCAGCCCGAAATTGTCACCCTCATGGGGTTGGATCTCCCCGGCCGGCAGTCGCGGGGAGAGAAGAAGGACCGGTAGGGTGCAGACGGAAAGGAGTAATTGCTTCATCTGAAACGAATGGAGCATCTGTGTTCGGTTTGCGCAAGCAATTATACGGCAGATGCTTACGAAATTGAGAACTGCCCGTGCCAGTGGCGCAAAATTTCCCTTTGTTGGCAAAAGGCTGTCTCGTGAATTCATTTCGGGCAAGATAGGATGAACTATTTGATCTGCCGCCTTACAGACATTGCATGGTACCCCACATGGTTAAGAAAAACTTCTGCTGTCTTCTGCTAGGGATTCCCGTTATCCTGACCGCGCAAACCCTCACCTGGTCTCCCGGAGGAGAATCCGGAGGGGATGGCGTCTGGGATGCGGGTTCGCCGGTCTGGTGGGATGGCACTTCCCTGGTATCCTTCGCTCCGGATTCGCCGCTGGTTTTCCCTGAGCCGGGGGGATCGGTGGATCTTGCCGGGGATTTCCGGGCCGGGCCGGTTGCCTTCACCGGGTCCGGGTACAGCCTGCAGTTGGATAACGCCGGCGGGTCCCGCCTGGTTGTTGAAGACATGCTGGGCTCCCCGTTCATCGGGTTTGCCGGCCACATTGGGGCCGGTGCCGATGACTATCCCGATGGGTCCGTCCTCGATGCAACCGGTCTGGAATTCAGGCCGGCCGGAACGGTCCGCCTTGAGGGGGACCTTGCCTCGATCCTGGGCGGCTCCCCGGTCATCGGCGTGAGGGGAGCCGATGGCACGGTCGAGTTCGCCGGCAAATGGTACAGCAACCGGGGATCCATTTATTCCTGGCTGAACCTGAACGAGGGGGGGCATTTCGTGCTCACGGGCGGCGCGGACATGCGTTTCATCAAGGAGGAAGGCTTTTACACCCTGCAATTATGGGTGACCGGTGATGGATCCGGCACGCTGGAACTGGCGGGGGACTTTGTTGCGGAACGGACGGAACAGGGGACCGTCGAACTGGGCATTGGCTCCATGCGCATCGGGGCGGGAACGTTCATCACCCACAACACGGCGAACCTGCCTCTCGGCTACCGGCCGCGGGGGGATGGCACAGCCCAGACCAACGGACATCTCGTTTTCGAGAATCGCGACGGAAGCCGCTGGATCGTCCGTGGAGAGGACCAGGTCTATCCCGGTGCGGTCTGGATTCACCGGGATATGGAGGTGATTGCCGAATCCAACCTGATGCATCTCGGGGTTACGGAGTTTTCCTCCGATTACACCGCCTGGAATGGGTGGAGTGTGCTCAGGCCGGTTACGATCATTAAATCCGGCCCGGGGGCGCTTACCCTCGCGGGGGAACAGTCCTATGCTTCCGGGGCCTCCATGAAGGTGCGGGAAGGAATCCTCCGCATGCTCAGCGATCCCGCTTCCGGCAGCAGTCTGGGCGGGGGCTTGACCGGGGCGCAGCTGGACCTGCAGGTGGAGGAAGGTGGCCGGCTGGAGTGGTCGACGAGTGGCACGCTCAAGGCCCTTTCGGCCAGCGGGAGCCTTTTGCTGGACGGCTCCCTGGAGGTGGGAACGGATCTGCAGCTGGGCCCCGGCAGCCGGACGGAGATCTGCCTGAACGAGGATTCGCCGCAAACCTTCCTCAGTGTCAGCGGGACCGCGGCCCTTGAAGGAACCCTGGTCATATCCCGCGCCCCCGGCTATCGGCCGCCCAACCGGACCAGTTGGCGGATCTGTGAGGCCGGGGTTCTCCAGAATGGATTCGAAGTGGAGGACCGCACCGGACTCGGCCTGCGGATTTTCCAGTCCGGCGAGGCCCTGGTGGTGCTTGTCACCAGGCCGGCTCCCGACCTGCCGGGGGAAATCTGGCTGGAGGACACCTTCGAGGCCCCCGATGCCCAATGGCAGGACCTGTCCACGGTGCCGCGCTGGGGTTTGCCATTGGCCAACGGGACCGCTTTTGAGTGGACCGACGGGGTGGTGCGCCTGATCCGATCGGGGGAACGGGATACCACCAGCTACACCGCCTACAATACCTCCAACGGTCTCAAAACCTTCACGGCCCTGGATCACCTGTTTCCGCGGCCGACCAACCATGCCGGGAGCGAGGTCACGCTGGATTTCCGGCTGCGCTGGCCGGTCACGACGACCGGATCCGGCGAGGGAGGGCGGGTCATTTTCGCCTTCAACCATGCCTATCCCCCAGGCGGGCTCGATCTCACACCGGAGGGCAGCCCGGGATCCAGATACAATGACTTCTCCGATACCTGGTGGGGACGGCCCGCCTATCATGTCCGCCTCCGCAACGGCACCACGCGGGCCGGATCGACCTTCCTCCAGTACGGGGGAGGTGCCGATTACGAGGGCGAATACGAGGCGACTGCAAGCTGGTGGCTGCCCGGATTCATTTCCGGAGCAGGGCAGGTCGCCCCGGGAGCCGGGGATGACTTCCCGGAAAACAGCTGGGTGCGGACCCGGGAGGGCATGGCGGTCGACTCCTTCACGAGTTTCCGTTACCGGATCCTTCCCGACCGCCAGGAACTCTGGCGGGATGACAATGACGACGGCATCCTCAGCGATGAGGAGTTGAAGGCGGTCATGCCCCTCCCGGAAACCAGCGAGGCCCCCTATTATTTCTATTTCCCCGAGTTCGAGGGGCTGCGGGTCTTCTGGAACGGACGGGATGAAAACGGCGCCGACAGCGGCCAGATGGAACTCGACTGGCTGCGCCTGACCGTGCAGGAGAACGTGTCCCCCGTCGCCGAGGCGGGGCCGGACCTCTTTTCCAGCGTCCTTGTGGAGGGAATGGCCCCCGTGCGCCTCGACGCCACCGGAACCGTCGATCCCGAAGGCGACCCGCTGCTCTATGCCTGGCGCCTCGACGGGGAGTGGCTGCTTGTCACCAAAAGCCCCATTGCCCACGCGCGGATCGCGGAGGGGAACTACAACATCGAGCTGGTCGCGATCGATCCACACGGTAATTACTCGGTCGATACAACGCGCCTGTCCGTGGCGGTCGGCAGGTCCAAGCCCGTCGTCAAGGCCGGCCCCGACCAGTCCATTGACGCCGCCAACCAGTGGTTCGGCATCGTGCAGCTCTCCGGCGCGAATTCCTTTTCCCCGGACAAGACCCTCGTGCGCTACCAGTGGTCGACGGGCAACCCGGCAAAGGTCCTGTATGACGGACCCGAGGCCTCCATGGCCATGGCCCTCCCGTTGGGGACCCATAACCTGACCCTGACCGTCTGGGACTCCGAAGGGGAGTTTTCCTCCGACGCCCTGCGGGTGACGGTCCTGCCGATCGCTTCCACCGAGCCGGCCGTGGTCGCCTACCGCGAGAATTTCTCACGGCCCGACGGTTCCTTCGGCGAGATGGGACCCTGGGAGGTCGGCTGGAATCTGATGCGCTATGACGGGGAACCGGTTCCCTCCATCAAATACGACGGCAACGCGCACCGCAGCCTCAGCTGGGACCAATACGGGAACGCACCCTATTTTGAAAAAGTGGCCGCCAACCCGAGCGGGCTGGAATTCGACGAGCCGAACGCCGGCGGACACATGTGGATGAACCAGATGCCGGCGCTGAATGTCACCCCGGGCGAGTGGATGCTCTGGACCGATGAATTCACGATCGACCGGACCAGCTGGGAACTGGCCCGCATTTCCTTTTACGGCAAGGACAGCAGTCCCGAAAACGTCAAGGTGTCCCCGGCCGTGCGGATCAACGGGCAGTGGTATATCGGCTGGGATCTGCGCCTGGTGAGTTGGAGGACTTCCTACTGGAAGTATTATGAAATTCCCCTCAGCCGTACCGGATGGTACCTGTTCGAACCGTCCCTGTTCTTTACCATCAAGGACGCGACTTCCGTGGACCGGCTGCCTGAGGGGGATGCCGATGCTTTCGGCTTCTATTTCTTCAAGGAGTATGCCTGGTACGTCAACGAGGTCGACAACTTCACCCTCTGGCTGCGGCCGCGCCAGGCGGACAACCCCTACGGTCCCTGGCTGGTGGATGCCGTCGATCCATCCCTTCTGGCCGATCCCGCCAACCTGGCCCTCTGGGAACCGGACCAGGACCCCGACGGGGACGGCTGGGCCAATATCTGGGAATTCGCCTGCGGGTGGGATCCGATCAAACCCGACTCCGGAAGCAATGGTTCCCCGGTTGGCTATGAAAACGGGCACCTGATCCTCGACCTTCCGGCCAATCCGGTGGCCGACAACCTGCTCTTTTCCGCGTATTCCAGTGCGGACCTGCTCAACTGGGTACCCTATGCCACCACCCGTGAACTCTATACCGATCCGTCGGACGGGCAGTTGCGGCAGCGCTACAAAGTGCTGCTGCTGCTCCAGAACCTGGACAAGCGCTTCTTTACCTGGGTTCCCGAATTTGAGTAGGGCCGCTGCCCAACTAGTCTGTTGACAATCCGCGTTTGCTTCCCAAAAATCGATTGCCCAATGACGATCACAGCAAAAACTCTTCTTTCCTCGAAAAATATCAAGGAAATCTACTCCGTCACCCCGGATCAATCCACCTATGAGGCTCTCCAGTTGATGGCGGCCAAGGATGTGGGTGCGGTGGCTGTCATGGAGGAGGGGAAACTTCTCGGCGTCCTGACGGAACGGGAATATGCGCGCAAAATCGTTCTCCATGGGAAAGCCTCCCGGCACACCCCCGTTTTCGACACCATGAACCGGGATTTTCCCAAGGTCAGTCCGGAAGCCTCCATCGACGAGTGCATGCGCCTGATGACCGACCGGCATTTCCGTTATGTCGCCGTGATGGAGGACGAGAAGCTGCTTGGTCTCGTCAGTATCGGGGACGTGGTGAAGCACATCATCGCCCAGCAGCAGGCCAGCATCGAGCATCTGGAGCGCTACAGCAGCGGATTGTAAACGGGGTACAGGCAGCGATGCCTGTAACACTGGGTCCAGGCGGGCTTCCTAGGTGGCGCGGGCATCCCTGCCCGCGATGATGCAGGGAGTTGACTCATGAGACGATCCATCGAACAGATCCTCGAGCGGGCCGATGTGCGGATCAATGGCGACCGCCCATGGGATCTGCGGGTGAACGACAACCGCCTGTGGCGGCGGATCCTCCTGCATGGCAATATCGGCCTCGGGGACGCCTATATGGATGGCTGGTGGGATTGCAGGGCCATCGACGAGTTGGTCAGTCGCCTGCTCCGGGTGGTTACCGTCCGGGAACGGCAGCCATGGAGAGTCGTCCTCCCCGGCGTCTTCCGCGGACTCTTCTGGAACCTGCAGTCCCTGCGGCGCGCCTTTCAGGTGGGGGAACGACATTATGACATCGGCAACGACCTCTACCGGGCCATGCTGGGCGAGGACATGGTGTACTCCTGCGCATACTGGCGCGGCGGGGCCCGGTCACTGGAGGAGGCGCAGCGGGCCAAACTGGACCTGGTTTGCCGGAAGCTGGGTTTGAAGGAGGGAATGCGGGTTCTGGATATCGGTTGCGGGTGGGGCAGTTTCTGCAAGTACGCCGCTGAAAAGTACGGGACCACCGTTGTCGGTCTCACCGTCTCCCGCGAACAGGTGAAGCATGCCCGGGAACATCTCAGGGACCTGCCGGTTGAAGTCCATTTGCAGGATTACCGGAACCACAAGGGTGTCTACGACCGCATTGTCTCCATTGGCATGTTCGAACATGTTGGACCGAAAAATTACCGCACTTTCATGGAAGTGGCCCGCCGTTCCCTGCATCCGGAGGGGCTTTTTCTGCTGCACACCATCGGGTCCAACGAGACCGGCCTGCCCGTCCGGTCCTGGTACACCAAACATATTTTCCCCAACGGATCCATTCCCTCCGTCCAGCAGATCGGGCGGGCCGTGGAACGGCGGTTCGTGGTGGAGGACCTGCACAACTTCGGACCGGACTACGCCCTTACCCTCATGGCATGGTATGGCAACTTCGAGAAGGCCTGGCCCACCCTGGAGGGATCGCGCCCCCAGTACACCCGCCGCTTCCACCGCATGTGGCGCTTCTACCTCCTCAGCTGCGCGGGTGCCTTCCGGGCCCGCGACCAGCAGCTCTGGCAATGGGTCCTGTCACCAAACGGATTGACCGGCGGTTATGACCGGCCTGCTTGAGCGCTCAATCCTTGATCGTGAAGCTGGCCTTGACGGTGACCTGCCATTGCGCCACCTGGTTCTTTTCGATCGCTCCCCGCACTTCCTTGATGGTGAACCAGCGGAGGTTCTGGATGGTCTTGCCCGCTTTCCCGATGGCCCGGTTCACGGCATCCTCCACCGAATCGTGCGAGGTTCCCGTTATTTCAATGGTCTTGTAGATGTGATCTTCCATGGTTGGATCGTACAGGGTGCAGCGACGGTTCGCAATCCTTTTTGACAGTTTGGTTTCGGGATGGCTTTGAACTTGCCCTTTTTGGCCGTGTTCTGTATCCAAATACGCATGAAAGCGATGACCGATCCCCATTTACTGACGCGTTTCCCCCGTTTTTCCATTCTTGTGCCGGCGCTTCTGGGCATGCTCGCCCCCTCCATCGGCGCCCATGCGCAGGCCCCGCAAGGGGACTATGGGGACGCCCCCGACGGGGGACCGAGCTACTACGATCTCTTGTTCGAGACGTCCTCGGAAACGGGGAATTTCCCGACCCTTTACAACACGACCAACGGGCGCATCAATCCGAACGGTATCCACCATCTCGATACGACCCAGGAATGGTTCGGCCCGATGGACCAGCCGCCGAGCCGTGAAACCGATGCCAACGACACGAGCACGGACGAGGACGGATGGCAGAACCTGATCAACAGCGACATGAAGGACAACGGCCTGCCGGAGATTCCCTTCCTCATCAGCCTCACGCAGATGCCGCCGGTGGCGACCCTCAGCTTTTTCGTATCGGTCCCCGCCGGGGCCCCGGATGTGGACCGCGTCTTCAACCTCCTGATCGACTGGGACCAGGATGGGAAATGGCGGAACATGGGCGCCTACGTGCCCGGCGCCGTGGATGAATGGGCGGTGCGCAACCAGGTCGTGCGCGTGGCCCCCGGTACGACCCAGCTGATTCAGTCACAGCAATTCCTCTGGGGCTGGCATGCGCTCCTGGATCCCCAATGCTTCTGGATGCGGATGACCATCAGCCAGGTTCCCGTTCCCGATCCCCTCCCGGACGGGTGGGACGGATCCGGATCCTTTCCCACCGGTGAAACCGAGGACTACCTGATCCATCCGGACTATGTCCGTGATGTGGAAGGCGGCCCGTGGGATCCGGATGATCCCGGGACCAAGCGTCCACACCGTCCCCTGAACCGGCAGCAACCGGGCGGTGGTGGCGGGGCCGGCCCGGCCGGCGTGGGCCCTGGAGCCGGTGCCCCGGCCGGAAAAAAGGCGGCCCGCCCCGCGCTCAAGCCGAGTGTGGTCATCAGTCCGGCATTCCAGACAGTGCCCCATGCCACCTCCGCGCTTGCCCATGTGGTGAAGCAGCCCGCCACCAATCCTCCCGCGGATCCGGTGCTTTCCGCATGGTTCGTTGACAATGGTTGGCTCAACGGGGCGATGAATCCCGGATCTCCTTCCCTTTCCCCGACAAACGGCACCTACTATCCGTTCGGCGCGCCGTTGAGTTCGGCGACCTGGAGCACCCCGATCGGTGGTCCTGCCGGAACCAAGGCCTCCATCATTGTCGCCTCGGCCCTGGATCCACGGACCCCACCGACGGAGGACTGGAACCTCTCCGTGGATTACAGCTTCCCGGGTGCGATCAGTGGAACGGCTTTCGGGACCGTGCGGGTGCGGCACAGCCAGGCCTATGCCCCCGGATCTCCCATCGAATCCGGCATTCCGGGGGTTTATCTCGGCGGGATGCGGACCATCCTCGACTCCAACATTGATGAGCCGGATAAGAGCTTCGCTTACAATGACCTGGAAAATTCCCTCAATCTGTTCCTGGTCGGAAACTACATTGAAAGCTACACCGGCCTGGATAACCTGCAGGACAAGCTGAATAACGGTTTACCGGGCATTACCACTGGCGAGGAGGTCCGCCTGCAGGAGATGATAAACTTCCTGAACGGCGAATTGGACGATATCTCGGGAATCTTCTTTATCAATCCCTGTCCGATTCCGGTGATAGAATGGCCTGCGGACGGGGCGCATGTTTCCGGTTCCATCGAGCTGCAGGTCACCCATTTGTATGAATTTGTAGGTATACCGGGAATGATCACGGAGATCCGCGATCCCGTGAACGGGACTTGGTCGCCTGTGGCCGAACCGGCCGTCAACCTGACCCCCGGTTCCACGCCCGGAGAGTGGAGACAGCCAATCGATACCACCCTCTATCCGGATGGGCTGTATGATTTCCGCGTCACCTTGACGGATTCGGACTTCCTTGACGACTATTCTGGTCGGGCCGTCGTTGCCCTGAGGATAGACAACTCTTCCCCTGCTGTACCGGTCATTAGCTCTCCCTTGAGTGGGGCAGTCGTCGGGGGTGCCTTTCTCGTCAATGTCGCGTCGCCACCGGCCGGCGCCTATGTCGCGGCGGCCGAACTTTCCGCGGACGGGGGGGCAACCTGGATTGAGGCGGACACGGATTACGATGCCCTGGATGGCTGGTCGTTCGAGGTCGATCTCGACCAGTTGCCGGGTGGCCTCTACCAGTTGCGGGTCACCTGCATGGATTATGCCGAGAACACCTCCAGTTCGGCTCCGGTTGATTTCACGGTATTGCCCTCCTATCCGGGTTGGAAAAGCGAATTCAGCATCCTGGATGATGAAGGGGATGAGGATCTCGACACGATCAGGAACATCTTCGAGTACTATGCCGGCCTGGATCCCCTGGTTCCGGATGCGGTGGCCCTTCTCGATTATGGGATCAACGCCAGCGGGGTGCTGCAATTCAAGCGGGCGGAGTACGTCTCCGGCGTGACTGCCACGGTGGAGGCCTCCGCGGATGTCGGGGAGGTGGATCCCTGGACCCCGGTGGAGGTGGATCCGCCCCGGCAGGAAGTCTCCGGTAATATCGAGGTGACCCTGCCGGCCGGTGACCGCCAGTTCGGCCGGGTCCGTCTGGATCCGCGTTGATCCGCGGATTTTCCTGACACCATGTCCCTGCCGCGATTGGTTGTCCTGACCGGTTCCGGAATCAGCGCCGAAAGCGGGCTGCCAACCTTTCGCGGGAACGGTGGGCTGTGGGAGGGCCACAATGTCTTTGAAGTGGCCACCCCCGAGGCATGGGAACGGGATCCGGAACTGGTCCTTCGTTTCTACAACTGGCGCCGGCGGCGGTTGCGCGGCGTCCGGCCCAATGCCGCCCACCGCGCCCTTGTTCGGCTGGAAACGCGCTTCCGGGTCACCATTGTCACCCAGAACGTGGACGACCTGCATGAGCGGGCCGGTTCCCAGGAAATCCTGCACCTGCACGGGGAACTGATGAAGGCGCGCAGCTCGGTGGATCCTTCCCTGTTGTACGAGCTGGGGGACCGGGACATCCGGATCGGGGATCTCTGTGAAAAGGGGAGTCAGCTGCGGCCCCATGTGGTCTGGTTCGGGGAAATGGTGACGGAAATCCACCGCGCCCTGGAGATCGTCCGGAAGGCGGAGCTTCTCCTCGTGGTCGGCACTTCCCTTCAGGTGTATCCCGCCGCCGGCCTGGTCCCCGCCGCGGTCCATGCGGGCCGGGTCTATATCGTGAATCCGGAAGTCCCTGACGGGCAACTTGTGGATGAACGGACCGTTCTCATCGGCAAAAGCGCCTGTGCAGGGCTGCCGCAGTTGGTGGATTCACTGTTGGGCGGCGAGCGTTGATTCGCCGGCCAAATGGCGGAGGAGCTGTTCCATTTCCTCCCGGAAGGGATCCAGGGACAGGGGTTCCTCCCGCAGCCATGCCTTGCGCAGCGCCGGGGTATCCGGCAGGACCGTTGCCACCTCCAGGCCGGCTGCCTCCAGGCGCTCCCTCATGATCGCCCCGGTTTCCGGGTCGGGCACCTTGTTGAGGACAACGTGCAGGCAATCAATGCGCGATTCGCGGTACAGCCTCCGGGCCAGTTCGACAAGATCCGGGGATTCCAGGTGACCGGTGGCCGGCAGGTCCCCGTGCCGCTGACGTTCCAGGACCTGTTGCAAGGTAATGGCAATCTGGATACCGGCCATGGAGGGATCGCATACCGCGACCAGCGCGTCCATGGCGACCAGGGCTCCCCTTGAGAAGTCCTCCAGTCCGGCCTTGAAGTCGACCAGCAGGGTCACGGGCCGGCCGCCGTCGGTGACGCGCAAATCCCTCGACAGTTTGACGATGGGGCCGTCACACCCGGCCCCGACGCCGAAGTCCGCCAGCTTGCCACCCTGCAGGAGGACGATTCCATCATGGCCGCCCATCTTGTATCGATCGGGCAGATCGCGCAGATCGATGTGGGCATTCTCGAGCAGGCTGGGATCATCGACCGGGCAGGTGATGCGCCCGCCCTGGAAAACCATCCCCCCGAAGTGGTTCATCAAGGGTTCCGGAGCGCGGGGAATGCCCAGCGCCCGGTACAGGCCAAGGTTCGTCGAGTCGGAATCCAGTACGCAAACCTGACATCCGGATTCCGCAAGCGCTTTCGCCGTGAGGATCAGGCAGGTGCTTTTCCCGGCCCCGCCCTTGCCGAGAAAACAGATTTTCTTCCCTTCGAGTTGTTTCGGATATTTCATGATTGTTTTTTCAGGTTGAACTTGAATTCCTTCCCGGCATGCGCCTCGACGCATTGGTCCGGGAAGCTGTTCCAGAATCCGGCCACCGCGCGGATTCCGGTGCAGTGGCACGGCGCGATCAGGGCGACATCCATTTTCCGGAAAACCTCGTAGGTCATCTGAAGGCGTTCCGGATCGGCATGCAGAAGGTGCATGCCCCCCATGACCGCGTGGATCCTGTCCCTGCCGGTCAGGTTGGCGACATGCAGCATGGTATTGACCACCCCCGCATGGGCACAGCCCAGGATGAGGACCGTGCCGCGATCGCTCTGGAAATAGATCGACTGGTCATCGATGATCGGATCCCGCACAAGCCCATCGGCATCGAGGTAAAAATCCCCTCCCGTATCCTCATAATCGGTAATGCGGGGAACTTCCCCCGTGACGTGGATCCCATCCATGACCTCCATGGCTTCCCTGGTGGGGACAATCCGGTCCGCCTTGTGTTCCAGACCCCCGTCATAGAGGAACGGTTCGTTGACTTCGCGGGTCCGCCCTCCCGGCGCCCCGCTGTAACGTTTCTGCAGGGCGCCCGGGTGCAGGAACACGCTTGCCTTGGGTGCCCTGGAAAGCACTCTTTCCAGGGCGCCCACGTGGTCGTAGTGGCCATGGCTCAGGACCACGGCGGCAGCCTCTTCCAGCGCAATGCCGCAGATTTCGGCATTTCGCTCCAGCACCTGCCCCTGCCCGGTGTCGAAGAGGAGTTTCCCGGCGGGGTTCTCAATCCACCAGGCCAGGCCGTGTTCGGCCAAAATCCCCCTCCCCCTTGCGGTGTTTTCCACCAGCAGGGTCACTTTAATGTTTCCACTCGACTGCATAAAGGCTGTTTACGGCAGGCTGACCTCCACTTCGTACATGTCCTTCGGGCCGGTGGCCGAGGTCGTTGAGAAGTCGTACGGCTCGACGGTCACGGTGGTGTCGAAGGTCGAGATGTCCGTCCATGAGGACAGATCGGTGCTCTTTTTCAGCGTGTAGTCGCGGTCCGGGATGATCCGGCGCAGTTGCAGATAGGCGGTGTTTGTGCCGGGATCCTTGCCCGTGATGACGAGGCGGAAGAAGTCCGCCGGATCATTCGGATCGCCACCGGCCAGCCACTCGTCGTAGTTCGGATCCGGATCGTGGTCCGGATTCTGGGAGGGACCGGCGTCGCTGTTGGGAGGCAGGCCGAAGTGCAGGATCTGCCATGTGTCCGGCAAACCGTCCGCACCGTAGGTGAGGTAGTTGTCCGGATCATTGTTCAAGACCTGGAACATCTCGATATCGCTCAGCCCCATCCAGTCCCCCTTGGCGGTGGCATTCTCGTTCTGGTATACCGCGTCGGCCAGGGCCAGGCCGGAGGCGTTGATGCTGGCGATGGCACCGGCGTAGGGCGTCCAGGTCACGCTGGTTCCCGGCAGGGGAAGCAGCGATCCGTCGCCCGCCACCGCGGTCGCATAGAGCTGGTTGGTGGTTTCCTCGTTCACCGAGGCGAACTGGGCCGTCACGCTCAGGCTCGTGAACTCGTACAACTGGGCGATGTAGCCGGAGAACAGGTCGTGGTTGCCGCTCAACCCTCTTCCGAGCGCGGTGCCGCCCCCCACGCTGCAATCAAGGCCGAAATTCGGGCTTGAGGCCATTTCGCCGCCCCCGCCGTAGGTGTCCGTCACCATCGTGTAGTTCGGGCTGGAGCGGACCGCCGCCGACAGGGCCGTGGCGAGGACCAGCCCGGCCACCACAACGGCTTTAGCGAATGTCTGGTGATATTTCATTTTTTTCACCTCCTGTTGATCGCATTCAGCAGCCGCGGCTGTCAGGGATTGATCATGGCGCCGTTGCGGTCCGTGTTGTAGTTTCCGGTCCCAACCGGAACATTGCGCACGATGACATTGTAGACGTTGTAGCTCAACACCGGCGTGACCCCGCCAAAGTTGTAGGCGTAGTGGATGTCGATCAGCCCCGGCGCCCCCGGCAGGTCGCCGAAGTTGTTGTGCGTGACGATCGGACGGGAATCATTGGCGATGCCCAGGTTCATCCCGATACCCGGCGCCTGTCCGTTGCTGTGCAGGTAGTTGCTCTTGATGACAATATCCTTCGATGCGGGGTTGGCCAGACAGACAATGCCTTCCTCGTCGTTGTAGTTGATATTGTTCCCGTGGATCGAGGGCTGGGCCGCCGCCTCGATGCGGATGGCGCAGCTGTTCTTGTACATGTCGTTGGCGTACACCCGCGGCTCGGCATACATCGCTACCGGATCCATGTTCACGTCCCCGATCTGGATGCCGACCCCGTCGCGGTTCGGACCGTAGGGATTGTCCAGGACATCCGGCATCTGGGGAATCGTGTAGGCGATGACGTTGTCATCAATCGTCGGCTCAGCCGGGAATTCACTTCCCCCGACATGAATCCCGTAGCGGTTGTTCCGCAGGATCTTGTTGTTGCTGATTGTCGGGGAAGCGCGGTCGCAGCGGATGCCCCCCACCAAATCGGGCGCCGCCGGGTCAAACCCTTGACCGTTGTCCGCTATGATGTTGGCGAGGATCCACGGATTCGCATCCGGCCCGTCGCAGTAGACGCCAAACCGGTAGCATTCGAAGATGATGTTCTCCTTGATCCACGGATTCGACTCATGCACGTAGATACCGTCCCCCTTGGTGGCGAAATCGCCCCTCGCATCGTTGGTGATGGTATTGAGCAGGATCGTGGGATTATCCGGAATGGTCATCCAACATTCCACCCCCTGTTCAATCCGGAAGCCCTGCAGCAGCGAATCCCCCCGCAGGCGCACGCTGCCCTGGATCGTCGTCACATTGCGTCCGGCCCCCTTGAGGTGAATGGTCGAGCCCGCCGTGTACAGATCGACCGTTTCAGGGTAATTGCCGGGCATCACCCGGATGAGGTATCGCAACCCCGGCGCGCAGGCCGCAAGGGCGGCGTTGATCGAGGTGAAGTCACCCCCGCTCAGCGCCACGGTGAAGACCTGGGCGTAGTTGACGCTGGCGTTTTCCGCCCGGAAGGCGTAAGGCACCGTCGTCAACGGGAACCGGGGCGTCATTTCCGGATCGCCCGCCACAGCAATTCCCAGAAACCGCGTGCTGCCATCGAAAATGGCCGGCGGGATCGGATTCACCGATCCGAGCTGCACCGAGAAGAGGCCGTTTTTCACGAAAACGGAGGGTTGGATCTCGGTCCACAGGGGTACCGATGCTGCATCGTATATCGTGAAGGTCATTTGCGGGGTGCCGTTGAGGAGAACTCCCGCCGAATCGGTTAAACGACCCTGGTAATTCATTTCACCCGGGACCACCGCCATGGCCGCCGTGGTAATAAGGGCGGCGATCGAAAGGACGACCGCGCACCGTCGTATGGAGTAGTATATCGCTTTCATATGGAACCTTCCTCCTTTTGTTTTCTGGTTGGATTCCGGTTTATTTTTTTAAGGGAATCCCCTTAAAGGGTCAAAAGCGCAATCCCCGGGGAAGTGGATAAAAGTTGCCCTGATACGCTCAATCAAAAGGGGTAATACCGGTTCCACGTGGCTTTGCCTAAGTATCGCT
>JBNGDP010000067.1:0-19832 GCA_049975345.1 Oceanipulchritudo sp. | reverse complement strand
CATGAACTCCGTAGCGAACCAACCCATGTGACTCACTCACGGCGTTTGCCGCCGTTGGCGTGGACCTCCAAGCAGGAACTGAAACCCGCTCCTCTGGCAAAGCTCCTCCAGCTTGGGATAGACCTCCGCCGCCAACGCATTGCGCTCGTGCTTCATGTCGTCCCGCGACTGCGGGATCGAAACCTGTCCGTGCTCGGGGCAAATCCAGTGCTTGCCGACCTGGGTCAGCGGTTCGTGGCAGTGGGGGGCATGTCGGTTCCATGGGCATGGGACGGAGGATTTATGAAGAATGAAGGAGGGAATGGGAATGATGAAGGAGGAAATCACTCTTCTCGGAAGGTTCATTCACCAAACAACTCCTCGGCCAATACGGAATTGGCCACCAACTCCTTCGCATGTGCGTTGTCCGCGATGCCGAAGGTGGTGACCATGGTCAGGAAAAGGTTTTTCCGGGTTCTGGTCACCCGGCGGAAGGTGTCGCGTTTTTGCCGCAGCGCCTGCGCATACGGTTTGTCGATGGTAAACACACCTTCCGAAAACTTCATTTCGCAGAGGCTGATGGTGTCGTCGGCGCGGTCGATGAGCAGGTCGATCTGTGCCCCGGACCCGGTTTTGGAACCCGCATGACGCCAAGGGGCCTCCGTCGTCTGCACACCGGCGATGCCGAGTGCCGCCTTGATGCGCGACGCATGCTTGAGGCACACCCCTTCGAAGGCGTAGCCCGACCATGCCCGCCACTTTGGCCTCCCCCGTTGTTGGAGCCAATATCCGTCGCCCGCCGGTTTTTTGCCCAGCGGTGCGATCCATGCACTGTGGAAAAGCGAGAATTCGTCCGCCAGCCGGATCAGGGCATCCTTCTCGCGTTTTCCAAATGGAACGCTCATTCGGATAAACCCGGATTCCGCCAGCTCGTCGAGCCGGCGGGTGGCTGTTCCACCCGAGGGCAGGCCCGCGGCGGCAAGCAACCCGGTCCGGGTGAAACCGCCGGGGCTCTTCGCCAGCGCCCGGACGATGGCCAGATGCTCCTCTGGCTTGTCGAAGAGCGAGGCGTAGAGTTTCTCGAATTCCGTCCTCAGTTCCCCTTGCGGGTGGAAACACGTCCGGTCGATAATCTGGGCCGCCGACCAGCCCGGCTCCGCCATCTTGAGATAATGGGGCACGCCGCCCAGCGCCATGAACAGCTCGATGACCTGGTAATCGGTAAGATCGACCTTGCGCGACCGCAGGAACGCCCGCGTCTCGCCCAGCGTGAACGGCAGCAAGCGGATCTTCCGGGTTACGCGGTTGTGGAGTCCCCCTTTGGCTTCGACCAGATTCCGCACCATCCACGAGGCCGCCGAACCGCACACCACCAGTAGCAGATCGCTCCGTTTGGACGCCCAACTGTTCCAGAAATGCTCAAGCGCCGGGCAGAACTTCGACCGGGGCGAGTCGAGCCACGGCAGCTCATCCAGAAAAACCACATGCTTCCCGCCCTGCACGGGCTCGCCCAGCGATTCAATGTGGCGTTCCAGCTGCGCGAAGGCTTCCTGCCAGGTCGCCGGAGGCTGGAGCTTCTCTTCCAAGCCTTTCGCCCTGGCCAGCGCAGACGCGAAATTGGCGAGCTGCTCGCGCATGGAAACCCCGTGCATGCCCGTCAACTCGAACCGGATCGCCTCGCCGAAAAACTCCCGCACCAGAAAAGTCTTGCCCACCCGCCGTCGGCCATAGATCGCCACAAACTCGGCTTCGGCGGAGGCCAGCGCCTTGCCGAGCTTCCCCTTCTCGTCGTTTCGCCCGATAAGGAGGGTTGATGGGGCGGAATTATCCATACGCAGCCAAAAGATGACTCATTGGTTGGGTTTTGGCCAGCTATAAATTTTTATACCCAGCCAAAACTATCCTTAAGGAGGTAGTTTTGGCTGAATATGCGCTCCACGCGCACAGCGCGTGCCACTCTCCGCTCGTGCTTCATGTCGTCCCGCGACTGCGGGATCGAACTGACGAACACGCGAATGACGGGGGGTGATGATTCCTGACTCTGGCATGGGGAAGGAGGGTCAGAGGGTGGCGGAAGCACCGGAAGCATGGAGGGAAGAGGGGTTCATATTGCGGGTTTAGGATTGCGAATCTCGGAATGGTTCAGCCCGTGCATCGGAAGATTTTCAGAGGGTTGAATCGGCTCCGGGCTTTCATGAACAAGGCAGGCTAGGTATCCACATGCCGGCCCAGCAGGCGGAAGTATTCGCCGACCATCGCATCCACCTCCTCCGCGTTGGCGCGCGGCCTCGTCCGGGCCGTGTATTCCAATTTCAGCCTTGATGTCGCGCTCGGACAGTTCGCGGCGCTCGTCGTCGGTGAGCACCGGGAAGACGCGGCTTCACCAGCAGATCCCGCTCCCGCATCATGTCGCGGAAGGTCGAGGAAATGAAGACGCGGACGGTGCGCGAGGAATCCATGTGTCAGTGCAGTCCACGCACAAAATGACGGGCCCTGACGTTAAAGAAAAGCAGAAACCCGTCGGTTCCCGAAAAATGCGGGGATTTCAGATACCTCTCTCGCCCCGCCTTTCCCCTGCCTCCCCAGTCAGGGATGCTGTGAAGAATCCAATTGATGCCGCTGCGGTGGGCGGTGTAGACAGGCAGAATCCGGACCATTGACGAAAGTTTCCCCCTCATGAGCACCCACCACCCATCCTCCGCCTCCCCTCAAGACGCGCCCCGTTCCTCCAGTGGGGCGGTGAAGACCGAATTCATCTACAAGCGGATTACCCTTCATTTCGAGGGTCTGGGCGAGGAACAACTGGAGGAGATCGAGTCCTTCGTGGAGGGGTGGGCGACGGAGCCGCTGCTGCAGGCGGCGGCCAATCCTGAAACGGAGGGGGCGTACCTTGCCCAGCTGGCCCGCATTCCCGATTCCGCCGTGCAGGAAAGGATTGCCGCGAATCCTGCCACCCCGCAGGAGGTCCTGCTGGATCTGGGGGAGTGTTACCCGGAAGCCTTTATGCAAAATCCGACGATCCTCTTCGAGGAGTTTTTCGGCAATTCCCTCGATTGGGGGCGGTTCATGCGGATCCAGAAGTTCCTGGCCTACAAGCGAAAACTGCTCAGCGGCGATCCGCTGGAGGAGGAGCACCTGGACACGGCCATGGACCTGGCCTGCCATTTCGCCGACACGGTATGGGCGCAATCCCTGATTCGCGACAAGCGGGCCGAAGTCCGGCGCCTGCTCGCCCGCAACGTGGGAGGGCTGCAGACTGAAACTGTGGCGCCCATCCTCCTGGAATCCAAGGACTTCGAAGTGCGCGCGAACCTCGCGGAAAACGCCCAAATCGACCACCCCACCCTCCTGGAGCTGGCGGAGGATCCCGAGCCGGTCATTCGCCGGCTCGTGGCGGACAGCCGGAGCCCGCAGGCAGGGCCGGCCCACTGGCGTTTGTTCCGGAAAGGGGAAAAGGACGTCCTGATCCGGCTGGCGGAAAACGAAGCAATCGACCCGGAACTGGCAACCGCCCTTGCCGACCATTCCCCGGAGGTTCGCCTGAAGCTGGCCGCCCGTGAGCGGTTGTCGGAGCCGGCCATTGAGCGTCTCCTTGCGTGGAATGAAGAGCCGGTCAACCTGCTGCTGGCCATGAACCAGCACCTGATCAGCTCCGCGGGTCCCCACCTCCTGAAGAATGGCAGTCCGGCGGTCCAGCGGGAAATGGCCTTGAATCCGGAATGCCCCAGCCCGATTCTGGGGTTACTGGCCCACCGGCCGGATCCCGTTCTTCACGATCTCCTGTTGCAGCGGAAAAACCTCAGCACGCTGATGACCTTGAGGATCCTGCAGGACGCACCGCCGACAATGAGCCGCAAGGTCGCTGAACGGATGGCCGTCCTGGATGCCTCCCGGGACGACCCTGCCACCCGGCAAACTGGAGTCCAATCTCCACCTTCCCGCCGATCCGGACCAGCTGACGGCGCAGGCGGTGGCTGATCCAAGCAACCCTTCACAGCCATTCGTCGCTGCATGTCTGCATGCGGTGGATTAATCCCCTCATACCGGCCAGGTGAAGACCTCGATCAAGTGGTTCCTCATCGACTCCGCATCCGGAATCATCCTCACAAACCGGGGATTCCAGACCAGCTGGATATCACGGGAAATTTTGTCCAGGCAGGGAAGGTCATAAACGACACAATCCTTCGGGAAATTCTGGCGCCGGCCGAGACGGACCATGAGGACCGCATACTGGCCGGATTCGCAGGCGGTTATGGCATTCGGGAAAGTGTCGTACCGGAGGCGGATGTCCGGATGAAGGTCCAATTCCTCCATAACGCCTTCAAATTCAGCCTGCACATAGGTGTTTTCCAGATGTACGGCCAGTGGAAGCCCGGAAACGACGGAACGCCAGTCGCTGCCTTTCGGCATGGTGGCAGCCAACGCCTTGGGGACCACCAGGCAATAGCTGACCTGGCCCAGCATGGCCCCTTTCAAGGGGGCGCAGATGCTTTCCGCCCGGAGGAGACCAAAGTCAAGGGTGCGCTCCTTCAGCCGTGCGACAATTTGCCCATTCTGCAGGTTGGAAAGGCGGAAACTCGTGCGTTTATGCGAATCCGCCAGTTTTGCGAGTCCTGGAATGACAATCCAGTGCAGCAAGGACTCGCCGGCACCGATCCGATACCACCGTTTCTTGTCCTGCGCGCGGGCACGGATGTTGACCATCCCGAGGAAAAATTCCCGGGCGATGGCGGCCAGCTCCGCACCTTCCTTCGTCAGCGTTTTGCTGCGCCCGCTTCGCTCGGTCAATTCAATCTCGAAAAATTCCTCCAGTTCACGGATTTGCCGGGAAAACTGAGCGGCCCGATGTTTGTTCTGGCCGGCCGCCTCCAGCAGGCTTCCGGCCTCCTCGACAAGAAGCAGCGTCTGCAGGCGCTCAAGGGACAAGCCCTTGCGCTGTAGAAGCTTATCGATGCCATCGCTCAGGGCATCAGGTTGCAGGGGTAATTTTTTCTTTTTCATGTATGGAAAGGGGTTGAGAGAGGCCTCGGTTTTAAGAGGAAATCCGGGTCTGAGGCAACCCCTTTGGCGAAGGCTGATTATCCAGTCAGCAGGTATACGCAAGAAGGGTTCGATCAAAGGACTTGGCTCAACTAATGAATAGCCCTCAGAATGACCCCTCCTGCCCAACGCTCCCCCGGACTCCTTGGAATTGGCGCCATTCCCGGCCGCCCGGAGTGGGCGCATGCGGTTTACGCGGCCTGCCGGAATGAGAAATCGCCGCCGGGGGCCGTTGCCGTGGAACTCAGTTCCCATCTGGCCGAAGCCCTTGCGCAAGGCGTGGGGAATCCCGCGGAGGGGGCCTTCGCCAGCGGTCCGTTTCCCTTCCCTTTCGGAATGCTCACGCCGAACCATTTCATCCATCCGCGTCACCACGAAGCGGCCCTCCGGCTACAGGAAAGCAAGGGACTGCCACTGGAGGAAATTCAGCCCGAGGAGCTCCACAGGGAACTCGGATTCTGCGCCTTCAACCTATGGTGCGTCTCCCCCACCGACGCCATGGTGGAAGCGGTCCGCAGCGCCAACGAATTGGGCATTCCCCTGGTTGCGGTGGACCCGGGAACCGGAACCGGTTGGCCCTATCCGGATCGCAACCGGATCATCGCTTCTTCCCTGAAATTCCTCCAACGGCAATACCCGCGGGTCCTTTTCGTGGGAACGGCGGCAAGCTGGCCGGCCATCGCCCGCCTGTTTGACGACCCGGAAACGCCCTGCCGGTTCGTGGAACAGGAGGCACCTACCCCGGCTCCCGCCATGGTACAACTGAATCCGGCGGAGGCGTTTCTCCGGGTCGACCTTTACCCGGAGTTGTTTGATTACCATGAAGAAGTCCGGCAGCAAGGCTACCCCGCGGACCTCTGGAAAGAATTTTGCGAACTCCTGTTCAAGGTCCGGATGCAGGAGGCCCGTCGCCTCTTGCGGGACAAGGAGCTGGCCCTGTTTCCCGAATTGCAGGAATCCCTGCGCAAAGGCGCGCACAAGGAACACCTGCCGATCCCACCTTTGTCCACCTTTCTCCGCCTTGGCTCCCACATCGTATCCCCGGACTACGGGGTGCGCCTGTTTGCGGCGTTCACCGATGCCCATGCCAAGTTCATGCGGTGCGGGAATGGATCAAGGATCCCGATCCTTCAGCCAGTGAACGCCGAACCCGAAGGAGGAGATGGCACCCTCTATTGCCTGACCAGGGGCCGGCAGCTGTCCAATTTGTTCTGCGCCCGGTGGAATTATCGTTTTGCAGGGACCCGGGCATTGCATCGCCACATCGTCAATCCGGACCGCCCTGATAAAGGCCACGAAAGTTTAATGGGCGATATGACGCGGATCTCTCCAAACCAGTTCCTCCTGCAGCCGGAGCCGCTTCTGCCCTATAGCTTGATTGCAAGCTGGGAATCGGGGGAGCGATTGAAATTGATCGAGGAGAGGGCCCTGGTCTCCATCCTTGCGAAAAAACCGGATAAGGTGGGATTGTTGCATCGCACCGAAGGGCTCGCCGGGATGGTCCTGCGCGACTTGGATCAGATTTCCAAAAGAGCGGGGCAGCCGGCCGCATTGCGGGCCTTTCTTCTGGGAAGGATTTATCACCGCGCGAACCGGTTCAACCTTGCGTGCCACTGGTACCAAACCGCGCAGCGGTTTCTGGAAGGCGGTAAAACCGATGAAATATCGGACAGGATCAAGAACGAGGTGCGGAAATATCTGGATCTGATGCAAATGGGCGCACTCGAGTCGCCCCTGAAGGTCCGGACGTTGTTGCCGCGAATCCCGCAATGGCGGCATGCAAACGCTCAATTCCTGAAGGAAATTCTGGAGGACCTGGATAATGGAATGGAAAAAATCCGCAGCGATCCAAAGGATGCGAGCCACGTGGCGCTTCAGCTCACCGAGGACGGCCGCTTCGCCGAGGCGGAAACCCTGCTGCGTGAAATCCTCCGCATTGAGACGGACATGTACCCGGAAGACCACCCGAAGCTCCCGCATCGGATGAATATTCTCAGCGGTGTGCTCCTTCTCGGAGGAAAAACGGCACAAGCCCGCGCAATCAACAGGGCTGCATGGGAGACAAAAGTGCGTTTCGGCCATGATATCACGAGTGCGCGCATCCTCTACATGGAGGCCCTGATCCGGACCGTGGCCCATCAACCCATCCACTCCTGCCTCTACCGGATCAAGCTCCTCCTGGCCAACCACTCCATGCAGACCAGAGGGGATGTCACCAGTTTCTGGAGTTTCCATGTCCGCCTGAACCACTTGCGGCAACGATTGTCCGAAATGGATTTCTGCCTTTTCTCCGTCCTCCTGGAAGTCCTCAACGACCGGGGTTTCCTGCCCCTTCTGGCTTGCTTTCCGCTCTGGACCGAAAATCCGGCGGGCATCGATTTGATTCATCCGGATTGAAATGGCCCGCACACTCCAGAGTCCAGCGAAGCCCGTGGAACCGCCCCTCCCCGCCCCCGTACTGACGCAGGGGGAAGCCCGGGCAATGAAGGCGTTCCATAATGGGGGTGCCACCCGTCTCCTGATCAAATGGGCGGGGGATCCGAAAAGCAGGCCGGAGTTGCTCTCCGCCCTCGGATACCTGCCGGATTCCGCAATCCAGCAGGCCGTGGCTTCGAACCCCTCGACCGGTTTGGATGATTTGCAGAGACTGGGAATGATCCATCCGGAGGAATTTCTCAACAATCCGGCCTTTCTTTTCGAGGAGTGCTTTGGCGATCGCCTGCCGGAGCACCTGGTCCGTCAAATCACCCGTCTGGCCGCTTACCGGAAGGCCATCCGGAATGATCGGAAAAGCCTCGGTCTGGACCCGGATGAAAGAACCGGGTTGGTTCAAAAATATTCCGGAACCATCTGGGCGCGGTACCTTTCAAGGGATCCCGATCCGTTGGTCCGGACGGAGTTGGCCAAGCGACTGAGAATGTCCGTGAATCAGGAAATCCAGGACCGCTTGTTGGCAGACGCTTCGGTCTCCGTGCGCGAAGCCATTGCCGCAAACAGGAGACTCCCTGCGGAAACTTATCTCCGGTTGGCCGACGACCCGGATCCACGGGTGCGGAGGATCCTGGCCCGCAATCCGAGCCGGAATTGCGCCGGGGCTCATTGGAAAATCATGGACCGGGGGGATGCGGGGAGCCTGCTTGAACTCGCAGTGAATACCGCCGTCAAGGGGGCCCTCGCCAGGAAACTCTCCGAAAAAGGATTCCCCATCCGATGCGCCCTTGCGGTAAAGAAATCCCTCGATCCCGATACCATCGAGGCGCTCCTCAACTACGGAGAGAAACCGGTCAAGCTCCGCATCGCGGCAAATCCCGGACTGATTGAACATTGCGTCATCCGGATGTTCCCCCCGGAGGATCCCGAGCTCACGGAGGCGGTGATTGCCAACCCAAAATGTCCGCACCTGTACCTCTCCTCGCTCGCCCATTGCGGGAACGAGCGGGTCCAGCTGGCCCTTGTCAGGCGCGGCGAATTGCCGGCCCTGCTGCAGCTGCACCTCGCCGCCAATGGATCCTTACGTGTCCGCAAAGCCCTTTTGAAACGGGTCACTTCCGGTAAACATCGGCATCATTCGCCCATCATGTGCAAGGTGTGCGAAACGCTCGCAAACGACCCGCGAAAGGAAATCCGCACCAGCATCCTTTCGGATCCCCGCCTCGGGAAACACTTTCTCACTGAAAAACTCCGCCACTCCGGCATCGGGGAAAGACGCCGCCTCGCCGGCAACCCCTCCATGCCCCTGCGGCAAATCATGGAGATGGCCCTGGAGAGGGACAAGACCATTGCTTTGAACGCGCTTTGCACCCTTCTCCGGCATGCCGGGCGAAGCTCGGAAATCCTTGGGCAATTCAAGGATCCTGAAGCCGTCTCGACCTTTCTTCGGATCATCGGGTTCCTGCGGTCAAACCTGAACTCCCTGAACGAAACACAATGGGAGCTGCTCCTCGGAAACCGGAATACCCCGGCCGCCGTTCTCGGTGACTTCGCCGGGATGGAGGACCGAACAGCTTGGGAGTCCCTCCTCAAGAGGCGTTTTCGATATCCCTTCCACCTCCTCACGGAGAGCGAGGGGAAGGATCCGGAAATCGTCCCGCTACAGCCCCCACCCTCCCTTTGCGCCATGGCCAGACACGTCCATTCCCGCAACCCGTATTACCGCGGCTGGGCCGCACTCAACCTGCCCCTCCCGTCCTTCATGAAAGACATGCTCCGCAAGGACCCCTCCCCTTTTGTCCAATTTGTAATGAAAACCAAGTACAACCATGAAGATCCTCACCCCGATTGAACTGACCTCCTTTCTCGCCAAGATCGTGCACCGGCGCATCCGGATCCCGGTCATCCTCTGGAGCCCTCCCGGGGTTGGCAAATCCGCCATCATCCGGACCCTCGCGCGGGAGCACGGGATGCACCTCATCGACTTGCGCCTGAGCCAGCTGATGCCCTCGGACCTGCGGGGAATCCCCATCGTGGAGGACGGCGTCATGCGCTTTTCCCGGCCCAATTTCCTGCCGCGGGGGGATGGGAAATTCATCCTCTTCCTGGACGAATTGAACATGGCCCCGCCGGCCCAGCAGGGCAACGCCCAGCAGCTGCTCCTCGACCGGCGCGTCGGCGACCACCTCATTGCGGAGGATACCTTCATCTGGGCGGCCTGCAACCGGAAGCAGGACCGCGCGGCCGTCAATGACATGCCGGCCCCCGTGGCGAACCGGGCCCTGCATATCGAGGTCAAGGTGGATATCGACAGTTTCAGCCATTACGCCATGACTCATCCCGGCACAATCCATGAGGACATCCTCGGCTTTCTCAACTTCCGCACCAACCTGCTGCATGCCTATGAATCCGGGGAGAAGGCGTTCCCCTCACCCCGCAGCTGGGAGTACGCCAGCCGGTTGCTGGGGATCGGTGAATCAATTGCCGCCGCCGTCGGGATCGCGGCCGAGGGCGAATTCAACGCCTTTGTCCGGATAAAGACCCAAATGCCACCGGTTGAAAAAATCATGGGCGGGAACCTTGCCGTTCCCTTCCCCGGGGAACCCAGCCTGCGCTACGGGGTGGTATTCGCCCTGATCCACCGCGCCGAGGAAAAGGATGCGATGGTGAACGCCTTCCGCTGGCTGGCCAGGCAAGCCACTCCGGAATGGGTCAGCCTGTTCGTCAAAAGGGTCTTCCCCCGGATGGAAGCGCTCGGACTCAAGCCGCGCTTCATCGCGGCGATGGGACAGGAGCCCAAGCTCATGGATTTCGTCAGGAAATACCGGGCCTACATGCAGGATCAACGGGAATGGGAAAGGAAGGCAAGCTGATGGACTTTTCCCAACGGGTCAGCATCTGCCGCATCGGCCTTGCCGGGAAACATCCGTTTTTCGGCACCCTTTGCTTTTATACGGAGGTGCGCGAATCCGGGAAATTCCCCACCGCCTGGACCGACGGCCGCCGGATCTGGTTCAATCCCGATTTCGCCGGGAAACTCACGGAACGGCAATTCAAGGGGGTCCTGATGCACGAGGTCCTGCACTGCGCCCTCAAGCACCCTTCCCGCCGCGAGGACCGTGATCCCAAAATGTTCAACCTTGCAGCCGACATTGTCGTCAACGAGATGATCCTGGAGGCCGGTCTGGAACTGCCCGAAGGGCATGTCCGGTACCGCGAATGGGGCCATTTCTCAACCGAGGAGGTGTACAACCTCCTCCTGAACAGATGCCCGCCCGAACTGCAAGACTTCCTGAAGGAACTGGTGGTCGACCTCGTCTATGTTTCCGACAGGAAGGAAGCCGGGGAATTGGAGGCCCACTGGGAAATCGCCACCCAGAATGCCGCCATGCAGGCGCGGTTCTTTTCCTCCGGAGACAGCCCCGAGTGGGAGCGGCTCTTCAACCGAATCACGGCCCCGAGAATCGACTGGCGGACCCGCCTGTGGGAATTCATGGCGCGGACTCCCTGCGACTATTCCGGTTGGGACCGGCGCTTCATTCACCAGGGACTGTACCTTGACGCCTTGGACGGGGAGTCCTGCGCGGTCAACATCTGCTGCGATACGTCCGGTTCCATCGGGGAGGAGCAACTGGGGCAGTTCCTCGCCGAGATCCAGGCCATCGTTTCCAGCTATCCGGCAATCCATGCCACCCTGTGGTTTGCCGACACCCGCCTCGGTGAACCGCATGAACTCCATGCGAACATGGAAATCCCCACCCCGACCGGAGGGGGCGGAACTTCCTTCATCCCCTTCTTTGACGAAATTGCCCGGCGGAGCCCCGGCCTCTCGAATGCCTGCGCGATTTACCTGACCGATGGCTACGGGGCATTCCCGCAACAGGCCCCTTCCTGCCCAACCCTTTGGGTCGTCACGCCCGGAGGACTCGAGGATGAGGAATTCCCCTTCGGATGCGTCACAAGGCTCGTGGAGCCATGAAGGTTTGAAAACCTTTACGGAATCACAGATTGAAACGCTCGCTGGCATGCCCGCCGTGAAACCCGACTATCCCGTTTCGGATTCGGATATCCCTGATGGCTTCCTCTTCAACATGGAGTTCTTTGATCTCAGCAAATCAAACAATGAATTCATCTTTTGGTTCCAGTCAGCCCCGGATGGGCCCTGGTTTTCAGTCATACCAAAGTATCCCTGGAGCATATCCTTTTACCCTCAAATCGGTCGCGCCCTCCGGCACGGTTGGACGTGAGGAATATCCCGTTTCGCCCCCTCATCTGTTCGATGCTTGACCGGGAACACGGCGTTACCAGCTCGGCATTGTACAAGGATTTCCTGATGGAACGCCAATCCATTCTGGATAACTGTTCGCCTCCCTATGATGAGGCCTGGCTGTTTCTGATGACCCTTCG
Organism: Oceanipulchritudo sp.; assembly: GCA_049975345.1. Classification (GTDB taxonomy): domain Bacteria; phylum Verrucomicrobiota; class Verrucomicrobiia; order Opitutales; family Oceanipulchritudinaceae; genus Oceanipulchritudo. The sequence goes on along the minus strand of JBNGDP010000067.1, from coordinate 7,976 downwards.
GGTCGGAACCCCTGGCGAGAACCTCGGCAGGGAGCCGGAATGGTTTTCGCGGGACCCACTCGCAATGCTGGGCGATGAGCGTCCGGGTAAATTTGTTTCAAATGGGCAAATCGCTCACTTTCCGGCCACAAACCGCTCCATCGCGGCCAGGCTTTCCCGGCTCAGGTGATGCTCCACCCCCTCCGCATCCGCCTCCGCCTGGTCCGCGCTCACCCCGAGGGCCCGCAGAAACTTCACCACCAGAACATGCCGCCCGGCCGCTTTCTGCGCCATCGCCTTCCCTTCCCCCGTCAACCGCAGCCCGTCCTCCGCCGTCCGCTCCACCAGCCCCCGCTCCTCAAACCGCTTCAAGGCCCGGATCACCGAAACGTGCGAGACCCCGAAGATCTCCTGCAGGTCCGTCACCCGCGCCGATCCCCCCTCCTCCAGCAGCCCGTCGATCGCCTCCACGTAATCCTCCGCCAGTTCATCCGAGTGCTGCCGCCTCACCCGCCGGTGCCGCGCCGCCGGTTGCCCTCTCCGCTCGCTCTCCGCCATCCCCCACACCCAATTCCTTCCCTTTCCATTTGACAAGTCCCCTTTCCCGCAGGATCGTATCTCCCAGAAAATGTAGCACGGGCTACATGCAGGAGAGGGACAAGGTGAAGCGCAAAGGCAGAGAGAAGGGTCGGAAGCCGACCGGGACCCTTGGGGAGGACATCCTGAAGGGGCTGGCGCACGCTGGCCGCATGGAGGGGGAATGGGAAGCGGAAGGGATTGTTCCCGGGGAGGATCCGGGGCGGATCCGGGAAGCGATGGCGGAGCTGGAACGGAAGGGAAAGATAGAAGGATCGGGGAAGGGGTGGCGGCTGACGGCCACGGGCCGGGCGCGGGCGGTGGAGCTGCTGCGGGCGCACCGGCTACTGGAGACGTACCTGGCGCGGGAGGAGGGCCGGCCGACCGGGGAGCTGCATGCGGAAGCGGACCGTGCGGAGCATTACCTGAGCACCCGGCGCATCAACGAGTTGGCGGACTCGATGAACCGTCCGCGGTTTGACCCGCACGGGGATCCGATTCCGGAGCGGGCGCACGACCTGCAGGTGATGGAGCAACGGCATCTGCCCGAAGTGGAGGAAGGGGCGAAGCTGCGGATCGCGCACGTGGAAGACGAGCCGGAGGAGGACTTCCGCAAACTGATGGATAAGGGGATATCGGTGGAGTTGCCGTTGCGGGTGAAGGAGCAGCGGGCGGGGGCCACGGTGGTGGAGTTGGCGGGGCGGGAACTGGTCCTGCCGGAAAAGCTGGCGCGTCTCATCGAGGTCACCGAATGGCCGGAGGGGGAACCGTACCCGGAGGACCTGGTTCGGCTGCGCGATCTCGGACTGGGGGAGGAGGGGGAAATCGCGTTCCTCTCCCCCGCCTGCATGGGACCGGAGCGAAGGCGACTGCTGGACTTCGGCCTGGTGCCCGGCAGCTCGATCCGCTGTGAATTCAAGAGCCCGTTCGGGAGCCCGGTGGCCTATTTGGTCCGGGGGAGCACGATCGGGCTGCGGCGCGAACAGACGAGGAACATTTACATCAGGAAAAGGAAATGAGCACTGCATGCAGTCCGCAAACCTGTGCCAGTTGCAACGCGCGCATACCGGTATTGGAGAAACTCGGAATCCGCATGAGCGGATGGGACTACGTGGTCGCCCTTGCGGGCAATCCCAACACGGGAAAAAGCACCGTCTTCAACCAGCTGACCGGATTGCGGCAGCACACCGGCAACTGGCCGGGGAAAACAGTCTCCCGCGCGGAGGGGGGGTTCTCCCTGGACAAGAAGCGGTACAAGCTGGTCGACCTGCCGGGGACCTATTCGCTGCTTTCCACCTCGCCGGACGAAAGGATCGCCCGCGACTTCGTCCTGTTCGGCCAGCCGGACGTGGTGGTCGTGGTGGTGGACGCGACCGCCCTTGAGCGCAACCTGAACCTGGCCCTGCAGATCCTGCAGATATCGAACCGCACGGTCATCTGCCTGAACCTGATGGACGAGGCGAAGGCCCATCGTCTTGAGATCGACCATCGCGGCCTTGCCAACGACCTCGGGGTGCCCGTCGTTCCCTGCTCAGCGCGTAGCGGAAAAGGAATACAGGACCTGCTGACGGCGGTCCGCGAAATGGCGACCGGGGTGACGAAGGGCTCCCCGCGCAGGCTGTCGCTGTCCATCGACGGGCTGCCGGGGGCGGTGCGGGAGGTGGCGGAAGGGATCCGCTCGGTCTATCCGGAGGTCCCGAATCCGGAATGGATCGCCCTGCAACTGCTGGACGGCGACGCGGTTTTCCTGGAAGCCGTGGCCAACGGAACCCTGGGCCGCCTCGCGGAGGATCCCTATGCAACCCTTGTGGCGGCAGGCGCATGACCCGGACCGAACTGCTGAAAACGGTGGAGTCGCTCCGGTGGAAACTTTCCCGGAACTTCCACGACCGGCTGACGGAGTCCCTTTACGGCGAGGCGCACCGCATCGCCGACCGGCGCACCCACCGGGCGGGCACCTCGCGCAGGCTGGCCCTGCAGCGCGCCCTCGACCGCTGGCTGACCAATCCCCTGACCGGCTTTCCATTGATGGCCCTGCTGTTCACGGTGGTCCTCTGGATCACTATCGCCGGGGCCAATGTCCCCTCGGGCATGCTCTATTCCCTGCTCATCGACAACGGTCACGAACTCCTGAAAGAGCTGGCTGGTTCCATCGGGATGTGGGGCTGGCTGCAAGGCCTCCTGATCGACGGGGTCTACCTCACGGCGGCATGGGTGGTGAGTGTCATGCTTCCGCCGATGGCAATCTTTTTCCCCCTTTTCACGCTGCTGGAGGACCTGGGCTACCTGCCGCGGGTGGCCTTCAACCTGGATCACCTGTTCCACAAGGCGGGGGCCCACGGGAAGCAGTCCCTGACCATGGCCATGGGACTCGGCTGCAACGCGGCCGGGGTCATCGCGGCCCGGGTCATCGATTCCCCCCGGGAACGGCTGATTGCCATCATCACGAATAATTTCTCCCTCTGCAACGGTCGCTGGCCCACGCAGATCCTGATCGCGACGGTCTTCCTCGGGACGATGGCCCCGCCGGCCCTGGCCTCCCTGACGGCGGCCGTGTCGGTTTTCGCGGTGGCGGCCCTCGGCTTCCTCCTGGCCTTTGCCTCCTCCTGGTTCCTGAGCCGCACCGTGCTCCGCGGGGAGGTTTCCGCCTTCAGTCTCGAACTCCCCCCCTACCGCCCCCCGAAAATCCTGCGTACCCTCTACACATCCCTGATCGACCGGACCCTCTTCGTCCTCTGGCGGGCTGTCGTCTTCGCCGTGCCCGCGGGAGCGGTCATCTGGCTCATTTCCAACCTCCGGATCGGGGACCACAGCATCGCCTGGTGGATGGTCACGGGCCTGGATCCCGTGGCCTGGGTCCTGGGCCTCACCGGGGTCATCCTGGTCGCCTACATCGTTGCCATCCCCGCCAATGAAATCGTCATCCCGACCATCCTCATGCTGACCGTCCACATGACCGGCCTGAGCGGCGTCGGCGAACAGGGTGCCGGCGTTCTCTTTGAAACCGGCGACCATGCCGTCCTGAACCGGATCCTCAACGCCGGAGGATGGACCACCCTCACCGCGGTCTGCCTGATGCTCTTCAGCCTCTGCCACAATCCCTGTTCCACGACCATTTACACGATCTACAAGGAGACCAAAAGCGCCAAATGGACGACGGTGGCCACCTTCATGCCGATTGTCATCGGCGTCGTCCTGTGCTCCCTGGTGGCCTTTGTCTGGCGCTTGTTCTAGTCGCGCTTCAGCCTTTCCGAGAGGCGGTGGTAAAGATACCCAAGCAGGGTGATCAGCACCGCGGCCGCGGCAAAGGCGATAATGCGGTGCAGGGCGTCCTTCACATCCACCACAAACAACCGGACAAGCGGGACGGCCAGCGCCATCATGCCCAGCCAGCGCCATGCCACATCCAGGCGGAACAGGCCGAGGAGAATCATGACAAAGGCCGTCAGGGCGAGGACCGGGGTATACCATGAGAGCATGCCAAGCGGTTCATAGTGAAAAGTGATGGCCGAAGTGAAAAACAACAGAAGGGCACCCAAAACCGACCATGCCAGTTCCATGAACCGCCGCTGCTCCGCCCTCACGCCCCCAAAGGCGCGCGGCCGCAGGAAAAGGGAAGCAAGGGCGAAGGCGTACAGGAAGGCCGCGGACACCAGTACTTCGCTCCCCCACGGAACATGGGGGCCCGCTTCGCCGAGAAGACGGGTCCCGTGCCGCAGGGCGGGAACCGCGAGAAAGAGAAGGGCTCCGACAGAAAATCCCGGCGCGCCCCAGCGCCACGCCCCCAGCAGCAGCAGGATTGAGACAACCGCGTACAGGATCTGGCCGCTGATCCAGGGCGCCTCCGGATCCCCGAATTGGACGGCGTGGATCCAGAGCAGCACCGCCCAGACCAGGGACCAAAGGCCGCGGCAGGCCGACCAGCCAAGGGCCGTTTGCGCATCACGGTAGACAAGCGGAACGCAGAGCCAGGCCAGGCCGACCGCCAGCGTCACGGGCATCCATGGCCCCGTGTAAACCCATCCCTCTTCCGCCACAATGAAAACAAGCAAGGGAAGAAAGGACCATGCCCCAGGATGGCGCAGGCGGGGAGCCATGCCGGAGAAAAGGACGCCGATGCAAAGTAGCAGGACGAGGGCTCCCTGTGCCGGGCTGTTGTCGAGGAGTTGCAGCAGCCACAGGACAAACGAAACCAGCATCAGCAGGTAGAGGACGTTTTCCGCCACCTCGGCATACCGCTCCCGGATCCGAAGGACATAATGAAGTCCGGCCGCCCCGGCGAGGACAATCAGGGCCAGAAGCGGCATTGAGAACGGCTGGGTCCAGTAAAGGACGCTTCCCGCCACAAAGGCCATGGAGGCGGTCAGGAGCAGCAGCCAGCGCGAAAACAGGGGAACCAGGGAGAGCACGGCCATGGCGTACGTGATCATCACGAACGGGAAGGCGAGGGAGAACTCCCTCTGCTGGAGAGTGGAGAAAAACCCGTACCAGGTGCCGCAGGCGACAAGCGGGACCATCCAGTAAGCCCATTTCCTCGAGGGCTTTTGTAGTGAAAATTTCGTGACATCGTAAACCGGAAGCGAAACCGCGAACGCCGCGACCAGCACCCCCGGGTACAGGACTTTCATCCACCAGACAAAGCCGTGGGAAACGCCTCCGGAGCCTTGCATGAAGAGGAGATAACTGGCGATGGCCACGGCCCAGACCACCGCCTCCATCGCAAACCGCCGGGCCCGCCTGGCGGCAAAGGCCACAACCACGGCCTGCAGCGCCAGCACCATCCAGCGCAGATCGCCGGCAAAATAAAGGACCGCCCAGACAGCGACAAGGAAACTGGCCTTGATAAAAAGCAGCTGCGCGGCGTATCCGCAACCGCGGAGGACCCAGGACAACAGGGACCAGCCAAGGGCGTTCAGGCCGAGAACGAGGAGGGCCCACTCAAGGACCTCGGGATGGAACGTGCGGAAACCCCATGCCATGGCCAGGAGGCAGAGCGATGAACCCAGCGAGAGCAGGATCCGGTTCGCCCCCGCGCCCCGGACCGCGTCCTTGAGGTACAGGCCGGCCAACGCCGCAAGGGCGAAGTTCAGGTAGACCTGCAGGGATCCGTGCAGGGGAATTTCCACCACGCGAAACAGGGACATGACTGGAAAGGCCAGGGCGACAAGGAAGGTTCCCGGAACATAAATCCAGGCAAGGTGCCGGAGCTGCGGAACCCGTTCCATGGCCGCACCGGCGGCGAACAGCAGGCCGGCCGCGATCAGCGCCCCCTCGCGCAGGCCCTCCCAGGCCATGAACACGCCCAGGACATAGCCGAAGCACAGGGCCAGCGTGACAAGGGCCGTGGAGCGTCGCAACAATCCCACTACACAGATGCCCGCAAGGACGAAGGCCTGGACCAGCGAACCGGCGAGGGGGTCCCCGATCACCCGGGTGGCCGGCAGCACGTAGGCGGCGACGCTGGTCAGGTAAAGCATGATCAGCCCGGTCACCACCAGCACGCCCCCGAAGGCCGGATACCGGCGCTCAAGGAAGCGACCCGTACCGCTGACCACAAGCGACACCGCCACCAGCTCGAGGCATTTGAAGAGCGCGCTGGTGGACTGGTTGATGTAGACCCCGAAAAAGAGCGCGCTCAGCAGCGCAAGCAGCCCCCCGACCCTCGGCAGCCACCACTGCATGAGGACTGTTTCACGATTCTGCTCAGCCGCCGTCCCGGGAGGCCACAAGCCCATCCGGCGCAGGGCCTCCTTCAGCCGGGCGGTGCGGAGCGCCAGGTCGGATCCCCGGGGAACCGGGCCACGCTCCGCCACTTCCGGGGGTGGTAGGACCGGCTCCCCTTCCGGTTTGGGCGGTTCCGCTGCGTGGGGTTTGGACGGTTCCACCCTTTCCTGAACCGGCTTTTCCAGTGGACGGGTCACCGGCTCCCGCGTCGCCACAGGCTCCCGTAAGGCCATCTGTTCCCGCAGATCCCGGTAGTCCGCTTCCAGCTCTTTCAGGCGCCTGCGGTGGGACCGGGCGATCCCGATCAGCACCAGCGGCGTGATCAGAACATGGCCGACAATCAAAAGAGCCAGCAGTGTGAGAAAACCCTCCATCCACGGTTGCAGGTTGGCTTTACAGCGGGGGATAAACGGTCCATTCAGCCGGATAGGTGACGATGTATTCCGTCGTCATGACCGCCTTCGAACCGGAAGGGATTTGCCGCTCCCATTTGAAGATGCCGGTCCCTTCTTCCGGTTCGGCGTCCTTCGGCTGGATCGTGCGGACCTGGATCTTGTTGTCACGCCCGATCGGGAACCGGTCCTGCAGGACGACGCGATGGGTCACCGGCATCCGGTTCTCCACCGTGGTCTCAAACTTGATGGCATGCTTTTTCGTGCGGTCGATCAAGCCTCCCTCGGATTCCTCCTTCACGCGCTCCTTGCGCTCGATGGCGATGTTCTCGTTCACCCCGAGGGATAGTTCGATCTCCTCGCCGGCGGAGATGGAATCCAGATGCCGGCGGGCCACCAGTTGCCGGTCGATGTAGAAATAGGATTCACCGGCCAGGATGGGCCATCCCAGCTCGTTGGTGAGGCCGGCCATGAGCCACGCTTCGGTGGAAAGGGCGGGAACGGCTTCCGACCAGTAATCCGCCGGCAACGTGTCGGTGAAGGCCGGGCGCACGGCCGGTTCCGAGCCCGATTCGAGTGTGACGACCTCCGGCAGGTTCATGAAAAACCCGGTCGTCGTGGCGGACCGCTCCGCTTCGACCGCGGCCGCGGCCGCCGGAGCCATTTCATAGGCCACGCCCTCCCCTTGCATCAAGTCCTTGGCCCGGGCCATCAATGGACGGCCCTCCACCCGTTGCAGGAAAAGAGGAGCGAGTTCCGGCAGGCCGGAAGCGTACAGGGCACTGGCCGAATTGAGAGTGACCATCACCCGCTCCCAATCCTCCCCGGAGCGTTGCCACATGCGCGCCTTGTAGGTCCATTCCACAGACCCGTTCGCCGGGTTGGCACGGATTTCATGGACCGGTTGCCATCCGGCATCCCGCACCTGGTAGCGGAGAAGCAGGTTTGTGCTTCCGGAAAGCGCTCCGCTGAGGTCGAAACGCAAGACCCCCGCCCGCTGGCGCAACTCCGCAACCTGTTCATCCAGCTCCTTCTGCTTCTTTGCCCGCTCGGTGGAAACGGTTTTGATCACCTTCTCGAGTTCCGCGACACGGGCCTGCCCATCCCGGCTGGCGCTTTCCACCCTCTCCCACGCCGTCCCGGCCAAGGCATACCCCTCCTCGCTGGCCTCTTCCTCGAGGGATTTACGGATACTGTCGGCAACTTCGTTCAGGTAGTCCATGCGCTTGGCAATAGCCTCCCCTTCCTGACGCAGGACGCGCAATTTGTCGTCGATGGCCTCAATCGCCCCACGCAACTCCGCGG
>JBNGDP010000066.1:0-19931 GCA_049975345.1 Oceanipulchritudo sp. | reverse complement strand
CGCGCGCGCCACGAATGCCCGCCTCAATTGCATCAAACCTTGGTGAAACCGGTATTACGGATGGCCTCGTGCCGGGGATCGACCGCCAGGTTCCGGATTTCCTCGAGGTCCGATTCGAGGTCATACAGCTCGACGAAGTCCGGCGGGCTCGTTCAAATGCTGAACGTCTTCATTGTGACAGTACCCGGGGCGAGTTGCACGACTTCCGCATCAAACAGGGCGTTTTGCCGGAGCGGTTTTCTAATGTCATTCGCGTTCTCGGACAGAATCCTCAGTGTCAGGTGAACCCGGGTGGGGTTGCTGAGAAGGACTTCGATGCCATCGTGGTCCTTTCTGGTAACAGTGGCCGCGACATGATCGAAGGCGATGCACCAGCCCTGGTCCGGGCGGACGTAGAGGCCGGGGATTTCCCATGCGGTGAGCATGCAGGAGGATTCGCACCAGCAGGGTCCGGCGAAGATTTCCCCGGTGGGCTCAGAGAAGTCGGAGAGCTGGACGCGTTCGCTCATCCAGCCGGGCGGCGAGTCGTGCATGGTCTTGTAGTTGCCGACATCGGAGATGTGGAATCCGCGGATGGGGCGATCCGCACGCGACAGGTACTGGGTGATGTTGTGGGCGATTTCGCGCAGCAACTGCAGGTAGGCGCGGTTGCCGGTGGCGCGGTAGAGCTTGAAGAGGGAATCGCCGGAGAAGGTGCAGATGCCGGGGGCGCTGTGCTTGTTCTGGACGCTGGCCCAGACCGAGCCGAGGGAGCGCATGCCAAGCCGGCCGAATTCGCTCTCTGGTGGGAACGGGTAGTCATAACTGACGCACCAGCTGGCGCACTGGTGGGCAAGGAATTCCGCGTGGGGGAGCCATTCAGTGTCGCCGGTCATTTCATGGAGGACCACGAGTGATTCAAACAGGCCGAATGCGGACTCGCTGTCCGGGCACTGCAGGATTTCTCCGGGACCGCCGGTTGTGTAGCCCTTTTCCGCTACTTTTCCAACCAGCGCCTCGGCGGATTGGCGGGCGACCTTTAGGTAACGCGGTTCCCTGAACCATTGAGATGCGAGGGCAAGGGCCGCCGGGACAACCCCTGCGGAGGCTGTTCCCCCCACAACCACTTTTCCATTCTCCAGATCAAGGAATTGTCCGAACTGTCCGTCCTGTTCCCATGTGTTGCAGAACGCATCGGCAATACCCTTGACCGTCTTTTCCCAGCCTCGCGGCGGCGACCAGTCGGGATCCTGTTGCTTGAGCAGATCGAAGGACTTGAGCAGGAAATAGAGGGCATCGCCGTTCTTGCGGCTCATGACCCAGGGCAGGGAGGGGTCCTTGAAATGGTCACCGAACGGTTTGCCTTCGGACCAGCCGCCCCAGAGGTAGCCGCTCGGGGCGGGCAGTCTGGTCAGGGCGAATTCGATATTTCGCAGGGCACGCTCGCGGGTGGTTGCCATGCCCATGGCGAGCTGCGCGAGGGTGAACTGGAGCCCGCCGACCCAGCCGGTCTGCCAGTCGGCGTACTTGTTGCGCATCTCGGGCAGATGATAGGCGCCGGTATGGTAATAGCCGCCACGGGGATTCCAGTTCTCACGGTTGTACTTGTCCTCAAGAATTTTCCATGCCTCGGAGAAGGGGAGCTGGTTGGACAGCTCCTCATTCTCCGGATCAGTGAAGGCCTTGCGCAGGCGGAAGAACAGTGAATAGAATTCGCGCATGTCGGCGCATTCACCGTGATGGATGCGGACCCGCAGGGTGATGTTGAGCCCCGGAGGGATGGAGATGCCACAATCCGGACTTGGGACCGAATCGGTGGAGCAGAAGCTGTAGCGGGTTTTCGGGCGGATGCCGGGCACGCGCAGGGCGATGCGGGCGCGGCTGCGGTCGTCGGATTCCTCGACCTCGAGGCCGGTGTCGCCGAAGCGGGTGGCCTGGGGGCAGAGAATAAAATAGGCGGCTTTGCGGTGTGGATCGAACACGCCGATCAACGGAGTGGTGCAATCGCGGCTCAACTGGATGAGGCGGCTGGGGCCGTGGCCGGCATTGAGCCGCGGCACATCGGTGATAATGGGCGGGGAATCAAGGCTGCGATCCGGGCAGGCGTCGAGAATGGGCGGATAGGGGATCCCGCGCGACTCGAAGCGGTTGCCGGCGTAGGCGGCGGCCGGCATCAAGACATAGTGCTCGCGGCTCCAGTCCTCCATGTCAACCGTCAGGGCGATTGAGGCATTGTCTAGCTGCGCTCCGGTGCGCCGCACCGTGATGAGCAGTTCCCTGCCTGGAAATTTCCCCGTGTCGGGGAGCGTCTCCTCATGGACCTCCCAGTCCGCGTCGCCCTCCCAGGGGATGACGCAATCGGAGCGCGTAATGGAGCCCTGATGGAGGCGGCATTGGAGTCCGGTCGGCATGGGGGGAAATGTTGTTAACTGAATCTTACAAGGCGAGATTGAAAATTTTGATCCTCTGCTCGCAGGAGGCAAGCAGGGTCTTGTCTGCGGCGTCCGGCCGCCCGGGGCGGGTTAACCGACTGCCGGGGCGACCCATGAACCGGCGACGAGGAGGCGCTGAGGGACTGCGGGCAGTCCGGATTGGCCGTGTTCGAGCTTGGCGGCGATCCACTCGGCGGCCCGGGCACCAATGAGGTGGTTGTTGTGGCACATGCCCTGGAAGCGGGTTTCAGAGGCCTCGATGGCGTACCCGGCAAAGGCGATTTGGGCCGGATGGCGCTGGTTGAAGCGCAGGAGGGCATCCGCCTGTTCGGCACCGCGGCCGATCACGGCATCGAGTCCGTTCTGGCGGATCCAGCGGCTGAAGTCGCTTTCCCGGAAGTGGCGGTAGGTCCGGACGCAGACCGCCAGCTCGTTACTGTAGGCCAGGAAGGCGGAGCGGGCCCGGCGGCCCATCCGCTCGTTGTCCTGGTGCCACAGATAGCAGCCGACCCGGCGATACCCCTGTTGCTGCAGCCGTTCCACGATTTCGGTCATGGTTGAGAAATGATCGTTGGTGATGACGTCCAGCTTCGGTTCATGCAGCGAATATCCGATCGTTACAGAGCAGAAATCCTCGACGGAAAAGTTCAGTTTCACACCCGTGGCAACCTGGGGGGCAAAAATGATACCGCGGATCCCGCGCGCCCGGAGGATGCGCGGCAGACTCCGGTCGGTTAAGCGCTTTCCATCCACCCAGAAGGGTTCCAGCGTGTAGCCGAGTTCCCCGCTCCGGGCTGCGGCTCCATCAAAGTAGTCGGCAAACCCGGCGTATAGGCTCATGTCCGTCCCGCTCGGGTAGTTGTGGATCCAGCCGATCGTGGCCCGCGGCGTGGTTGGCCTGCGCGCCCGGTAACGGGCCAGCGCCGTCAGCATCGGATCCGGCCGGAAACCCCTCGCCGCCGCCGCCTGCCGTACCCGTGCCACCGTCGCCGCCGCGATCGCAGGGTCGCCCTTGAGCGCCTTCGACACCGTCGACGGATGCAGCCCCAGCTCCCGCGCAATGTCGCCCTGTGTCACCCGCCTCATTTCAACTGAGTGAAATAAATCGCAATTGCGCGGCAGGGCAAGGGGAAAGGAATATGGGGGGAGCGTAGGAACAACCAACCATGGCATGAACAATGGGACGACTTGAGAACAAAATGGCGGTGATAACCGGCGCCTCGGACGGCATCGGCTACGAAGTGAGCCGGGCCTATGTGGCGGAGGGAGCGCGGGTAGCGATGCTTGCCCGCGGCGAGGACAAGTTACGGGCGACGGCGGCCAGCCTTGGGCAGGACGGGCGGGAGACGCTGGCGATCCCGGCGGATGTGGGCTCGACCGCTCAGATGGAGGCGGCCTTTGCCAGGGTGCTTGAGCAGTTCGGACGCATTGATGTGCTGGTGAACAACGCGGCGGTGGCGATCCCCGGTGACATTACCGAGGACTCGGACGAGGAGTGGAACCGGCTGCTGAACATCAACCTGCTGGGTGTGTTCCGGGGGATCCGGCTGGCGCTGCCCTCGATGCTCAAGCAGGGGAGTGGGAGCATCATCAACATGACCTCCGTGCAGGGCGAGCGCTCATGGGATCATTGGACGACCTACGCGGCGGCCAAGGGTGCCATCAAGGCGGCGACCCGGCAGCTGGCCGGCCAGTACGGCAGGCAGGGCGTGCGCTTCAACTGTGTTTCCCCCGGGGCGATCGACACGCCGATGAACCGGCGCCGTGCCGAGGATGAGGGTCCCGAACTGTATGAGATGTACAAACGGATGCACGCGCTCGGGCGCATGGGCCGGGCGGACGAGGTGAACGGCGCCTGCGTGTTCCTCGCTTCGGATGAGGCGTCTTTCGTGACCGGGATCGATTTGACCGTGGATGGCGGCCTGCTGGTGCTGCCGCGTGACTGAACAGGGCACAAGCCGTTATGAATGTATCGGAACAGGCGCTACAGGGAATTACCGTTCTTGATTTCACCCAGCTGCTGCAGGGGCCGTACGCGACGCAGATGCTCGGGGACCTCGGGGCGGACGTGATCAAGATCGAAAAGGCCGGCAGCGGGGACCTCTACCGGTCGATGACCTTCTTCAATGAGTGGCTTCCGGGCGGGGAAAGCCCCTGCTTTATCCCGTGGAACCGCAACAAGCGCTCACTCGCGGTCAACCTGAAGGCACCCGAGGCGAAGGAGGTGATCCTCAAACTGACCGAAAGGGCTGACATTGTGGTGGAGAATTTCCGCCCGGGCGTCATGGACAAGCTGGGCTTCGGCTATGCGGACCTGAAGCGGGTCAACCCGGGAATCATCTACTGTTCGGCGACGGGTTGGGGCCCGGACGGGCCCTATGTTTCGCGGCCCGGCCAGGATCTGCTGGTGCAGGGGCTCAGTGGCGCGGCCATGGCCAGCGGCAGGAAATCCGATGGTCCGGTGGCGATCGGCACCGCCCTCAGCGACCAGCTCGGGGCGATGCACATCGTCTACAGCGTGCTGGCCGCCCTGTACTACCGGACGCGCACGGGAAAAGGCCAGAAGATCGACGTCAACCTGCTGCAAAGCGTGCTCGCCTTCGAGATGCAGGACTTCTTCACGGTGCAGAACATGAGCCGCGGCTTTGAGCGGCCGGAGTCTGGCATCGCGCACCCGGGCAACGGCGCGCCCTTCGGCATCTACCGGACGGCGGACGGCCATATTTCCATCGCCATGAGCCCGTGGAGCCGGATTGTCGAGGCGACCGGCGACGCGGCCCTCGCGGCTTACGATGATCCACAGGTGCTGTTTGACCAGCGTGATGAGGTTTATGACGAATTGCAGCGGCGCCTGCTTGAAAAAACCACCGACGAGTGGCTGGAAATCATGCTCGGACTGGACATCTGGTGCGCCCCGGTGCTGGAGCAAAAGGAAGTCGGGAAGGACGCGCAGGTGTGCCATCTCGAAGCCTTCACCGAAGTGGAGCATCCGGTGGCAGGCAAGGTCAAGGTGACCAACATTCCCTTCCGCATGAGCGAGACACCGGGAGCCATTCGCCGGGCCGCACCGCTGGTCGGCCAGCACGGCAGGGAGATCCTTGGAGAGATCGGCATCGATTCCGGCACCATCACTGATTTCCTCGAGCGCGGGATCATCACAATCCGGGAGGCGGGCGCATGACGTATCAGTTTATCAACTACACCGTTGATGACGGGGTGGCGGAACTCATCTTCAACCGGCCGGGCCAGCTCAACGCGATGAACCGGCTCATGATGGATGAAATCATCGACGCGCTCGGACATATCAACGCCAATCCGCAGGTGCGGGCAGGGCTGATCACCGGCGCGGGCAAGGCCTTCATGGCGGGCGCCGACATCAAGGAATACGCCCAGCAAACGGAGGCGGAGTTCGACGCCTTCCAGACGCGCGGGCGCGAGCTGTACGCGGCCATCGAAGGGAATGCCAAGCCGGTGGTGGCCGCGGTCAACGGCTACGCCTTTGGGGGTGGCTTGGAGATTGTCCTCGCCTGTGACCTCGTGGTTGCCGCGGAAGGCGCAAAAATGGGCCTTCCGGAAATCACCCTCGGGCTGATTCCGGGAGGCGGGGGAACCCAGCGACTGCCACGGAAAATCGGCCTGAACCGGGCCAATGAACTCCTCATGACCGGGCGCTCCGCCACGGCGGAGGAGTTTCGTGACTGGGGCCTCGTGAATGCCGTCTTTCCAAGGGAGGAATTTGGAACCCGTTCGGGGGAATTTGTCCGGCGGTTGATCGACAAGCCGGTAGCGGCGCTGCGCGTCCTCAAGCAGTTGAGCCGCATGGCGGCCGGATCCATGGACACGGCTGCGCAGGCCATCGAGAACGAGGCATTGTCGCGGCTCTACAAATCCCCGGAGGGGCAGGAGTGCATCCACGCGTTTTACCGGAAAAGCCTTGAGCGGAACAAGCGGACATGAGTTTGTTGAAAGGCATTACCTGGGATCATCCGCGTGGCCATGCACCGCTCGTTGCAGCGAGCAGGCAGTATGAGCAACTGCATGGCGTCCGGGTCGTCTGGGACAAACGGTCCCTGAAGGATTTCGGGGACGCGGATCTGGGGACCCTTGCACGGGCGTATGACCTGATTGTCATGGATCATCCGCATGTCGGGGAGGCGGCGCGGTCGGGTTGTATCCGGCCGTTTGATGAAGTGGCCGATCCTGAGAAACTGGCGGTACTGCAACGGCAGAGCGCCGGCCCCAGTTATCCAAGTTATCACTACAATGGCTGCCAATGGGCTCTGCCGCTTGACGCCGCCTGCCAGGTAAGCGCCTGCCGCCCGGACATGCTGGATCCCTCCCTGATTCCCGACTCATGGGAGCAGGTTTTTGCACTTGGAGCGCGTCTCCGCGAAGAGGGTTTATGGATGGGCATGGCCCTGTGTCCAACCGATGCGCTTTGTTCCTTTTTGACCCTTTCCGCACAACGGGGGAACCCTCCCGACGGATCCGCAGAATGGATACAGCTGGAGACCACCGTCGCTGTCCTGGAAGCGCTCGGTAAACTGCGGGATATCTGCCATCCTGATTCCCTTCATTGGAACCCGATCGCCCTTTACGACACCATGGCTTCCGGTGACACCGTCGTTTACGCTCCACTTGCATTCGGCTACATCAATTACGTGCAGGAAGGCTTCCGGAAGCATCCGCTTGCCTTTGCCGGCGTTCCGGACCGCAAAGGTGCCCTGCTCGGGGGCGCGGGACTTGCCATTTCAAACCGCGTGGAAGACCCGCGTATTGCCGGTGACTATTGCCTGTGGGTCTGTGGAAGCGGCTGCCAGTCGACAACTTATCTCGCAAGCGGTGGACAGCCGGGCAACGGCGCGGCCTGGACGCTGCCATCCGACAAGCCGCAATACCGGAGTTTCCTGAACCCAACGCGCGAATCGATGGAACAGGCCTATGTCCGCCCGCGCTTTGCCGGCTGGCCGGCCTTTCAGGAGGAGCTGGGCAACCGGGTGCACGCTTTCCTCCAAGCGGACGACGATCCGGTTTGCGTCCATCATGATTTGGAATCACTCTACATGGAAGCTTTTGTGACTGATGAAATTGTCTGAATTCGACCTTGCATGGTACGCCCAATGGAAGCAAACACACGCGCCGCTGGACGAATGGTCGCGTCCCGGGCTGACCAATTTCCTTGGCAGCCTGCAGACGACCGGGGATCCCACCGGGATCCGCAACATCGTTTTCCCCCCGCTCTCGGGGGCCGAGGAATCCACCGGCTACCTGACCCTGAACGGCAAGCTGCTGGCCGCCACCAGAATTGAGACGGAGGTCAGTTGGTGCCCGTGGGAGATCCGAAGGGAGGCCGTCCACAATGACTGGAGAATTGTATCTCGACTGACCATGGTGGCGGGGGAGCAGGCGGCCTACCAGGAGATCCGGATTCGCAACGCATCCGACCGCGATCAGCACCTGCAGGCGGACCTGCGGCTGTCCGGTCGGCTGGTCAACCGCGGTGTGCTTTCATGGTTTTGGGGCATTCCCAAAGTGGCCATTACGCTGGACGCCTTGCATGGCTACGGCGGGCTCTATCCCGAGATTACCCGCATCGGGGACAACGGGCTTCTGTTCAAGGAATCCGTTCCCCGCGAGAAGGAGATCCAACTGGGCTTTGAATATGCCGGCCGCGCCTACAATGCGCAGGTGGTTTATCCCCGGCCCAACCAGTGGCTTGACAGCGGCGATATGCGCTTTGAGCGGACCCTCGCGCCCGGGGATTCCCTCGACCTCCACCTCATCATCGCGATGGACACCACGGAAGCGGCCCGGGATACCGCGCTGAAGCTGCTGGAAAAGCGGGATATACTGTTCGCCCAATCCGAGGCGCTGTGGCGGAATGCCTGGAAGGGTGCCTTTGACGCGGACGCGGACACGTTTTCGGGCACGCTTCCCGATTGGGAAATCGAGGAGGAACTGGCGCCCGTTGCGGTCAGTGCGATCCTATGCGCCCTTCAATCCCGCCGCACCTTCCGGCACCTCGAGGGCGATACCGTCTACAACATCAGCACGCCGCGGCGCGTTGAAGCCTGCTTTTATCCGAACGACTGGGCGCTCGCGGGCGATTTGCTCGCCCGCATGGACCCGGAGGTGACCTGGAAACAACTGGGCATGGCGTTGAAGGCAAACATCCGTAAGAACAACCAGATAAACCTTCTCACCGGTGAGGGCGGGGATGCTCTCGTTCGCGGATGGCCCTACACGATCGATGTGTTTAACTGTTTCTACGTTGCCTGGCAACTATGGCAGTTGGAGGGCGGGGATCGGGCGGCGTTGAAGCGGCGGAGCCTGCCGACTCCGGGTGGGCCGAAGCCGCTCTTTGAGGTTCTTGTGGATCTCGGTCTTGACTGGAGAAAGCGGAAAGTGGCGGAGCTTGGCCTCGCCGACTACGGTCCCAAGGAAGAGCTGCTCGAATGTGTCAGCACCTACGCGCACGTTGTCGCGGGATTGAACGCCGGGGCGGTCTGGATGCTGAGGCGGTTGTCTGAAGTGTATCGATTACTTGACGACACGGAAACAGCGGAGTCCCTGTCAAGGGAGGCCGACCAGCTGGCTGCAGCCATCGTTGACAGGTTGTACGTCAGGGGAAAGGGGTATTTCCAGGCCATGAATTCCGATGGTACGGCTTGCGAGGTGCGCCACTGCTGGGATCTTGGCATGGTGCTGTTCTGCCTCGGGCCGGAATTGCCGGAGGAAATGGTTCGTGAAATGGTGGCCTTTTTCCGTGCCGAATTGATGACCCCCGGATGGATTCGGGCCCTTTCGCCGCTGGACCGCGACGCCGCCACCAGCGGCAACCGGGCGGACCACCAGTTCAACGGTGCCTACGGTGCCTGGCCGGCCCAGGTGGCGATCGGCCTGCTGCGGGTCGGCGAGCAGGATCTGGTGCGGGAATGGTTGACCGGCCTCGCCCGCACCGCCCGGCAGGGCCCGTTCGGGCAGGCCCACTACGCCGAGGAAAGCTATGCGGAAACCTTCGGCGGGGCCACCAAAGTGACCGACGAGGTGCCCCAGTGCTGCCATTGGTCGAACATCTCCGGAGGCCTGTTCTGGGAGCTGATCCGTGAGCTTGCAGAATGCCGCAAGGAGGCCGAATGAGCCGGTTCAGGTTTGTTACGGGTAGCTACACCGGGGAGGATTTGTTTCCCGGCTCGAAGGGCGAGGGGATCCAGCTTTGGGAACTGGATTCGGTTGCGGGATCACTGGCGCGTCTTTCCACATTCAGCGGCATCTCCAACCCGTCTTGGGTGACGGTGGACCACTCGGGGCAGTATCTGGCGGCAGCTTCCGAGCATGGCGGGGGCGCCAGCACGGTTGCCCTGTTGCGGGTCACTGCGGGCGGATCGCTTGATCTGCTGGATGCGGTGCCTTCGGGAGACGCGACCTGCCATGTGGCCTTTTCGCCGGATGGACGGTACCTTGCCTCCGCCGCCTATGGCAGCGGGAGCGTTCAGCTGGTGCGGATAGAGGCGGCACGCTTTGCCGGCCATGCGCAGCGTTACGCCTATGAAGGGAACGGCCCGCGTGCCGACCGCCAGGAAGCGCCGCACGCCCATCAGGTGATCTTCAGTCCTGATGGCCGCCTGCTCTACGTAACCGACCTGGGAACGGACCGCATCTGGTGTCACGCGATCGGGGAGGGCAGCCTTGGCGAACCGGTCTTTGCGCTGACCCTCCCCGCTGGCGAGGGCCCACGCCACATGACCGTTGACCGGGACCGGTCGCTGGCCTTTGTCATCGCCGAGCTGACCGGGCGGGTCCATGTCCTCTCCGTCGACCGGGAATCGGGTGTTCTTGCTTGTCTGGACTCAATTTCCTCGCTTCCGCAAGAATGGGGAAACGCCCCGTCATCGGCGGCGATCCGCCGGCGCCCCGACCGGCCCTATGTCTATGTTTCGAACCGCACCGGCGGCCTGCTTTCCGGATTCAGGTTGGATGAGGAAAAACGGCGTCTGAATCTCATCGGAATTTGGAAACTGAGCGATCCCAGCCCGCGGGATTTCAATATCAGCCCGGATGGCCGCTGGCTCCTCGTTGCCGGGCAGCATACCCATCGGCTTTACGGCCATCCGGTCGATACAGCCACAGGATCGGTTGGGCCCGTCCGGTTTGAAGCGGAATGCCGGTCGGCGGTGTGTATCGACTGGTTGAGCACATGAAGCGCTTTTCCCCCGAAAACCTCAAGGAACGACAAACATGACCCCTAAAGAACGCATGATGACCGCCCTGCACGGTGGTAAACCCGACCGCCTGCCCGCCACCGTGCACCAATGGCAGGCGTATCACCTGAATCACTACATGGATGGATGCGACCAGCTCGAAGCCTTTCTCCGGACCGGGCTGGACGCCTCGGTCACTCCCTGGATCACCCTGCCGGTGCCGAGCAGGGACTGGATCGAACAGGCGGTGCCGGAGCCGACCTCGCGGATCCCAAACGCGGTGCGGACGATCATCACCACGCCCGAGGGCGAGCTTTCCTTCGTGCGCGCCCAGGATGCGTTCACCTCCTTCCTGGTCGAGCACCCTGTCGGCGACGAGGAGGAGATGGAACGCTTCCTGAAGTATTGGCCGGGCACCACCTTCGATAATCGCGCGCTCAAGAACTGGTATGATCGCACCGGCGATGCCGGGATTGTCCGCGGCTTTGTGACCCACTGGGGCCAGCCCGGCACATGGCAGGATTTTGTCGAGCTGGTCGGCACCGAGGAGGCCATCCTCTGGGCGATGGATGAGCCGGATTACGTCCATTCCGTTCTGCAGCGGCTGACGGATATCAAGGTGAGGTATGTGCACGAGAAGATGGCGGGCAGCAAGTGGGACTTGATCGAACACGGCGGCGGGGCTGCCAGCACCACCGTGATCAGTCCAGGAATGTTCAGGGAGTTCTGCATCCCCTACGACCGACAGGTGATTTCAGCGCTCAAGGAAGAGGGATTCCCGGTCACCTACCACACCTGTGGTGGCATGAAGGCGATCCTTGGGGACATCCCGGACAATGGATGCACCGCCAGCGAGACCCTTTCGCCTCCCGGCGTGGGCGGTGACCTGGATGAGTCTCTGCGCCTGACGACCAAGGAAGTCCTTGGTTCCAGGGTCAGCCTGATCGGCGGGCTTGATCAGGGGGGCATCCTGAGTGAGGGAACCCCTGAAAGGGTGAAGTCGGAAGTAAAAGCCTTGTTTGAGACCTACGGTAAAAACGGCGGATACATCTGCTCGGCTGCCGATCACTTCTTTACCGCTCCCGCTGCGAACCTGGTCGCCTTTGCGGAGGCTGCACGGGAATGTCGTTACCTGTGATCGGTTTTTCCTGAAGGCAGGATTGGTTCAGTTTCCGATGAAATTCCGCAGGGCCGCTGTGTAGAACGGCGAGGGCTCGGGGCCATGGAGGATCGGGTCGGCCATTTTCTCCAGCCAGATCTTCAACTGCCGGTCGAGTTCCCCGCGGATGCGCGCGTGGTCCGGGTCATCGGCAAGGTTGTGGATTTCCTCCGGATCGGCCTGGAGGTCGTAGAGCTCGCAGAAGACCGCCGGGCCGATGACCCTGGGCGCTCCCATTTTGCAGGGATACTCGTAGCGCTCGATCTCGGTGCCGAAGTTGCGGATCAATTTGTAGCGATCTGTGCGGATACAGCGCGAGGAGCCGTTGTGGTAGATGCCGAAGAAGGGATCGCGGAACGGGGAATCGGCATCGCTTCCCGTGAGCCATCCGGCCCGGCTTGTCCCGTCGAGGCCTTCCGGGACGGGGAGCCCGCACAGCTCGAGCAGGGTGGGGGTGAAATGGATGTTGCTCTCGAGCCGCCGGAGGCGTCGTCCACCGGCAATCCCGCCCTCGGGCCAGCGGGCGATGAAGGCGATCCCGGTGCCGGGATCGTAGAGGGTCCACTTGGCGCGCCGCGCCTCGATGCCATGGTCGGTGGTGAAGATGACGATGGTGTTTTCGGCGAGCCCGTTCGCCTGAAGCGCTTCCATCAATATCCCCACCGCCTCATCAACCTGCTGGATGGCGCCCTGCAGGTGGGCGAAGTAATCGCGCCCGGCCGCGTCGTCCGCGATATAGGGCGGGACCGTCACCCCGCGCGACTTGTCCGGGTAGACGCCCCCGAAGAAGAACGGCGTGTGGGTCTCGTTGAAGCCGAGCTGGACATAGAACGGTCGTTCCTCCTTCCGCTTGCCGATCCAGCCGGCAAAGGATTGGGCCACTTCCGGTGCCGGGCGGAACATGTACGGGTAGGGCATGTCGGGCGTTTCCCGGCATGCGTAGTGCTCGAAACCGAGCCGCTGCCAGTTTTCGGGGACGACCTCGTGCTGGAAGGAGAAAAGGGTGGTCTCGTAACCGCCCTCGCGCATGCGCTGCGCGAGGTGGACGGTGTCGTCGTTGAATGAATACCCCTGGTGGGTCAGGCCGATGAGGCCGTTGCGCTGCGGGTAGAGGCCGGTCATGGCGGCGCCGCGGCTCGGGCTGCAGATCGGGCAGACCGCGTGCATCTGTCCGGCCAGCACGCCCTCGGCCGCCAGCTTGTCGATATTTGGAGTAGCGACCGTATCGACACCATAGCAGCCGAAGAAGCGGCCGCTGTCGTGTGTGGAAATATGGAGAACGTTTGGTTTTTCAGACATGGCAGTGGGTCAGTTTCCTGGTTCCAGTTCATCTCCTGCCGATTCCTCGGCCGCCTGTTCCATGCGCGCATGGCGCTCGTCGAGGAGCTTGCGGTTTTCGGCGATTTTCTCCTCGGTGAGGGGAAAGCGGAGGAGCACGAGAAAGGCGATGCCGACCATCAGGGAGGGCAACGCCACTACGAGGACGAGCATGTTGTCGATGACCTCCCGGGGAAGATTGTCCCGGATTTCCGGGCGGTAGCCGGCGAGGGTTGTCAGGGGGCCGGAAATACCGGTGGCGATCGTCAGTCCGGTCTTGACGATCCATCCCTGCAGGGAAGTGAAGGCGCCTTCGCGGCGTTCGTGGGTCTCCACCTCGTCGGCGTCCACAATATCCCCGACTATGGCGGGGACCATGACCCACATTGCCCCTTGCGCCGGCCCCATGACCAGAAACGGCGCGATGCTCAGATAGGGATACGCGGGGGTGTAGAAAAACCCGAGGGACAGGCTGACAATGAAGACAACGAGAATAATGATTTTCAGGGTGGCAAACTTTCCGATCCGTTCCGAAAGCCAGCGGAAAAACCAGATGCCCAGGAGGGTGAACACGACCTGCACGCTGCCGCCCCAGCCGGTCAATTCAGCCGCGAGTTTGGCGTCCCCCTCGCAGACATGATAATACCGGACGAAAAACAGCAGGGTCCACTTCAAGTTCAACCCGACCAGGAGGAGGAAGAGAAAGGACTGTATAATGACGAAGGGCCTGCTGTGGAAGGTCAGCTTGATGTTGGTGATCAGTCCAAGCCGCTTCTGCTTCGAGGTCCTTTTGTAGAACTTTTCCCGCAGAAAGATGGCCGGAATCAATCCCATGATGAGCACGAGGACGGCTCCTCCCGTGATCATCGTCAAGGCCCCGTCCAACAGGGGGATTTTCGCCGTGTCATCCTGGAATCCCTGGGCAATCCTCCAGGACCAGGAAACGATGATCTGCACGGACAAGCCGAAATAGGCGGTGAAGGCAAACAGGCGGGTCCGTTCCCTGGTGTCCTCGCTGCTTTCCAGCAGGAAGGCCTGGAAGGGCACGTCGAATATGGTCTGGGCGAGGAATATGAACAGGGTGGCGCAGATCATCCAGAAGATGATCCATCCCATCGGCCAATCCGGATTGAAAAGAAAGAGGATTGGCATGGAGACCGCCATGAGAATGCTGCCAGCAAAGATAAACGGCCGCCTTCGTCCCCAGCGGGTTCGGGCGTTGTCCGATATCACTCCGGTAAAGGCGTCCGTGAAAGCGTCGAAAACACGGTACAGGATATCGCACATGCTCTTCACCGTCGGCGAAATCCCCACCCCGAGGACAAACACCGGGGTGATCAGCATGTTGTCCATGGAGCTTTGCAGACCACGGGCGACGCCGCCCACACCATAGGCCAGCTTGTCCTTCAGGGGGATGCGGTTTTCCGGCGATTCAGGCATGGCGTGTTCTGCCTTGCTTTACAGCAGTGGGACCGTCCACCCATTCACTCTCAATCAGGATCAGCTTCTGGTCCTGTGGGATGCCCCGTTCGTTCCGGAATATCTGGGAGGTCACCAGGTCAACGGCAGCCGCCCCGATCAATTCGGTCTTCTGGTCGACTCCGGCCTCAGGTCCGTAGCTGGGTTTCCAGTCAAGATTTGCATAGCCAATTTCTTCAGGAATTTTGAGTTCAAGCCGATCCAGCCAGAACCTCACCAGTTCGAATCCTATGACTGCGTCGGGGCGGTTCTTTTGATACCAATCACGGAACAGTTCAAATCGTGATTTTTCGTTGTCTGGCAGAAAGGGCGGCATTGGGGTTTTCGACATCTTATGAGCCACCGTCCAGTAGGCTCCCGAGAATGTTCCCCCAGAGCGCACATCGGTGTTTTTGTCCAGTATCAGGCCGATCCGTTTGTAACCCAGTTCCCGCAACCTATCCATTGCCAGAACGACCGAGTGAAAGTGATCGTTGGCTGCACGATGTATGCGCGGTTTCTCAAGGGAATGGGCGATTGCCGCGCAGGAAAAGGCCTGCCAGTTCAGGTCTGCCAGGGCCCCGGGTTTCCTGAGCGGGGCCACGATGATTCCGGGCGTGGCTCTGGAATGCAGAATCTGGCTCAGGCGGCCCCCTCCCGTCGCCTCGAAATGGAAGATTTCAAGTTGAAAGCCGAGGACATGGGCACGTTCAAGGGCGCCTTTGTGATACGATTGATACACGGGCGAGTTGAAGTAATGGTCCAGTCCTTCGGCATCCGACACAATATAACCAAGCGTCAGGTTTTGGGTGTGCTGCTTGTTGGACCGGACATGGGCCAACCAGGCGGAAACCAGCGGATTCTGTCGCCATCCCATTTTGCGCGCGATGCGCAGTATCTGCTCCTTTTTCTTCTCCGAAACGCCCGGTTTGCCCCGCAATGCGCAGGAAACAGTCGAGAGCGACGCTCCCGCCGCCTTCGCAATTTCCCTCAGTGTGGGGGGCGGCTCTTCGTGCGGGCTCATCTTGTCCAAGCAAGTTTCATTGTCCTTCCTCCGTCAATCAAACAAGCCGCACACGAACGTGTTCGCTTTTTCCGGCATTTTCCGTCAAGGGCGTGTGGCTAGGGTAAAGCGATCAAGGACCCTGAATGTTGACGATCAAGGAGAACGCCACCCGGCAGATACAGGGGATGATCGACCGGATCCACGCGAAAGGGGGAGGGACGGCGGTTGTTCCCGACGGCGTGCATGAATGCGGCACCCTGTACCTGAGGAGCGGTGTGCGGTTGCACCTGGAGCACGGCGCTCTCATCCGAGGATCGACAGACCTTGCGGATTACCCGTTGCATAGCGACTTTTCGATCCGCTGCTTTGCGGATTGGAACGGCATGCGGTCGCTGATATATGCCGATGCGCAGCACCGTATCGCTTTGACAGGAAGCGGAACGATTGACGGGATGGGGGCCTCTTTCCGGTGCCACGGAACGGATAAGGACGGCCGCCCGCGGCTGATACAATTCATTGGGTGCGAGGATGTGCTGGTGCAGGATCTGCACCTGAGCAACTCAGGACTCTGGCTGCAACATTATCTGGGCTGTGAGCGGGTGCGGATTACCGGGTTGACGGCATGGAACCATGTCCAGCCCAACAATGATTTTGTGGATGTGGAGGGGTGCAGGGATGTGCGTATCCAGGGGTGCACGAGCGACACCGACGATGACGGGATCACGTTGAAAAGCGGCTGCGCCCGCCCCACTGAAGATGTGGTGGTTTCCAACTGTATCATCCGGTCGCATTGCAATGCCATCAAGTGCGGGACCGAATCCAACGGGGGATTCCGCAACATATCGATAACGAATTGCACCATTGCACCTTCCATGAAGCCTGATGGGATCCATGGCCTGGAAAAGGGCATTTGTGGCATTGCCCTTGAAAGTGTCGATGGCGGAATTCTTGAGAACGTGAATGTGAGCAACATCACGATCAGAGGGACGGCATCGCCCATCTTCATCCGACTTGGCAACCGGAACCGGTCGTTTCAGGAAGCGGATACTGGCAGCAGCGGATCCGGCGCGCTCCGCAAAGTTCAGTTGTCAAGTATCAACGTGGCGGAAGCGGGTCCGATCGGATGCCTGATCTCCGGCTTTCCCGGACATTTCATCACGGATATCGTTCTGCGGGACATTGATATTCAACTTGCTTCCACCTCCCCGGATGCCCGGTCGGCGGAATCGGTGCCGGAAAAGTCGGATTCGTATCCGGAGGCGACCCAGTTTGGACACCTTCCGGCGTCCGGGTTTTTTGTGCGCCACGCCAGAAACATCCGCTTCCACAAAGTGGAAATCCGGCCCCATGCGGACGATCCGCGGCCAACCTTTTGCAAACTGGATGCCGAGGTTTTTGTGGTCTGATATGATGTCCCTATGGTGGTTTTTTCCGAACGTGTTTTGTCCGTGGTCGGTTGAATCCGCCAGAGGGAAGATGAAAAAGGGACGATGAGCAGATTGGAAGAGCCAGTAAGCGCGGGCAAAGGCAACGCGACCATTCATGATATTGAAAGCTGGGACGCCTTTATCGAGGAGCAGATTGAAAAGAACCGCAAGGGACGATTCAAAGTACGCCTGAGTGACTCGCAGGGCCGGCCAATTGCCGGGTTGCCGGTGAAGCTGGAGCAACGGAATCTGGATTTCACACTGGGCATCTGCCCCAATGGGCATATCAGTGTGTGTAATGACCTTGCCTGCGGCGAGGGGGATGCGTCCGATGCCTATTGGAACTGGATCACCGAGCTGTTCAATTCAGTGACCCTGTGGTGGGGTTGGCGGGTGACCGAACCGCAGCCCGGGAAATACTGCTTTGATAAGCCGTGCGAGGGGACCTACGTCCATCGCAGTTTGCATCCGGAAACGGGCGATCCGCGCTGGGCGGAGCGCCCGCGCCTGTACGGGCCATGGGAAAACATGATTGGGAGGGCGCGCCGCTCCGGGCTTTCCATGACCGGGCACGCCCTTTTGTATCCCCGGGGGGATGTCGCCCCGAAGTGGATTGAAAAGTATGGCCCGGAGGACGTGAAAGGGCACCTCGAGGAGCTGGTCCGTTACACGGTGCGCCGCTACCGGGACGAAGTGACGGTCTGGCATCCGGTGAACGAGAACTTCCCGGGGCTGCAGAAAGTGGGGCCGCTGGAAATCGACGAGGGGGAGGTCTATCGCTGGGTACGGGAAGAGGCCCCGGAGGCGGAACTGGTGAACAACGGCGGCTACGAGATCGAGCCGGACTTCTTTGAGCAGGCGATCCGCAATGCGAAACGGCAGGGCGTGGATATCGACACGCTGGGGATCCGGGGCTACCATGAATTGTACTACGCGGACGATCTGGATGGGTTCAAGCGCCGTTGGAAGCACTTCAACGACCTGGTGAATCGCTACGGCAAGTGGCTGCGGTACACGGAAATCGGGGCGAATTCCAAAGTCGCCCGCAACGGGGTGCACGATCCCTCCTTGTTTGTGTCCGGAAGCGCGATGCACGAGGGGATTGTCGCGGTCGAACCAAGGAACGGCAAACTGCCGGAGCTGAACGAGCAGACCCAGGCCGAGTTTTTGATTCGCATGTACAAGCTCGCGTTTGCCCATCCGGCGATGAAGGAATGCAGTTACTGGGACCTGCTGGATGATTTTACCTGGAACAAGGTGGAGGGCGGGCTGATCACGGCTGGCCGGCGGCCCAAGATGGCCTTTGGCAGGCTGAGGCAGCTTTTGCAGGAGGAATGGAGAACCTCCTTCCGGGGCGTCACGGATAAGGATGGCAGCGTATCCTTCAATGGCTTCCATGGCTCCTATTCGTTGGAGGCGGAAGGGTTTGAATCCGTATCGGTCAAATTGGACAGCGAGGCATCCGGAATGGAGAAGGCTGTCGTTTTGGAAAGATGAGGTTATGACAAGTCTTCAGGCATGCCTGTTCCCAGCTTTTGTTCTTCTATCCTGTGCCCTTCACCCGGCCTATGGAGCGCGTCCAAACATCCTGATATGCATGGCCGACGACTGGGGCTGGCCGCATGCGGGCGTGTACGGCGACAAGGTTGTGCAGACGCCCGTATTCGACCGCCTGGCCGGCGAGGGCGTGGTGTTCAGCCACGCCTTTGTTTCGAGCCCCTCCTGCACACCGTCGCGGAATTCGATCCTGACAGGGCAGGATTTTTACCATCTTGGCGAGGGGGCGAACCTGTGGAGCAAGCTGGATGTGGCGCATCCTAACTTTGTCTCCCTGCTGGAGGCATCCGGCTATGAAATCGGCCATTACCGCAAGGCCTGGGGACCGGGTAAATTCAAGGAGGGTGGGTATGAGGCGCACCCCATGGGGCCGTGGAAGGGGCCGGAGCGGTTCCTGGAAGAATGGGATCGCGAGAAGCCTTTCTGTTACTGGTTCGGGACGCACGATCCGCATCGTCCCTACGAAACCGGAAGCGGAGTCGCGAATGGCATCGACCCGGGTGCAATTGAGGTTCCGGACTTTCTTCCGGATGCTCCCGAGGTTCGCGTTGACCTCGCGGATTACTACCACGAGGTGCAGCGCTGGGACCGCGAAGTCGGCGAAATGCTGGACCGGCTGCGGGAGGAAGGTGCCCTGGACAACACAATCGTCATCGTGACCAGCGACAACGGGATGCCCTTTCCGCGTGCCAAGAGCAACCTGTACGACTATGGCACGCGGGTGCCGCTGGTGGTCTGGGGAAACAGCGGGATTGCATCCGGTTTGAGCACGAATGCTTTGGTATCCCTGATTGACCTCGCGCCGACCGTGCTCGATGCGGCGGGGATCGATGTCCCGGAAGAGATGACGGGGCGGTCGCTGTGGCCGCTGCTGAAAAATGAACAGCACGCCAAACAACGGGACTTTATTGTTTTCGGCCGCGAGCGGCACAACACTTCGCAGGAGCCGCCATCGCTTGCTGGCTACCCTTCACGGGCCATTCGCACGGATGACTGGCTGCTGATTCTCAACCTTGAGCCGGACCGCTGGCCGATGGGTATTCCCGGCGGGGCCATGCTGCCGAGCGGTCACACATGGGACCAGGGCCGCTTTCTCGATGCCGGATCCGGCCCCACCAAGGAGGTCCTCATGGAAAGCTTCAACGACCACGAAAACCGCAAGTACTGGAAACTGGCCTTTGGCAAGCGGCCGGCAGTCGAGCTGTATCAACTTTCCCATGACACCTTTCAACTGGACAACCTTGCCGATCATCCTGTGCAGCGGGAGCGGGTAGCGAAACTGAAAGGACAGCTGATCCAATATCTCAAGGAAACAGGCGACCCACGTTTCACAGGGGAGAAGGTGATATTCGACGAAGTCCCCTACCGCTGGCCGTGAGCCATCCGAACGGTGTT
>JBNGDP010000065.1:0-20304 GCA_049975345.1 Oceanipulchritudo sp. | reverse complement strand
GTTCAGACATCGCCTACGCGCGTGTGATCGGCTCCTGGCAGGACGGGGAAAAGCATTTGCCCAACACAGCCTTCAAGGAGAAGTATTTCCTCGGGGCCGTCAGCTTGTATCCCGTCAAGAAGCTGAGAGTCGAGTTTTCCCTCGATTACCTTGATTCCGGGGCGGAAGTCCATCCGGGCATGCCGTTGCTCTGGATCCCGCGTCCGGCCGACAGCTCCGACCTGGGTACGGCCGAATTGGTCTATGACTACGCGTGGGACCTCAAGGAGTTTGACATGTCCGGCGGCGAGGCCTTCCGCAACGTTGACCGGAAGGTCATCAGTACGGAGATCGAGTACAAGGCGACCGACTGGCTGACCCTGATCTTTTTCCACAACTTTTCCGACCGGTCGGGGGGTGTTCTCAAGATGAATGGCAGCCGCTACGCGCCCCCGGGATTCGCGGAATTGTATCCGGCCGGCACGCCGACCGACGGCGGGGGATTCTACCGGTTTCTCGCCCCCGGGTTCCGCGACGCCCGCGGCCGCAACATTCCCTATCAGCCTGAAAACGCGATCACCGGCGTGCGCTACATCTACACGGACTTCGACAGCCAGCTGCATGACTTCCGGGGCGATGTGCTCATGGAATTTTCCACCGGCGGCATCGACCACAAGCTGCTGGTCGGCTTTGATGGAAGCGTGGGCGACGACAACCTCCGCGGCGCCCAGCTCGGCGGCAAGGCCACATCGGGATCCGGCTATGACAATATCTACCTGGATGGCTTCCCGGTGCTCACCCTTGAGAACGGCTCAACGGTCCTTTACACCTACAAGGACGAGGTCGGGAACAATGTCAGCATCCCCGCCGGGGCGGATCCCTGGAGCGCCTTCAAGCCCCTTGGCAATCCGAGCGAATTTCTCGATACATTCACCGCCCAGGCCTACACCAACGCGCTTGAGCGCGAGTATCTGGGCTATTACCTGCGCGAGCAGGCGACCCTGCTGGACGGGCGGTTCATCGCTTCGGGCGGGCTGCGTTATTCCATCATCAAGCTGGACGGTTCTTCCGGCGACCACTTTGACGAGGACGGAATTGTCCCGCAGATCGGGCTGCTCTACAAGATCCTCCCGGAGACATCGATCTACGCCTCCTACAGCGAGTCCTTCGAGCCGGTCAACCAGTTCAACGAGGACGGTGAGCCGCTGCAACCGGAGCTCGGGGTGGGGTATGATATCGGCGTCAAGTCGACCCTTATGGACGGCCGGCTCAATGCCAGCTTTTCGCTATTTTACATCGAGCGGAAAAACATTCCCCGCACGACGCGGCGTCCCACCGATCCCAACGATCCCACCGGCGACCTTGAGAACATCCGCAAGAGTATTGGCATCGAGGAGGCCCAGGGGTTCGAAGTGGAGCTGGCCTACCGACCACGGGACAACTGGGACATCATCTTCAATCTCGGCTATGTGGATTCGGAGACCACCGTTGGCGAGGATGAGGCCTCACGGGACCTGAACGTCCTGCCGGGCACGCCCATTCCCGAGGTGCCTGACCTTACCCTCGCCCTTTGGACCCGCTACAACATCGAGGAGGGCCCGTTTGAGGGCGCTTATGTCGGCTTTGGGGCAACCCACATAGGCGACCGGCGCAAGTCCATCCGCGGCGACCAACCGATCGTCGTCCCCGCCTATGAGCGCTACGACCTGCTGGTCGGGTACGAAACGGAGCTTTCGAATGGAATGGGACTCAACGTCAGCGTCAATATGGAGAACCTGCTCGACGAGGACTATTTCGTGTACGGAGCAGTGCTTGGAAAATACCGGAATGCCACCTTGCGCGTGAAACTGTCATTCTAGGAAAGCGGTTGCGCGCATGGAAAAAACAGAGGTATATATTAACGCCGGCCAATCGGACTGCCATAAGGGCGATCATCCCTACGGCAGTGCGGGCGAGGTCTTTTCCGTGGAACCGGGAAAGGACTGCAGGCTGGAGTTCGACACCCTTCCGGTTTCCGGTGAACGGATCTGGTTGCGGCTCACCGTGGCCGTTGATGTCGAACGCGACCTGCGCCTGAGCATCCGGCCAGAGGCCGGACCGGCCAAACCAATCGAGTGGGAAATCCGCAAGCCCTGTTTCTGGCAGGTCTTCGAGGTCGAGCTGACCCCCATCCGGGAGCAGCTGCTGCGGAAACCCCGCATGATTTTGTCACTACAGGATCCGGAGGACTGCAGCCTCTGCCTTTACCGGCATGCCCCCGAGTCGATACACACACCCCATTTGCTTGCGGAAACGCCGGGCGAGGGCGGTTGGTCCGAGCTGGAGCAGACCCTTTGTTCGCACGCCTCCCTCCAGCCATTCGGATGGCTCGAAGGATGCGTCCTCGACGGCATTTCCGCGCTTCTTCCAGACCCGCTGGCGGCGAGCGCACTGGACGAGCACTGGAAGTATTTTCTTGAGGATGACGGTGCGCTTTCCTACCTGAATCCTGCGGGCGACCGGATCCGGAAGCGGCTTTACAGCATTGAAAGCACCCTGCCGTTCGCCAATCCGCCCACTGAAGGGCTTGACTGGAATATCATCCTGAACTTCTGGGAATCCAATCAGCTGGAGAACGGTCTTGTCGCGGACATCAATGTGAGCCCGGTGGGCAAGCCGAGCACCCTGACCGGCATCTCTGCGGAGGGTTGTTACACGGTCGCCTATCCGATGGCAAAGCTTGGCGAACTGCTGGGCAAGGAACAACTCTTCGAGCAGGCGCAGGTGCAGTTGCGGGAGCGCAACCGGATCCTGTTCCAGGGGCATGCCGTGTACCAGAAACAATACATCGGGCGCGAGTTGTATTTCCCCAACTGGGCCCGCGCCCTCGGCTGGTTCCTGATCGGGCACGGCGAGACCCTGCGACACATTCCGAGGGAGTTGTGGGACGGAGAGGTTGTGGAACACTTCAAGGGCCTCTGCCGGCTTGCCATTAAGTGGCAGCTCAAGTCGGGCCTGTGGGCGGTCTTCATTGACCGGAAGCTCGATCCGGACACCTCGGGAAGTTCGGCCATCCTTGCGGGGCTTTCCATCGCCTGCTCCCTTGGCCTTTTGGAAATGGACGCCACGGAGGCCATTCAAAAGGGCATCATGGCTCTTGAAGGCTACATCAGTGCGGACGGGCTGCTACGCGGCTGCGCCCAGCTGAACCGGGGCGGGGAGGAGCTGCAGGTAAGTCCATACCGCGTCATTGCCCCGTTCGCCATGGGCCTTGCCGTGCGTGCTTACCACGAATGGCTGGCGGTCGGACAAACCTCCTTGAAAGCGGAGTGACCCTGTGTATGATGGAGGGTCCAATGTCCGGTCGTCCCAACATACTTCTCCTTACGCTGCATGATGCCGGCCGCTATCTCGGCTGTTACGGCGTGCGCACGGTCCGTACCCCGAACATCGACCGGATCGCCTCCGAGGGCATGCTGTTTGAGAACGCCTTTTCCGTCTCCCCGAAGTGCAGCCCCAGCCGCTCGGCCGTGATCACCGGAAGGTATCCGCACCAGAACGGGGTCCTGTCAATCGTCCACGGCCACAACGCCTTCCGGCTCCATGACGGCGAGCGGCGTATCGGGAAAATCATGACAGACGCCGGCTATGCCACCTGGCTGCTGGGCCTCCAGCATGAGCATGACGATCCCGGGGATCTCGGCTTCGCCCATGTCGATGTCGGTTACTCCCTCATGGACGCGCCCGGCAAGCTGCGGGAATGTCTGGCTGGACGGAGCCCGGGACAGCCGTTCTACTGCCAGATCGGCAGCCCGGAGGCGCATCGCCCGTGGGACCGGGGATGGTTCCCGGAATCCGGCGACCTCGGGGTGACTGTTCCCGCCTATCTCGTGGACGATGCGGGCACGTGCCGCGAGCTGGCCCAGCTCCAGGGCGTGATGGAGGCCGTGGACGGCGCGATCGGCGAAATTGCAGCGGCCCTGCGCGAGGCCGACTGCCTCGACAACACCCTCCTTGTCCTGACCACCGATCATGGGCTTCCGTTCGCCCGGGCCAAAGATACGCTCTACGACGCCGGAACGGGAGTGTTCCTGATCATGCGCGGGGCCCGCGTGGAAAGGCGCGGTTGCCGCTTCGACGGCCTCGTCAGCCAGATTGATCTGTTCGCCACTTTTCTGGATGCGGCCCGAATAGACCCGCCGGATGGCGCCTCCACCAGCCGTTCCCTGCTTCCCCTTTTGCGGACCGGCGACATGGAGGAGCGCAAGGCTGTCTTCAGTGAGAACAATTACTCCGGATGCTATGACCCGATCCGTGCGATTCGGACCCGGCGGTACAAGTACATCCGCAATTTTGAGGGCAATCCGGGCCCGTCAATTGCCCCGGACTACGCCATGCTTGCCTCCCATTGCGGGCAGGGTACCCGGTTCCTACGCTCAAGGAAACCGGAGGAGCTTTATGACTTGCGGGAGGATCCCGCTGAGCTGCATAATCTGGCCGGTGTGGCGGAGTATGAGCAGACCCGTGCCGGGCTTGAGGATGCCCTCTTCAGCTGGATGGAACAGACGGGGGATCCCCTTCTGGACGGTCCCCTCGTCAGCACGGCATACCGCAGGACAATGAAGGACGTTTCCCGATGGCGAGAGCAAAGGCAGAAAAGTCCGATGAAGTGAAACCCAGGCGGGCTTCCCGCAAGCATGTTTCCTACAAGGACATCGCCGAGGAGGCGAAGGTCTCGCAGATGACCGTGTCGCTGGCTTTCCGCAATCATCCGAGCATCCCGCCCGCCACGCGCAAGCGCATCCGGAACATCGCCGACCGGTTGGGCTACGTGCCCGATCCCAAGATGGCGCAGTTTCTTCAGTACATGCGGGGAAGGCGGCAGAGCCGCGACTTTCCGGTGCTGGCCTATCTCCACGTCGGGGACGGCCGCCTCCCTCCGAGAAATTCCTACAACGGCCGGCTGCTGGAAGGCGCCCGTGAACGGGCGGCCGCTCTTGGCTACCGCGTTGAGCCCTTTTGGCTGAATCCGAAAGGTCTCAACGAGACCACTTTCGCTCGGGTCCTGCGCACGCGCGCCATCGACGGCCTGCTCATTCCGCCCCTCCCGGTGGAGATGGGTTGTCTGGAACTTCCATGGGATTCCTTTTCCGTAGTGACGGCCTCCTACACGTCCGACTACCTTGGTTTCAACCAGATCTGCAACAACCGCCACCAGATCACCCAGCTTGCCCTTGAGGAGGCGCGCAAGCGTGGCTACAAGCGCATCGGCCTCGTCGTCAACAAGGAGCTGGATATCCGCAGCAGCCACAACACCCTTTCCTATTTCTACTGGTTCCAGAGCCAGCAGCCGGAATGCGAGCGCGTGCCGGTGCTGTATGAGACGGAGATTGCAAAAAGGCAGTTCTTCAAATGGCTCAATGACAACCGGGTGGATGTCGTGGTCAGCGGGCTCAACCTTTTGTACTTCTGGCTGAAGGAGGCGAAGGTGGCCATTCCCGCCGACCTTGGCTTCATATCGCTTTCCACCTACGAGGCAAACCGCGACGGCCTCAGCGGGGTCGACGAGTGCGCCGAACAGGTCGGTTCCGCCAGCGTCGATCTCCTCACCAGCCAGATGAACCGCAACGAGACCGGCGTGCCGGAGGTCCGCAAGCTGATCCTGCTTGAAGGGACATGGGTCGAGGGCGCGACGGTGCGGAGAAGATCATAAAACGATGAGTGGTTGTGATGCGGTTTTGCATTTGGGCCCGGCCTCTGGAAAGGGCGGGTTCGCGGATGACCATTACTGGATCTGGTGCGCCTCGCCGGTGATCGGCGATGATGGAAAGTATCACTTGTTTGCTTCCCGGATTCCGCGGACCATACCGTTTCACCCGGGCTGGTTGTTCGCATCGGAGATTGTCCGTGCGGAAGCGGAGTTGCCCGAGGGTCCCTATCGGTTCAGGGAAGTGGTGCTCGGGGCACGCGATCCCGCCTTTTTCGACGGGCGCAGCGCCCACAATCCGTGTATCCGGAAAGTGGGGACAAAATACCTGCTCTTTTACATGGGCAGCACCTATCCGGGTAAGGAGGTCGACGTGAATAGGGTCGAATCGGGAGGCCCGCTTTACAAGGAGAGCTGGGCGCGCAAGCGCATCGGCCTTGCATGGGCGGACAGCGTGCACGGGCCGTGGAATCGTCCGGACAAGCCGTTGCTGGAGCCGCGTCCGGGACATTGGGATGCCATCGCAACCACCAACCCGGCACCCTGGATCCTGCCCGACGGATCGGTCCGGATGATCTACAAGTCGCGCACGGTGGCCGACGGGCCGCGCCTGCTTGGCCTGGCCGGCGCGCCCACGTGGCAGGGGCCCTATGCCGCCCTGATGGAGCACCCGCTCTTTCCAGGAGTGGATCTGGAGGATGCCTGCCTCTGGCACGACGGCGAACGGTTCCGGATGATCCTCAAGGATATGGCCGGCACGGTCGGGGGAGAGCCGGGGTGCCTCGTGCAAGCGTGGAGCCAGGATGCCGTTGCCTGGATTTTCCCCGATCCGCCCATCCTGCATGGCAAGCTTATCCGCTGGGATGACGGCTCGACGGAGCAGCTGGGCAATTTCGAGCGACCGCAGCTGCTTTTCGACGCGCACAATCGGCCGACCCACCTGTTCGCCGCCGTCAGCCGCGGCGGCAGCGGCATCGGCGACGCCGCCGAGACTTTCAGCGTCTGCCTGCCGGTGCGCTCGCGATAGCTTATTGAGGGTCCAATATCCCGGCTTGACAATTCAAACCAGTCAGACCAGTTTATTGGCATGATCAAGGAAGTGGGCGCATTCGAGGCGAAGACGCATTTCTCCCAGTTGTTGCGGCTGGTGGAGGAGGGCCAGACCGTGTACATCACCCGGCACGGCAAGCGGGTGGCCGAGCTGCAGCCGCCCAAGCCGCGCAAGAAGGCGAAGCGCGGCTGCGCCAAGGGCCCGGGATTTTACATGGCTCCGGATTTCGATGAACCACTGGAGGAATTCAAGGAGTACATGTGATACCCCTTTCAAATTGAATTGTCTAAATAAAATTATCTCTCACGGAGCTCACAGCGATCACGGTTAAAGATTAAATCTTCTCTCCGTGTTCACCGTGTCGCCGTGAGATGAATATCGCACTTATGCAAAGCTAATTGGATTTGGTGTGAGATACCTTGTCGACACGAATGCCTGGATCGCCCTGTTTGAAAACAATCCGGTTTTGACGGAAGAGGCCGCGCAGGCAATGGAGTCCGCCGAGACGGAATGCTTTGTGAGCATCGCCAGCATCTGGGAGGCGGCGATCAAGGTCGGTATCGGCAAGCTGAAGCTCCCCTATGATCTGGAAACGGATCTGCCACGCATCCTCGAGGACAACGGCTTCGAACTGCTCGGGGTGGAGATCGGCGACGCCGCCGGCGTGCGCGCCCTGGAGCCCGTGCAGGGCGACCCGTTCGACCGCATCCAGGTCATCCAGGCCCGGCGGCGGAAGCTTCAGATCATCAGCCGCGACCCGGTGTTCGACCGCTACGGGCTCAAGCGTATCTGGTGAGGGTGCGCGCTGAATCAGGCTCCCAGTTGAGAAGTATTATTTTGTATGCCTTTATGGTATACAATTAAAAATCGGAATTGACGCTCATTGGATATTTTTGCATGCTCCCGGGCGATGAAAAGGGCGGATACGACAGTCAAACTGGACGGGTCACTGGTGGAGGAAGTTGCGAGTGACCTGGAGCCAGGGGAGACCTTAACCGCCTACGTGCGGAAGGCGGTCCAGTATCGCGTGCAGCGTTCACGCATGCGCAAGGCGGCTGAAGCCTATTGCAAGGCGGCGCAGGCCGATCCCACGCTCGCCGATGAACTGGAGACATGGGAGCAGGCGGATCTGGCCAAGGCACCACAGGAGACAACCAAAGCAAGCTCCAGATGAGGCGGGGAACGATAGTCCGGGTTAATCTGGAAGACCAAAGCCCACCTGAATTCGGGAAGACCCGTCCGGCGGTCATCCTGTCCAACTCCGAGCAGAACCTGCTGCTGCCCACGGTTGTCGTGATTCCGTTGTCAACCCGACCGCCACACATCTGGCCACTGCGGCTTGCTGTCCCCGAAATCAATGAGCTCCGCCCGAGCTTTGCGGTGATCCCCGGAATCCGGCAAATAAACAAGCTCCGGATCCTTGGGACTTCTGGACATCTGCCGGAGGATTTCATGTCAGATCTTGAAGCGGCGGCTTTCGCCTACCTTGGGGATTAGTCTGCTATCAGCCGCAGCACGCGTCCGGGGCCGATGGGTGCGACATCGCGGATGGTGAGGGTGCGGCGCTGGGGATTGACGGCGGGCTCGTCGAGGATGAAGAGGTGCAGGGCGGGATCATCGAGAGGGATGTTCTCCCAGATGGACAAGTCGGAACTGGCCTGCAGGATGGGGGTGGCATCGGCGGCATCCAGTGACCAGCTCAAATGACAGCTCAGGTAATTCAAGCCGTCGATTTCGACGAGTTCGATGAGGGGATAGCGGTTCGCGCCCGAATCATCGGTCCATGGATCGAGCATGAGGAGGTACTCGAGCTTGTTGGGGAGGAGATCGGTGTCCGGATCGGCGGCGTGGCCGGCGAGGGTGGGATCGGCGAGCTGTTCCGGTGTGAAGTGGGCGGCCGCCCAGCCGGCGTAGCTGGGGTGGGTGATGAAACGGGTCTGCACGGAGAGGACGGACGACCATGCGGACGCTTCATAACCGATGGCGCGGACGCGGTAGCGGTAGAGCGTGCCCGGTTCGAGGGAGGCATCCGCGAAGGAAGTCGCCTCGGCAGCGGTGACGGCGATCTGGACAAATTCACCGTCTGCGTGGGCGCGCTCGATGGCGAAGCCGTCCTCGCCGTTGCTTTTATCCTGCCATGAGAGGGTGACCGCGTCGGTGCCGGTCGCGGATGCGCTGAACTTGGCGGGAGCGGCGAGCGGCGTGCCGGCCGGCCCCTCGACGGAGAGGACGACCCGGCCCTGCGAGCTGCGGTCGTAATAGGATCCGCAGACCATGAAAAAGTAGGTGGTTCCGGCGACCGCGTTGAAGTCGAGTTGGGCGCAGCCGGCGCGCATCTTGTCCTCAATGATGTTATGATAATCGGGGGCGCGGCCGGTGCTGTCGTTGACGGCGACCTGGCTGAGGGTGGCGAGGGAATCGCCGGTGTAGACGCCCATGATGCTGAAGATCGCGCTGCCGAGGGTGTCGACGTGAGTGGTGCCGCTGGCCCCGGCGGTCCACTTCCACCAGACGGAGGTGTTGTGCGCGGCGGGATCCTTCCATGACTCAATCTGCGGTTCGTCGGCCTCTTCGGTGGCGCCGAGGTTGTGGGAGGAGACCGTGGCGGAACGGCCGATGATCTCGGCGGCGTCGGCGAAATTGTCATTGGCGGGCGCCTTGTTGATCATGAGGTGGACGGCGTGCCGCATCGCCTCGTCGGAGTCGTCGATGGCGATGTGATAGGTCTGCCCGGCCTCGGCGGTGAAGCGCGCGCGGGCGATGCCGGCCGCCTTCCATTCGGTGTTGCTGCCGCTGGCGACCGCGGTGAGGGCCTCGACGGCGATGCCGGTGTAGACGGCGACGCCCGGCTTGCGGCTGGGCTGCTCAAGGTAGATGGCGCCGGCGTTGGCGGCGAAGTACTCGCCGGAATCGGGGGCCGTCCACCGCCACCACAGGGAGCGCCTGGCCTTGCCGGCATGGAGCGGCTCGCCGCTTTCGCGCGACGCGCCGAGCAGGCTGGCCGCGATGCCGACCTCCGGGCCGTGGACCTCCATGGCGTCGGCGAAATCGTCGTTGTCCGGGCCGGCGAACGGCGCGATGTCCAGCACAACCAGGCCGGCGGCCGCGAAAATCGCGTCCTCGGAGTTGTTATTGCCATCCACGGCGATCTTGTAGGCGGTGCCGGCGGAGGCGGCGAACACCACCTCGCTGGAAAGGTTGGTGCGGCTGATGTCGTCGTTGGAGGCGACGGGGGAGAGCGCGGACACGGAGGTGCCGGTGTAGACGGCAAGCAGTGTATCCAGATAATGGCTACCCCAGCTGCTGTTGTAGCGGCTGCCGCGCGTGTGGATCCGGTACAGGCCGTCCTCGGGGGGCATCCATTCCCACCAGAGCGACTTGCCACCGCGGTTGCCGGCGTGCTTGGGCTCGCCGGGTTCCTTGGTCGCGCCGAAGTTGGCGACGCCCTCGGTGACCACCGCGGATCCTGTGAGGAGGACCCGCCGCGCGAACAGGTCCTGCTCCGGCCCGACCCAGAAGGAGAATGCCATCTGGCCGGTCTGACCGTAATCGCCGTCGAGGACGATGTAGTAGATTTTTCCCGCCACGGCATTCCACGCGGCCTGGCCCCAGCCGTTGTTGTCGCCGCGGTGGGTGTTGGCGGTGACGAGGGTGAGCTGCGCGTAGGAGGGATTTTCGGCGGGGCCCTCGTAGACGGCGACGGTCGTGCCGAACCCGGTGCCAAAGGTGCTGGCCACGGTGCGGCCCGATTGGGTCGGGTCCGGCGTCCACTTGTACCAGATGGAGGTGCCGCCGGGGTCGTAGTTCAAGCCCTCGACGGGTGGCGCGTGGTCGGGCTCGCCGGGCTCCTCGCTGGCGCCGATGTTGACCACCATGCGCTGGCAGAAGTTGCCGGTGAGCGCTTCCGCGGCGCGCAGGTTGTCGTTGGCCGGGCGCTCGAACTCGCCCAGGTTGAGGACGATGTCGCCAACCGCCATGAAGTAACCGGACACCTGGAAGTGGTAGGTCGTGCCGGCCACCGCACTGAAACGGAGGTAGGAGGCCCGGTTGACGCCCGACTCGTCGTCGAAGCCAACCAGCGTCAGAGCCCCGAGGCTGGTGCCGGAAAACACGCCCATCACGGTGTCGAATGAGCTGCCGTTGGTCGAGACGGCCACGTCCAGGTCACGCGGGGCGGTCCACTTCCACCAGACGGTGTTGTTGATGGAGTAATTGGGATTTTCATACTCCCCGGGCTCGCGGGTGGCGGCCGTGTTGAATCCGGTGACGACGGCAGGGAATTCCGTGATTTCGGTCGCATCGGCGAAGGCGTCGTTGGGCGGCAGCACGATCGGCGCGATGCCGAGCCGGATCGTGCCGAAATACCCCCCGGATAGCTGCTTGTCGACGGCGATCTGGTAGGACTGGCCGGCGCTTGCGCGGACGACCACCTGGCTGGAGGCGTTGGGACCGGAGTACGAGTCGCTGGCGATCCCATCCAGCCGGTCGACCCGGTTGCCGGTGTAGACACCGAGGGCGGTGGACATCATGCTGCCATCCGTTGTAATGAGAAAGTCACCATTGCTGTCGGGAGTCCACTCCCACCAGAGCGAATAGCCGGAGCCGTTGCCGTCGTGGTCGGGCTCGCCCGCCTCGAAGGTGGCGAGGATGTTCATGGCGGTGACGTTGAAGGCATCCCCCGGCAGGCGGAAGCGGTCGGCAAAATCGTCGTTCACCTCCGGCCGGAAGGTGTTCAGCCATGCCACGGACTCCTCGCCGGACTTGTGGTCGACGGCGATGTAGTAGGTTTCCCCCGGAACGGCCTCGAATTTCACCTCCGCCCATGTACCGCCGAAGTTGTTGTCGTCGTTTTGCGCGAGGAGCACGAGGTCCGCCATTTCAGGCTGGTCGACCGGGCCGGTGTAGACGGCGATGACCGCGTCGAAGACGGTGTACTCGGTGGCGAACACCACCTTGCCGCTGGAGCCCGCCGTCCATTTCCACCACAGTGAGCGCTTGGCGGGCTGGCCGGCGTGCGACGGCTCGCCCGGTTCGGCGGTCGCGTTGAGCGAGTTGGAGATGACAATGGCCGGCACGTCCGCGAGGACGGCCGCCCTTGCAAGGTTGTCATTCTCCGGCGGCCCGGACAGCGACAACTGGACAAGCCCCTCCGCGCCGGGGGCGCCGGCCACCGCGACATGGTAGGTGACGCCCTCTTCCGCGATCCATTGCAGGCGGCTGTGCGCGCCGCCCTCAAAATCGTCGTTTTCCGCCACGAGTACCAGCGTGGCGAGGGAGTCTCCGGTGTAGACCGCGGCGCGCGTGTCGAAGCCGCTGCCGTCGAGGTTCAGGATGGCGAGGCCGGGGGCGGGGGCGGTCCACCTCCACCATACGCTGGCTCCGGAATCCGGACCCGCATGGGGCGGCTCGTCCGCCTCGGTGGTGGCGTGGCGGTTGTTCGAGCGGAGCGTGATTTCCGTGCCCTCAAGCACGGCTGCATCCGCGAAATCGTCGTTGAAGGGATGCGGCGAGGATGCGCCGAGTGCGCCAAAAAGGTTGGCGCAGCCGCCGGTCAGGACCTTGCCGTGCAGGCTTTCGAGCGGCGCCGCGGAACCGAGCAGCCGGTTGATATGGGCCGTGTAGTCCTCATCCGGATACTCCGAGGCGATCAGCGCCATGATGCCGGTCACGTGCGGGCAGGCCATCGAGGTGCCGCTCATGGTCGCGTAATCGGCGTCGTTTTCGATTCCCGCCGAGAGGATGTCGTTGCCGGGCGCGGCCACCTGCACGGTCCCGTATCCAAAATTCGAATACCCGGCGAGCGCGCCGGTGCGGTCGAGGGCGGCCACCGCCACCACGTTCTCGACGGCGTAGCTGGCCGGGTAGACCCGCACCGCGTCGTTGCTGGAGCCGTCGTTGCCCGCCGCGGCGACGAAGACGACGCCGTTGTCGCGCAGCAGGCGGAGCATGTCAATCAGGGCCTCGTTATAGGGGCCGCCGCCCCAGCTGTTGCTGAGCAGGCGCGCCCCGTTTGCGAGCGCGTACTCCATGCACTCGATGGCGTCGCTCAACGCGCCGCTTCCGGACGCGGAGAGGAACTTCAGCGCCATGATCCGCACGTTCCATGCCACGCCGGCCACGCCCAGCCCGTTGTTGCCGACCGCCCCGACGGTGCCCGCCGTGTGCGAGCCGTGGCCGTGGTCATCCGTCGGGTTGCCGCGCTTGACCGGATCCTCGCTGATCGCGTTGATGCCGTGGACGTCGTCGATCGCGCCGTTGTTGTCGTCGTCGATGCCGTTGGCAGCACGGTCGTTGCCGAATTCGTCAAGTCCGCTTTCACCGGGATTGATCCACATGTTGGCGGCGAGGTCCTCGTGGGTGTGGCGCACCCCCGTGTCGATCACGCCGACGATGATTCCGTCCGCCCCGGTGCGGATGTCCCAGCCCTCCGGTGCGTCGATGTCGATGTCGACCGTGCCGCCACTTTGGCCGGTGTTGTCGAGGCCCCACAGCGAGCCGTCGGCGCAGCGGGGGTCATTCGGGACAACCATCGCGTGCACAATGTAATCCGGCTCGGCGTAATGGGCGATGTCGGGGCGGCGCGCCAGCGCGTCCCGTGCTGCGGGAACGCCGTCAAGGGACAGGGGGATGGATACCTCGTACAATCCGATCGAGCTGATTTGCTTCAGGATCCGGATGCCTTCCTCCGCAAAGGCCGCTTCAAAGTTCTCCGCTTTTACCCCCTCGGCAAAGCGCACGATGATCCGGTCGGCCACCATCTCCTCGCGCTTGAGGATGTCCTCACGCCCGTCCGGCCCGCGCCGGACATGTTCCTCCACCCGTACCGGGTGGGGCAGATCCGGCACCTCCAGCAGGCTCACCCGGCGCATGATGCCCGCGCTCCCGGTGGCGAACTCCCCCCGATCGAGGACCGCCGCGTTCCGCCAGCGCGAATCGTTTTGCGACGGCGCGGCATCCGGGGCCGCTTTCGGGGCCGGCAAAGCCGCCGGCGCCTCCGCTTTTGCGGAAGCCCTTTCAGCCGTTGCGGCATGGCCATCACGGGGTGCCGCGGAAGCGCTTTCGCGGCTCTGCAGGCCGAACCAGAGCAGGCCGCCGGCCAGCAGGATCACAAGGGCGAGGGAGAGCTGTTTGTGCATCTGAATCCAGTCTTGTTTGCGGCCCAATTGTTTCAACCGGAATTCCCTTAAACGCTTGAATTTGCGCCTTTAGAGTAAACCGCCCGCTTCGCGTCGCGCGTCGCCTCCGAGTCGCGCCCGCCTCCGAGTCGCGCGTTTACGCGCGAAGACCCGGGCCCGGCGTTCGCGACCGTCTTCGCGCGTGAACGCGCTACTCGAAGCGGGACGACTCGAAGCTGTACGACTCGAAGCTGTACGGCTCGAAGCGGGACGCTACTCGAAGGCGACGGGGTCATGGGCGGGCTGACGTCGGGGTGACCAGAAGGCGGAGAAAGCGGGACGGGGTTGAGTTCAGATCGGAACTGTCCAGGTACAAGTACGGTATACCTTGCTGCAGGGATCCCGTCACTTCGACTGGATCCTGCGAAAAGCTGGGATCGTTCCGCGGTTCAATGAAAAACCGCAACCCGGCCACCACTTCCGGCGTGAAGCTGAGCGTGAGTGAAGGGGGCCCGGAAACCCGGGAAATTCCCGGTTGCGGCAAGGGTCCATCAGCGGCATTGCGAGGATCGGAATCGAAGGCAAATTCCAGCAGATTGTGAAGTCCATCGCCATCTGGATCGGCATCATCCGCCGCTTCGCCCAAAGGATCCGTGGTTCCGAAGAAGAAGTTCCGCCATGCGGGGAGGGCGGAAGCGTCGACAATGGGCGACATGGCGGCCACCGCGGTGAACGAAGTGGAGGCGGCCAGAACGCCGTCGCTGACGGTGAGGGTTATGACCGCTGCCCCTGGATGGTTGAATGCCGGAATCAGCCGCAGGGAGCGGTCTTGGCCGGTGCCGTCCAGAGCAATGCCAGCGAGCGGGAAGATGGCGGTATTGGAACTGGCAATGGAAACGGTCAGCGCGGAGGCTTCGGTTTCATGGTCATGAACAGAGAAGGGAATGACCGGCCCGACTGAGTTTTGGGGCAGTACCTGGGGTGGAATGGCGGTAATGGTCGGGGGCGTGTTGGCCTCAGAGTGGACGGTGACCCATTCGCTCACACCCCCGGGCCCCTGGGCCCGGACCCGGTAATGAAAGGGGCCGGTGGCGTCGAGGTCGCTCCATGTGGCGGTGTCGGATTCGCCCGAGTCGAAGACCTGCTGCCAGAGGCCGGAATCGGATGCGGACCGCTCGATCACGTAGTTTGCCGCATCAACAGCGACGGGAGTCCACATGAGGTCGACGCGCACATCGTTGATCCGGTGAGCCACGATGTTTTCAGGGGCGAATGGGATGCCGGGTTGTCCCGTAATGGTCAACGTGATCAGGCCCTGGGAGGTTTTTTGCCAGCCGCTGCCGTTGAGCATGATGTGGTAGGTGGTGCCGGCGACGGCATTGAAGGTGACGGTGCGGCAACCGAGGTCCACACGTTTTTCATAGCTATCGCCGTTGTCAAAGTGGATGGAGGTGATCTCCTTGGCCACCTCGGTGAGCGCGTTGACCGAAGTGCCGGTGTAGACCCCCAATTCGGTGTAGATGAAGGAACCGGGTTCGTTGCCGATGGTGACCGGGCCCGAGGCGGGGGCGGTCCACCGCCACCAGACGGAGCTGTTGGTGGCGCCGGCTTTTTTCCAGTTCGGATCAATGTTCGGCTCGCCGGCTTGCTCGGTGGACCCGATATTGTGGCCCTGCGCGACAGCACGCGACCCGCTGACAACGGTGGCGTTTTCAAAATCATCATTTGGGGGGGCGTGGCCGAGGAAGAGGCCGGTCCCGAACCCGTAAAAGTCGTTGTCGGCCCCGCCCGTGTCGACGGCGATGTAGTATGTGTGGCCGGCAATGGCGTTGAACGAGGTGCGGGCGGGATTGTGCCGGTCGGGGCCGCCGTCGTCCGACGCCAATTCGACGAGATCAGGGAAGGCCGGGTTGAAGTAGGGTCCCTCATAGACGGCGATGCCCGGCTTGCGGTTGTGGTTGTCGGCGAAAATGTCACTGGCGGTGGCAACGCGGAAATCGCCGGATTCGGGGGCCACCCATTTCCACCAGGCGGATTTCATGGCCCGCCCGCCATGGCTGGGCTCGCCGGGCTCGCGGGTGGCGAAGGAGATGTCGATGAATTCATCGTGATGGGTTCCCTGTATGACCTTGGCGTCGGCCAGATTGTCATTGGGCAGGATGCCACGGGAGATGTTGAGCTGGGTGAGGCAACGGTAGACCCATTGGGTGCGGTGCTCATTGAGGACAGAGCCGGGGCCCACACGGGTGTCGAGGGCGATCTTGTAGGAGGTCCCCTTGACCGCATTGAAGATGATGCGCGCATTGTAGTCATGGATGGATACACCAGCGTTGGTGGCGACGGTCGCAAGGTTGGTTGGAGAATCACCGGTGTACACCCCGAGCAGCATCTGCATCGTGTTGCGGGCGGGAATCGGCGACATGCGGCCGAAGTAGCTCTTGTTATGGGAGCCGTAGGTGTCGATGACAAAGAGCCCGCTTTCGGGGGCCGTCCATTCGTACCACTGGGAGCGTCCGCCCATGGAGCCCCAGGGATTGGTGATGGTGGGCTCCCCGCTTTCGCGGGTGGCCGCGTAGTTGGCTCCGTGGACGCTGACGGTGGATTGGGAGGGGATGACCTCGCGGGTGGCGAAATCGTCATTCGGATTCTGCCAGAAGGTGAAGGCCAGTTCCTCGTAGTTGTCCTCCAAATCGGTTCCCAGCATGATATAATAGGTTTTACCGGGTTCGGCGTTCCAGCTGATCTCGCCCCATGGCCACCAGGACCC
Organism: Oceanipulchritudo sp.; assembly: GCA_049975345.1. Lineage (GTDB taxonomy): Bacteria > Verrucomicrobiota > Verrucomicrobiia > Opitutales > Oceanipulchritudinaceae > Oceanipulchritudo. Next base: position 3,706 of record JBNGDP010000065.1, on the reverse strand, counting down.
CCACATCATGCTGGCCCCGGGCGTCACCATGGAAAGATCGGCGAAGGTGGGGTTGACGGCGGTGGTTTCGTAGACGGCGACAACGGTGTAGGTGCCGGATCCGAAAGTGCCCGCAGTGGTACGGCGGGCCTGGGAGGAATCGACCGGCGTCCATTTGTACCAGAGGGTCTGATAGGCGCGCTCGACCTCGGTGAAGTAGAAGATGTCGTCGTCGTTATGCCAGTCGTCGTTGGTGGCGTGATCGGGCTCACCCGGCTCACGGGTGGCGCCGAAGTTGGGGACCAGCCGCTGGACGAAGAAGCCGGTGAGGATCTCGGCAGCGGCGAGATGGTCATTGGCTGGAGGCGCGAACGCTTCGATGGCCAGCTGGAAGTCGCCGAATTCGGCCGCATCATCCCCGCCGATTTGGAAATAGTAGGTCTGGCCCGCGACCGCATCGAAACTGAACCAGGCGTCATCAAAGATCCCCGCATCCCAATCATTCTTGATCAAGGCGAGCTGGCTGAAGTCCGTGGCCACGGCGGGCCCGCTGTACACGGCAAGGCTTGAATTGAACGAACTCCAGTGCGTGTGGGCGGCGAAGAGGCCGGAGATGGGCGCGGTCCACTTGACCCAGACGGTACGCTCCATGTAGCCGAAATCGGTTGGCTCGCCGGGTTCCAGGGTGGCGTTCCTGTTGGAGCCGCTGAACGGGTTTTCGCCGGAGGGGATACCGACGATTGTTTCGGCTGAGGCCAGATTGTCATAGGAGACGACCGCAAAGGGCTCGATGTAAAGCTGAACCTCGCGCAGGTATGCGGATGCTTCACGCTGGTCAAGCGCGATGCGGTAGGTGGTTGTCGGGACGGCATCAGCGAGAAGAACGTGGCTGACGGTGGCGCCGTCGTTCTGGTCCGGGGCGGCGAGGGTGAGGGACTCGACTGACGAGCCAATGTAGACACCCAGGGAGGTGTTGGCGTTGGTACGCAGGACGTAGGCACCGGGCACAGGTGGCGACCATGTCCACCAGAGGGAGGTGCCCAGGCTTGCGTTGTCGTGGATGGGCTCGCCGGGCTCCCGGGTGGCATGGTATAGGTCCGTCAACGAGACCGGGCGGGACACCTCGGTTTCGGATGGGAGGGTCAGCGAGTCGTCAAAGTCATCGTTGACCGGCTTGGGGTGGCCCCAGAGTTTCACCGCGCCACGGGCGTCGTTCTTTCCGTCAATGGCAATCCAATAGGTGCTGGTGCTATCGGCCATAAACGAGACTTCGGACTGGGTATCGCCGTAGGAGGCATTGTCGTTGGAGGCGACCGCAACGAGTTCAGCTGGCGACGGGTCGGGAACGGGGGCCGTGTAGACGGCCAGCAGCGTGTCGATGGATGAGCCAGCCGTTGTCAGGACGATGTTTTGCGAGGCAACGCCCCAGTCGGCAAGGCTGAAGCGCACCCAGAGGGAACCACCGCCGGGTTCGCCGGCGTGAAGGGCTTCCCCGGACTCGCGGGAGGCAAGGGTGTTGTCACTTGAGTAGGTGAAGGGGAAACGGGAAGGGACGGCGGCATTGGCAAGGTTATCCTCGCGGGGAGGGCCCGCGACCCCGAGCTCGAGGTATCCCTGCGTGCCGTTTTTGCCGGCCAGGACAAGGTGGTAGGTGGTGCCGGCCACGGCTTCGAAAGAGAGGCGGCTGGTGGAACGTGCCCCATCGTCGTCGTTGGCGGCGACCAGGGTAAGGGCGTCGACGGAATCCCCGGTGTAAACCGCAAGGACCGTGTCGAAAGAGGAATGGAGCGTATGGACGATGGTGGTTCCGGGGGTGGCAGCCTCATACCGGTACCAGACGGAGTTCCCGTTGAAGCCGGCGTGCTGGGGCTCGCCGGGTTCGGAAGTGGCGTGCCGGTTGGTGGAGCGGACGGTATCGGGATCCGGTCCGATCGGAAAAGCCTCGGCGAAGGAGTCGTTGGGCGGGGCATCCGTGGTGGTGGTGAGGGCGCCCGGCAGGTTGATCACGCAACCGGAGTTGGTCTTTCCTTCCAGGTCGTGGAGGGGCCGGCCACCACGAAGGAGGCGGTTGCGGATTCCGAAGGCGTCGCTTTCAGGAAACTGGGCATGAAGGAGGGCGGCGAGTCCGGCCACGTGCGGGGTGGCCATCGAGGTGCCGCTCAGGCTGAGGTAATGGAAATCGGATTCAATGCCAAGGGAGAGGATGTTTTCGCCGGGTGCGCCGATTTCCACACTTCCCGAACCGAAGTTGGAAAAGTCGGCGAGGGTATCGTCGCGGGTGGTCGCGGCAACGGAGATGATATTTTCAAGACGCAGGTTGGCGGGATAGGTTTCCATCACATCGTTGTCCGCGGAGTTGTTGCCGGCCGCCGCAATGAAAAGCTGGCCGGCATCGCGGGCCATGCTAATCGCGTCGAAGAGCGCCTGGCTGTAATCGCTGCCACCGTAGGAATTGGAGGTCAGGTCGGCTCCCATGGCCACAGCATAGTCGATACAGCGGATGGCGCCGGAAATGGCGCCATCACCAGCGGCGCCCATGAATTTCAGGGCCATGATTTTCGCCTCCCATGCGACGCCGACCACGCCCATGGCATTGTTTCCAACTGCGGCGATCGTGCCCGCGCAATGGGTGCCGTGGCGGTTGTCGTCCATCGGGTTGCCGCTTTCCTCAACGACGTTGATGCCGTGCACGTCGTCAGCATAGCCGTTTTCGTCGTCATCGACACCATTGGTGCGTTTGGAAAGGCCGAAAGCGTCGAAGCCGTCCTCGCCGGGATTGACCCACATGTTGGCGGCGATGTCCTCGTGGGTATAGCGCACGCCGGTATCAATCACAGCCGCCACAATATTCCCGGCGCTGTTGCGGATGGCCCAGCCCTCGGGCGCGTCAATGTCGGCATCGTCGAGTCCGCCGTCCTGGCCGGTGTTGTGCAAGGCCCAGAGGGAACCGTCAAGATACCGCGGATCGTCCGGGGTTTCGGTTGCATGAACGATATGGTCGGGTTCCGCGTACCGGGCCAGATGCGGATGCATTTCGAGCAGGGCGCGGGCGTCGGGAACCCCTTCCAGGCTCATGGGGATCGAGACCGTGTAAATTCCCAGCGAACTGATCCGCTTGTGAATGCGCATGTTTCCACTTGCGAAGGCCGCGTCAAAGTTATCCGGGCTCACCCCCTCCGGCAGCCGCACGATCACCCGGTCAGCCACCATTTCGGTAAGCTTCAGCACTTCGCCAACCCCCTCCCGGGTGTGACGCAGGTGCTCCTCCACCCGTACCGGGTAGGGCATGTCGGGCACTTGCAGCAGGGTCACCCGGCGGGTGATGTCGCTGCTGTTGGTGGCAAATTCGCCGCGCTCCAGGACCGCCGCCTTTGGCCAGCGCGAATCGTTCTGCGGCGGCGCGGCATCCAGGACCGCTTTCGGGGACGGCAAAGCCGCCGGCTCCTCCGCTTTTGCGGACACCTTTTCAGCCGTTGCGGCATGGCTGTCACAGGGTGCCCCGGAAGCGCTTTCGCGGCCCCGCAGGCCGAACCAGAGCAGGCCGCCGGCCAGCAGGATCACAAGGGCAAAGGAGAGCTGTTTGTGCATCTGAATTCAGTCTTGGTTGTGGTGGAATTGTTTCAACGGGAATTCCCTTAAATGCCTGATTTTGCCCCTTTAGCGTAAACCGCCCGCTTCAAGTCGCGAGTTCCGTCCACCTTCGAGTAGCGCGTTCACGCGCGAAGAC
>JBNGDP010000064.1:0-20311 GCA_049975345.1 Oceanipulchritudo sp. | reverse complement strand
GGCTCAACCCCCGGCTACCTTCTTGGCATGCCTGCCGGCATGCGGTCGGCACCCCGCCCGCATGCTCCTTCCACAAGAATCTTGGAAGAACCAAAAAAGTTCTCCGCGACTCCGTGTGGAAAATCAAAGCCTACTCGGCGTGCTGGCTCTCGAGCAGGTCGAGGACTTTCCTTGCCGATTCGGTGATGATGGTTCCCGGGCCGAAAATGGCGGCGGCCCCCTTGTCGTACAATTCCTCGTAATCCTGGGCAGGGATGACCCCGCCGACCACGACGAGAATATCCTCGCGCCCGTGCCTCCCAAGAGCCTCGACCAGTTTCGGCAGCAGGGTCTTGTGGCCCGCGGCGAGGGAGCTCATGGCGACGACATGGACGTCGTTCTCGACCGCCTGGGCGGCCGTTTCCTCGGGCGTCTGGAAAAGCGGGCCGATGTCGACATCGAATCCGAGGTCGGCATAGGCCGTGGCCACGACCTTGGCCCCGCGGTCATGCCCGTCCTGTCCCATCTTGGCGACCATGATGCGCGGGCGGCGGCCCTCCTTCTCCGCGAAGGCGTCCGTGCGGGCCCGGATCTTCTCTATTTCATTCATATCCCCGTATTCACTGCTGTACACCCCACTAATGGAACGGATCACCGCCTGATGGCGACCATAGACTTTCTCCAGGGCCTGGGAAATTTCCCCGAGGGAGGCCCTTGCCTGGGCGGCTTCCACTGCCAGTTGCAGCAGGTTCTCCTTGATTTCCCCGGCTGCCGCCCGGGTGAGGCGCTCAAGGGATTGACGGCAGGCGGATTCGTCGCGGCCTTTCCGGAGTTCGCCCAGCCGGCGGATCTGTGCCTCCCGCACGGCGGTGTTGTCCACATTGAGGATTTCCAGGGGATCCTCCTTTTCCAGCCGGTATTTGTTGACCCCGACAATCGTCTCCCGTCCGCTGTCGATGCGCGCCTGGCGGCGGGCCGCCGCCTCCTCGATGCGCATCTTGGGCAGGCCGGTCTCGATGGCCTTGGCCATTCCGCCGAGGCCCTCGATTTCCTGGATATGTTCCCATGCCCGCTCCTTCAGGGCGTCGGTGAGGGCCTCCAGATAGTAACTGCCGCCCCATGGATCGATGATCTTGCAGATCCCGGTCTCCTCCTGCAGGAAGAGCTGCGTGTTGCGGGCGATGCGGGCTGAAAAGTCCGTCGGCAGGGCGATCGCCTCGTCAAGGGCGTTGGTGTGCAGGCTCTGGGTGTGCCCGAGCGCGGCCGCCATCGCCTCGATGCAGGTCCGCGTCACGTTGTTGTAGGGATCCTGCTCGGTAAGGCTCCAGCCGCTGGTCTGGGAATGCGTCCGCAGGGCCAGCGACTTCGGGTTCTTCGGGTTGAACTGCTTGACGATCTTCGCCCAGAGCAGGCGTGCGGCCCGCATCTTGGCCACCTCCATGAAATAGTTCTTCCCCTGCGCCCAGAAGAAGCTCAGCCGGGGGGCGAAGGCGTCAATGTCGATCCCCGCATCAATCCCGGCCCGGATGTACTCCAGCCCGTCGGCCAGGGTGTAGGCCATCTCCAGGTCCGCGGTGGCCCCGGCCTCCTGCATGTGGTAGCCGGAAATCGAGATCGAGTTGAACCGTGGCATCTTCCGCGAGGTGAACTCGAAGATGTCCGCAATGATCCGCATGCTGGGGATCGGTGGGTAGATGTAGGTGTTCCGCACCATGTACTCCTTGAGGATGTCGTTCTGGATGGTTCCCGCCAGCTCCTCCAGCCTGGCCCCCTGCTCGAGGGCGGCCACGATGTAGAAGGCCATCACCGGAAGCACCGCCCCGTTCATGGTCATGGACACGGAAACCTTGTTCAGGGGGATCCGGTCGAAAAGGATCCGCATGTCCAGGATCGAATCGATCGCCACACCGGCCTTGCCCACATCCCCGACCACCCGCTCGTGGTCGCTGTCGTAACCGCGGTGGGTGGCGAGGTCGAAGGCGACGGACAGCCCCTTCTGGCCCGCGGCGAGGTTGCGCCGGTAGAAGGCGTTGGATTCCTCGGCCGTGGAAAAGCCCGCGTACTGGCGGACCGTCCAGGGGCGGAAGACGTACATCGTGGCATACGGCCCGCGAAGGAACGGCGCGATCCCGGCCTGGTAATCCAGGTGCTCCATCCCCTCGAGGTCCTCCGCCGTGTAAAGCGGCTTGACCGGGATCTGCTCCATGGTGTCCCACAGGTAATCCCCGGCACGCTTGCCGGTCTTTTTCTCCAGCGCGGCCTTCCAGGCATCGTAGCCGGCCTTCGCCGGGGCGCACTTGTGGGTGAGTTTGGTGAAATCAGGTGTTGTCGTCATTTTCTGGTGACTTTTTGCAAGGTGAATTCCTCGGGTTACAGTTGCGCGCCCATCGACTCAAGGAGCGCGCGGTTGAAGGTGTAATTGTTTACCCGGACATGGACGAAATCATCCACCCCGGCGTCCCGCCATGCCTGCTCCTGTTCGCCGGGCGCGCCGGCCACGAGCACGGTGATCCCGGGGTCGGACTCCTTGACCGCCCGCGCCATGGGAACCACCAGCTCCGCATAGGTTTCGTCGTCGGAAGTGATGATCGCGACACGCGCGCCGCCGGACTGCAGCGCCACGAGGGCTTCCTCCACCCCGGCATAATCATCCCGGTTGAGAACCTGGAGCCCCGCCACCTGGAAAAAGGCGCTGGTCCAGTCCGCCCGGACCCGGTACCTGCGCGAGGGCCCCAGATTGAGCTGGTGCACGGTCGGCGCCGTCCCGGCCCCGGCCAGGGCCATCGAGGCGAATCGCAGCTTCTCGAAGTCCTCCGCCGCCCGCTTCAGCCGCACCGGCTCGACCCGAACCGTGGAATTGCCCGTCAGCGCGGCGGCATGCAGCTCGCCGAGGGTGGCGCCCGCCGCGGCGGCCTCGACAAGGCCCTCGATCAATGGCTCGCCCCCGGCATCGCGCACCCGGGCAAGGAGGGCCTCCACCCTTCCCCCATCCCGGCCCGACTTCCATGCCTCGAGGGCGGCCATGCGCTCCTTCCGCGCCGCCGCGTAATCAATCTTCGCGGGGGGAAGCAGTTTCTCCCCGGCATTCGGGTAGTTGTTGATCCCCACAAGGACCTCCTTCCTCCGCTGGATATTGCGGGCCTTTTCCTGCCGGGTCGCCTCCACCTGCTCCTGCAGCTTGCCCGATCTCAGCACCGCGAGAATGCCCCCGTCCGCCTCGATCTGCTGGAACTGTTGCCATGCTTCGGCGGCCATCCGGTCCGTGAGGGACTCCACCGCCCAGGATCCACCCGCCGGGTCCACCACCCGCGACAGGCCGCATTCCTCCGCGAGAATCGCGTGCGTGTTCCGCGCGATCCGCCGGGAAAAGGCGTCACTCTCCCGGAAAACCTCGTCAAAGGGGCCGACGTGGAGGCTGTCACAGCCCCCGACCACCGCGGCAAAGGCCTCCGTGGTCGTCCGCAGCATGTTCACATAGGGATCGAAAACCGTCTTGTTCCACAATCCCGTGCGCGCGTGCAGATGGATCGTTCGCGCCGCTTCCGGTACCTCAAACGCCTCCAGCACGCGGTTCCAGAGCATCCGCAGCGCCCGCAGCTTGCCTACTTCGAGAAAGAAATTCCCGCCCACCGAGACCGAGAGCCGCATCCGCCGGGAAATGCTTTCCGGGGAGATTCCCTGCCCGACCATTTCCCTCAGATACGCCACCGCGGTGGCCAGCACCGCCGCCATCTCCTGGACCGAGCTGCCGCCCCCGTTGTGGTAGGCATGCCCCTGGACGTCGATCACCTGCATGCCCGGCATGACCAGCGCCGCATGCCGCAGCAGTCCGGCCATCGCCTGGTGAAGGGTTCCCTCCTCTGCCCCCGGCTCGCCGGTCTCCACCAGCCACCCGATCGGGTCCATTCCCAGGCAGCCACGGACCTTCGCCAGATCCACCCCCGCTTCGCGTAGGGTCGCCACCAGCAGGGCGTACACCCCGGCTGCGGCCGCCCCGCTGCGCAGGTGCAGGGAAATCATTTCCGGATGAACCCCCTTCAGCAGGGTTCTCACGTCCTCGACCGTCCCAAGGGATACCCCGCAAACCCCGATCTCCTCCGGATTCGCGGAGTCCGCGTCCACCCCCCGCCGGGTCGGCTTGTCCAGCCAGAGGTTCAATTCGTTCTGCCCGTTCTCCAGCTCCTTCAGCAGTACCCCGTTGAGCTGCTCCGCGGTCGGGGCGCTCAATTCCTGCGACACCAACCATCCGCTTTCCAGGTCCCCCTCCACCCGGGAACCCCGGACCCGGCTGCCCATCCCAGGCGCATCCCCAAGGTGAACCAGCTTCTCCAGCACCTCCCGGGTGTAGATCGGTTCCAGTTCAAATCCTTCGTGGGTCGGCGTCAAAAGCGTCTTCTCGAAGGACCGCCCCTTCAGAAGCTGCTCCGCCGCCGCTTTCCATTCCGCATAGCTGTGCGGCGCAAATTCGCTCAGCAGCCGCCCGCTGTCCGTTTTTTTCATTTTCCCTGTTGCCATTGCTTTGTATTTTGAAATCGTTCCGCCCCTCGGCGGCAGGTGGATGTGTCCGTCCCCGGCCAGGGCCGTTTTTTTTCATTAATTTTTCTAATACTGGAAAATTTTCCTTTAAGTTTTATTAATTTTAGACTTGTCCTGAGCGAGTCAATGAAATTAATAAAAGGAGTAAAGGGTAAGATAAGAAAAAGATGATACAACAGATCGATCACATAGGAATCGCGGTAAAGAGCCTGGAGGAAGGCATCCGCTATTATGAAGAGACGCTCGGGCTGCGGTGCGAGAAGGTGGAGGAAGTGGCCTCGCAGAAGGTGCGGACGGCCTTTTTCCATGTTGGGGAAGTGCACCTGGAGCTGCTGGAGGCGACGGACCCGGAGAGCCCGATCGCGAAATACCTGGAAAAGAACGGGGAAGGGATCCACCATCTGGCCTTCCGGACGGACGACATTGGCGGGCAGTTGGCGGCGGCGGCGGCATCGGGGGCGCGGTTGATCCATGAGGAACCGTTCGAGGGGGCGGCGAACAAGCTGGTGGCCTTTCTGCACCCGAAGTCGACCCACGGGGTGCTGACGGAATTCTGCGCGGAAAAGGGAAACGCAAGCGAGCGGAGGGAAGACCATGCCGATTGATCCAAAGCTGCTGAAGGACCTGGAGCGGCGCCGGAAGGAGGCCCTTCTGGGGGGTGGCGAGGAGAAGATGAAGAAGCGCGCCGAAAAGGGCATCCTGTCGGCGCGGGACCGACTGGTGCACCTGTTCGACACGGACACCTTCCAGGAATTCGGGATGCACGCGCAGCATTCCTGCAAGAGTTTCGGGATGGAAAAGCGCCGGATGCCGGGGGACGGGGTCGTGACCGGCACCGGGTACATCGACGGGCGCCCGGTGGCGGCCTACGCGCACGATTTCACGGTTGGCGGCGGAGCGGTGGGCCGGATCCACGCCAAGAAGATCTGCGACCTGATCGACTACGCGATCAAGGCGGGGATTCCGATCATCGGGATCAACGACTCCGGCGGGGCGCGCATCCAGGAAGGGGTGGATTCCCTCTCCGGCTACGGGCAGATTTTCTTCCGCAACGTCCAGTGCTCCGGCCTGGTGCCGCAGATCGCCATCATCGCCGGCCCCTGCGCAGGCGGGGCGGCCTACTCCCCCGCGCTGACCGACTTCCTGATCATGACCCGCAAGCATGCCAACATGTTCATCTGCGGGCCGCAGGTGATCGAGGCCGCCACGGGTGAAAAGGCCGCACTCGAGCAGTTTGCGACCGCGGATGCGCATGCCAGTGTGAGTGGAAACATCCACCTCATCGCGGAGGACGACGCGCACGCCCTCGAGCTGACGAAGACCCTGATGTCGTACCTTCCCCTGAACAACATCGACGACGCCCCCCACGAGCTGCAGGAATCGCTGAGCCTGGATCCGATCCAGCGCTTCAACGAGATCATGCCCGGAAATGCGAAGGAGCCTTTCGATGTGAAGGAGGTGATCGACACGCTGGTGGACGTGGACAGTTTCTTCGAGATCATGCCCGATTTCGCCCGCAACCTGGTGACCGGCTTTGCCCGCATTGACGGCGTGGTGGTGGGAATCGTCGCCAACCAACCGATGGTGCGGGCGGGATGCCTGGACATCGACGCCTCCGACAAGGGGGCCCGGTTCGTCCGCGTCTGCAACATCTACTCGATCCCGCTGGTGACGCTGGTGGACGTGCCGGGATTCTTCCCCGGGCTCTCCCAGGAGCGGCGGGGAATCATCCGCCACGGGGCGAAGATGCTCTTCGCCTACGCCGCGGCGACGGTGCCAAAGATCACGGTCATCCTGCGCAAGGCCTACGGCGGGGCCTACCTTGCCATGTGCAGCTCGGATCTGGGGGCGGACCTGGTCTTTGCCTGGCCCACCGCGGAGATCGCGGTCATGGGGGCGGACGGGGCGGTCAACATCGTCTTCGGCAAGGAAATCAAGGCCGCCGAGGACCCGGATGCCAAGCGCAGGGAACTCATTGAGAACTACCGGGATGAGTTTGCCTCGCCCTACCAGGCCGCGGCCAACGCCCTGATCACGGATGTCATTGAACCGTCGCAGACCCGGGGCGCCGTTTCGCTGGGCCTGCGCAGCCTCCTCTCGAAGCGGGAAACCCGTCCCCCAAAGAAACATGGCAATATTCCTCTTTAACTTGACGAAAGAATCCTTAGAACACTGATTCATGAATTTGATAGCGGCCACTCATCCCTTCGTCCATTCGCTTGAGCATGTCCTTGGCTTCCTGATCGTCCTGGTCGCGCTGACGCTGCTGTGGACGCTGACCGCTCTGATCGGCCGGTTCTTCATCGGGCGGGAGGCAGCGGCCCCGGCTTCCGGAAGCGGACCTCCCGCGGAGGAAGGCCCGTCGGAGGAGGAAGTGGCGGCCATCACGGCCGCGGTGATGAGCCTGATAGGCAGCCGTTCCCGGATCGTCTCCATCCGGTCCAGCCGGACCCAGGACTGGAGCCGGGAAGGGCGGCGGGAACATTTTTCCTCCCACAAGATCCGCTGAAGAGCCTCGGAAAAACCAAGAATTTACACCGACATGAAAAAACAATTCCGCATCACCCTGAACGGCAAGAGCTACGAGGTCGTGGCTGAAATCATCGGCGAGGAGGAAGCCGCTCCCACCGCGCCGGCTGGAGCCGGTGCCCGCTCCGCCCGGTCGGCCAGTGCCGCGCCGGTGGCCCCTGAATCCGCACCCAAGGCGGCCGCTTCCGGCGAAGCCGGGGATGTGCCCAGTCCGCTTGCCGGCAAGGTGGTCTCCGTGGATGTGGCGATCGGGGCGCAGATCCAGGCCGGCCAGAAAGTCATGACCCTGGAGGCCATGAAGATGAATACGGTGGTCAGTTCCCCGGCTGCCGGCACGGTGAAGGCGATCCATGTCTCCGCGGGCGATTCCGTCGAGGAAGGACAACCCCTTCTCAGCCTGCAATAACCCCAATCCCGAAGACCCATGAACTCCATACTCGACGTTCTCCAGGCAACCGGATTTGCCCAGCTGCATTGGCAGATGGTCGTGATGTGGTTGATCATCGGGGTGCTCCTGTACCTTGCCGTGGTGAAACAGTTTGAGCCGCTGCTGCTGGTCCCCATCAGCCTCGGGGCGCTCCTGGCGAACCTGCCGATTCAGGATGTCATCCTGCAGGCCCCGGTATATGGCGCGAACGGGGAAACGGTGACACCGGGCGGACTCTTCTACTACATTCAACAGGGAGTGAAGCTTGAGATTTTTCCGCCGCTGATCTTCATGGGCGTGGGCGCCCTCACGGATTTCGGCCCCCTGATCGCGAACCCGCGCACCCTCCTGCTCGGGGCGGCCGCCCAGTTCGGGATCTTCGCCACGTTTTTCGCGGCGGTTGGCAGCGGCATATTCACCGTACACGAAGCGGCGGCCATCGGGATCATTGGCGGAGCGGACGGGCCCACCTCCATTTTCGTGGCCAACAAGCTGGCCCCGCATCTACTCGGGGCGATTGCCGTGGCGGCCTATTCCTACATGGCGCTGGTCCCGGTCATCCAGCCGCCCGTGATGCGGCTGCTGACCACCGGGAAGGAACGGCGGATCCGCATGCAGTCCCTGCGCAAGGTCAGCAAGACGGAGAAAATGATCTTCGCGGTGGTGGTGATGGCCTTCTGCCTGATCGTGGTCCCGGCCGCCGCCCCGCTGATCTCCATGCTTTTCATCGGGAACTTCCTGCGCGAGAACAGCGTCACGGAGCGCCTCCTGCAGGCGGCCCAGAATGAAATCACCAACGTGGTTACCATTTTCCTCGGCCTGACGGTCGGGCTCAAGATGGGCTACGACAAGTTCCTCGACCCGAAGACTCTCGGGATCCTGGCCCTTGGCGTGGTCGCCTTTGTCATCGCCACCGCCAGCGGTGTCCTGATGGCAAAGCTGATGAACGTCTTCAGCCGGCATCCCATCAACCCGCTGATCGGCTCCGCCGGGGTCAGTGCGGTGCCCATGGCCGCCCGGGTGAGCCAGGTGGAGGGACAGAAGGCGGACTCCGGAAACTTCCTCCTCATGCACGCCATGGGGCCCAATGTGGCAGGGGTCATCGGCAGCGCCCTCGCGGCCGGCTACTTTATCGCCGTGCTGGGCGGATAATTCGCAAGTTCCATTTGCTTTGGGCGGCCATTGCTGGTAGGCCTGTCAATCATGCTGCGGCGTTTTTTCATCTGGCGTGCCGAAAAGCGGATGGGCCGGTCCCATTACCGCTTCGACAAGCGCCATTACCACGGGGTCTTTACCCCGGGTTTTTTCGCGCACCTTTCCAGCACGAAGTTCTGGCAGACCGATAATGATCCCTACCAGAGCGCGCGCCGGCGACGCAAGAAGGTCATCCTTGTCTTTGTCGTGGTGGCCCTGATCGGCCTCGGCTGGGTCGTCATTGAGAGCACCCGGGCGCTGAAGCTGTTTTAGCCCTCCCCCTTCCGCGGGAAAAGGCCCTCCCCAACCAGCCCGCCGTCGCACTGGCGGAGGGCGCTCCTGTTAGCTTGACTTGAGGACAACATTGCCCATTTTCGCGGCTTTCAACCGCCTCGGAATCCCCCTGGTGAAGAGAGCATGACATGGCAACCGAACTGAAAGACACCCTGAATCTGCCGCAGACCGCCTTTCCCATGCGCGGCAACCTCGTGCAGAGGGAACCGGAGCGCTTTGCCGAATGGGACAGCCGGAATCTTTATCAGGAGATCATTGAAAAGCGCGCCAGCGGCGCGTCCTTCATTCTCCACGACGGCCCGCCCTACGCAAACGGGGACATCCACATGGGCCACGCCCTGAACAAGATCCTGAAGGACCTCGTGGTGCGGTATAAATCGATGCGGGGCTTCAAGGCGCCCTACGTGCCCGGATGGGATTGCCACGGCCTGCCGATTGAGCAGCAGATTCTCAAGCAGATCGGGGACCGGATTCATGAAATGGAACCGGGGGAATTGAGGAAGCTGTGCCATGGATACGCCTCGGAATGGATCAGCCGCCAAAGGGAGCAATTCAAGAGGCTGGGCATCCTCGGTGACTGGGAGCGGCCCTATGCGACCTTCCATCCGCGGTATGAGAGCGGAATCCTGAAGGTTCTGCTGTCCCTCGTGGAACGCAACCTCATCAAGAAGGGGTACAAGGCGGTGCACTGGGATCCCGTCTTCCGGACCGCCCTTGCGGAGGCGGAGATCGAATACCACACCCACCAATCCCCTTCCATCTATGTGGCCATGCCGCTGAAGGATCCGCAAGCGATCCCCCCGCTGGCCGGTCTTGAAAAGGTCTCCCTCGTCATCTGGACAACGACCCCGTGGACCATGCCGGCCAACCTCGGGGTCTGCCTGCATCCGGAGTTCGAATATGTGGCCCTGCGGACAACCGCGGGGGATCATTACATCGTCGCCCGGGAATTGATGGAGAACTTCCTCAAGGAGTGCGCCCTCGAGCGGACGGAAGTCGTGGCCGCCTTCAAGGCCGCGCCGCTGGAGAACGCCCTTTGCCTGCATCCGGTGTTCGACGATCGCGACAGCCTGGTCATGCTCGGGGAGCATGTGACCCTGGAACAGGGAACGGGCTGCGTCCACACCGCGCCCGGCCACGGCGCGGACGACTTCATCATCGGCAAGGCCTACGGGCTCCCGGTCTTCTGCCCGGTCGACGAAAAAGGCCGCTATACGGACGAGTTTCCGGCCATGGCCGGGGAGTTTGTCTTTGATGCGAATCCCAAAGTGGTGGACCTGCTGCGCGAGAAGGGGCACCTCCTGGGCCACAAGACGGTTTCCCATGAATATCCCTACAGCTGGCGCAGCAAGCACCCCATCATTTTCCGGGCCACCGAGCAATGGTTCATGGAACTGGCCGAGGGGGGCGTGCGCGAAAAGGCGCTTTCCCTGATCGAGAACGAGGTTGAATGGATCCCCGGTTGGGGCCGCGACCGAATCCATGCCATGGTCGAGCGACGCCCCGAGTGGTGCATCAGCCGCCAGCGCCACTGGGGCGTCCCGATCCCCTCGGTGCGACGGCTGGAAACCGGCGAATCCATGCTGGAGCCGGCGGTCATCCGCAAATTCATCGAGGTGGTGTCGGAAAAGGGAACCGATGCCTGGTACACCGAGCCGCTCTCGCACTTCCTTCCGGACGGCTGGTCGGAGGATGACTACGAGAAGGAATTCGACATCCTTGACGTCTGGTTTGATTCCGGGGCCTCCCATGTGGCCGTCCTCGAGCAGGATGAGCGCCTCCATTCCCCCGCGGACCTGTACCTGGAAGGCAGCGACCAGCATCGCGGATGGTTCCAGCATGCGCTTCTGACAGCCGTCGGCGCCCGGGACCATGCCCCCTTCAAGAGTGTCCTGACGCATGGATTCGTCCTCGATGGCGAGGGCCGGGCCATGTCCAAATCCATGGGGAATGTGATTTCCCCGCTCGACCTGATCGAGAAATACGGGAGCGACATTCTCCGCCTGTGGGTCGCCAGCACCGATTACCGGACCGACATGGCCATGTCCGGGGAGATCATGAAGATCACCGCGGACGCCTACCGGACCATCCGCAACACCTTCCGGTTCCAGCTGGGCAATCTCTTTGATTTCCATCCGGAAACCGACCTGTTGGAAGCCGGGGAGCTGACTCCCCTCGACCAATGGGCCCTGAACGAGCTTGCCGTTCTCACCGACACGGTCACCGAGGCCTACGAAAGGTACGAGTTCCACCGCGTGTACCAGCTCTTGAACCGGTTTTACACGGTCACGCTTTCGGCCCGCTACCATGACTTTCTCAAGGACCGGCTCTACACCTACCGGGCCGACTGCCGGGAACGGCGTTCCGCCCAGACCGTCATTTATCACCACTTGCGGACCCTGACGCGGCTTCTCGCCCCGGTCCTGGTCTTTACCTGTGACGAGGCCCACCTCGCGACCGGGGGACTTGGCGGGGAATCCATCCATCTCGAGGACTGGCCGACCGTCCCCGAATCCTGGCGCAACGAAACCGTCGCCGATGAAATCGGGCACCTCCTCGAATTGCGCGACCAGGTGAATGAACAGCTCGAAGCCCTGCGCTCCCGGAAGGAAATCGGCAAATCGGTTGAGGCGGGCCTGCGGCTCACCGTGGGGGAGGACTCCAGCCTTGCTCCCGCGCTCCGGAAAAACGCCCCGCAGCTTGCGGAACTGTTCATTGTCTCCACGGTGGACCTGATCTTTGTCCCGCAGGTACAGGCACCGGTCATCGAGGTTTTCCCGGCCGGGGGGGTGCGCTGCCCGCGTTGCTGGCGAACCGTCTCCGAACAGAAGGAAACCGCCCTCGGTACTGTCTGCCCGCGTTGTGCCGACGCGCTTGAACCCTTTACAACCCAACCCAATTAGTTTCTCCCCATGCCAACAAGGAAATCCGCCAGCAAGAAGTCAGCCACGGTAAAAAAGAAATCCGCCACCAAAAAGGCCGCCAGGAAATCCGCGCCCAAATCGGTCAAGAAAAAAGCCGCCGTCCGCAAGACGGCGGCGAAAAAAGCCGCCCGCAAGAGCGTGAAGAAGAAAGCGGCCGCGAAGAAGACAACCGCGGCAACCGCGCGGAAGGCCGGGAAGAAGGCAGCGGAGCAAAAGCCCAAGGCCAGCGACTTCATCAGGAAGCCATCCCATACCCCGGCCATCTTCAAACCGCCCTCCAAGCGGCAGACACACATCTTTCTCAGCATGGAGGAGATTCGCGACCTCTTGGAAAAACGGGCCGCGGAGGAATCCAGGGAAAAGGAGACGCGGGAGAGGAACACGGCCAATGCCACCAATAACCTCCGCGACTCCAGGGACATGGGCAAGGTTCAGCCGAAAAAAAGCAAGCACCATGCCGCGTCCCTCGACGACATTCTCGGCCTCAGTCCGCAGGGGAGCGGAAAACCCGGAGGTCCCGGCTCATCCGTTCCCAGGAAGTTCCAGAAGTTCCACAAGCTCCTCCTTCAACTGCGGGACCATGTCCGCGAGGAATTGAACCTCCATTCCAACGACACCTTGAAGCGGTCCCAAAAGGAGGACGCCGGGGACCTCTCCATCTCCGTGGATGCCGGTACCGACAATTTTGACCGCGACTTCGCCCTCAGCCTGCTCTCCTCCGAACAGGAATCCCTGAAGGAGATCGAGGCCGCCATCCAGCGCATTTATGACGGCACCTACGGGGTCTGCGAAGTGACCGGCGAGAAGATCAGCTCCGAACGGCTCGAGGCGGTTCCCTTCACCCGTTTTTCCCTCGAGGGGCAGCGGCAATTCGAAATGAATTCCCGCAAACGGGTCAGCCGGGCCGGTGCCTTCCTCAACGAGGCATCCGGGGAAACCATCACCTTCGGGGATGATGACGGGGACAACTAGGGCCGATCCCTCTCCCGCCGGAGAAATCGCCCATGGCTCCTACCGCCTGTTCTGGAGCCTGTTCGCCGCGACCCTGTTCCTCGACCAGTTTTCCAAATGGCTCGTTGTCGACATTTCCGGCTTTAAACTCGGCCTCTATCCGCCCTTCGGCGGGATGGAGATCATTCCGGGGTTTTTCAACCTCGTTTACGCCGTCAACTACGGGGCCGCCTGGGGCATGCTGGAGGGCTTCTCGTGGCTGCTTGTCCTCCTGGCCTTCGTTGTCCTTGCGATGATCACCGCCTTCCGCGAGCAACTCCAACTGGCCAACGCCCCCGGTCAATTCAGCTTCGCCCTGATTTGCAGCGGCATCGTCGGCAATACCATTGACCGGATCTTCCGGGGCCATGTCGTCGATTTTCTCGACTTTCATCTGCCCGGATACCAGTGGCCGACCTTCAATATCGCGGACTCCGCCATCGTGGTCGGCACCTTTTTCTATATCTGCTTGCAGTTTCGCGGGAATAAATTATAAAATCCGCCATCCGGCAAGGCACGCACAACTCCTTTCATTCCGTTCGTTTGACCATGATCATCCCGGCGTTGTTGGTGACGGGAATCGTGGCCTCGGAGAATGAGCGCGAAGAGTGGATCGCGACCTCCCTCGAGCGGGTGAAGGAATACCGGCAAAGCGGCGAATACGAGGAGGGATTGCCCCTTGCGGAGGAGATCCTCAAGGAAGCGGAAGGCCTCGGTGTCCCCTCCCTGCAGGCGGAGGCGCAATACCAGCTCGCCCTGCTGCACCACTATAGGGGCTCGTATGAGAAGGCGCGCTCCCATCTGGAGCTGGGCCTGACCCTTGCCCGGGCAAACAGGCTCGAGGATCTGCAGGCGGACTGTCTGAACGCCCTTGGAATCCTTGAATGGAAAGCCGGCAACCTGCATCCCGCGACCCGGAACCTCGAGGAGGCGCTGGAAATCTGGAAACGGATCGGGACTTCACGCAACCTTGCCAACGTCCACAACAATCTCGGGATCATCGCCTACGCCCGGAAGGACTTCAAGGCGGCGGTCAACCACTACCGCACCGGCATTGAAAATCTGGCTCCGGAGGCTTCCGACCGCCTGCGCGCCTCCCTGTACAGCAATCTTGCGGAATCCCTTATCCCCCTGGATGACCTGGTGGAGGCGGAACAGTTCCTGACCAGGTCCCTGGAGATTGAGAAAGTGGAGAAGGATCCGCACAACCTCAGCTACACCTATTATAATCTCGGTGAATTGCGGGCCCGGCAGGATGACCCCGCGGAAGCCATCGACCTGTTTCAGCAGGCTCTTCAATTACAGCTCTCGATCCGCAATGACTGGGCTGCCGCCCTGACCCGTCTGAAAATGGCGGAGGTGTATGTTCAAGGGGGAGAGACGGAAAAGGCGCTGGCGGTCCTGTCACCCGGTTACGAATCCATCAAGGGACTGAACGCCCTGACCCTTCTGCGTGATTACTCCAAACTCTACGCGGAGATCTTTGAGAAAACCGGAAACTCCGGCAAGGCAACCTATTACCGGGAACTCAACCAGTGGTTTACGGATCGCATGGAAGCGGCGGATCGGGCGGCACTGGTGGAGAGAGACACCGGTCCCGGGCCGGCAGGGGATGCCGGCAGCCTTTCCTCCCCGTTCGTTTCAACCATGCGGGCGGCCACCCTCGGTATCCTCGCCATTATCATTGGCGTTCTCTTTCGCGAAAACTTGCGCCTTCGAAGGAGAATTCAGGATGCGGGCGGGGGCCGACTCAATCCCTGATACTGGGGATGGCCACCTCCGGATCCACATCGGCGGCGTAATCGACCCCTTCCAGCCCGAACCCGAAGAGCTTGAGGAAGTTCTCCTGGTAACCGGAAAAGTCCGTTGCCGAGTCAATGGTTTCAGTGGTCACCGACGGCCAGAGTTCCTTCACCTTGTCCTGGATTTCGGGTTTCATTTCCCAGTCGTCCATCCGGACACGGCCCTCCCCGTCAAAGCGCAGGGCGCTGTTGTTGTACATCCGCGTTCGGAAGAGCCGGTCGATCTGCTGGATGCAATCCTCATGGGTCCCGGCCTCCTTCATGACACGGAAAAGAATGGATATATAGAGCGGAACAACGGGGATGGCGCTGCTGGCCTGCGTGACGACGGCCTTGTTCACCGAAATGAAGGCCCCTCCCCGCTTGATCTTCAAGAGGGCGTCGAGGCGCTGCGCGGTTTCGCGCAGGTGCTGCTTGGCCCGCCCGATGGTCCCGTTATGGTAGACCGGCCAGGTCACTTCCGGACCGACGTAGTCATAGGCCACCGAATGGCATCCATCGGCGAGAAGGCCCGCGGATTCCAACTGCTCCATCCAGCGCTCCCAGTCCTCGCCGCCCATGACCTTGACGGTGTCATGGATTTCCTCGTCGCTGGCGGGCTCGATGGTGACCGGTGAAATGACCTTCCGGTCGGTGTCGAGATTGTTCGCGGTGAAGGGTTCGCCGATCGGCTTGAGGGTGCTGCGGTAGGTTTCGCCGGTTGCCGGATCGTCGCGCCGGGGCGAAGCCAGGCTGTAGACCACAAGGTCGACCGGTCCCATGTCCCGCTTGATCAACGCGATCGCCCGGGCCTTCATCTCGTCGGAAAAGGCGTCCCCGTTGAGGGAGGCGGCATAGAGGCCTTCCCGTGCGGCGGCTCCTTCAAAGGCGGCGGAATTATACCATCCCGCCGAGGCCGGCTTGCCCTTGGCCGAGGGGCGCTCAAAGAAAACCCCGAGGGTCGCGGCCCCGGAACCGAAGGCGGCCACAATCCGGGAGGCCAGGCCGTAGCCCGTCGATGCGCCGATGACCAGGACATTCTTCGGCCCGTTCCCGATCGGCCCGTTGGCCTTCACATAATCGATCTGCTCCCGCACGTGGCGGGCGCACCCCTCCGGATGCGCCGTGATGCAGACAAATCCCCTAACTTTCGGCTGAATGATCATGGATTGAATGAAGCTAGATGCAACCCCTTGCGGGGCAATGACAAAATTTACCTTGGAGTGAGGCCGGACAGGGGCATGATGCCCATCATGAGCACCTCCAGCAAGCACCGCCTGACCGTTGAGATCCTCGCCGGAATGGGCATCGGCGTGGCAACCGGCCTGCTGCTCAACTTCCTCATCCACAAAGTCGGGGGCGGTTTCGCGCAATTCCTGCTGGATTACGGCGTGGAGGGCGTTTTCAAGCTGCTGGGGCAGGCCTTTCTCGCCCTCCTGCAGGTGATCGTGGTTCCCCTCGTCTTTGTCTCCCTTGCCAGTGGCACGGCAGCCCTTGAGGACATCCGCAAGCTCGGGCGGATCGGGGTGCGCACGATCGCCCTCTACCTTGCGACAACGGCCATCGCGATCTCCCTTGCCCTGACCGCCGCGGTGCTTGTCGGCCCGGGACGGGGATTCGGCCTCGAAACCACCGCGGAATTCGAGCCGGCAGTTCCGCCGTCCTTCGTCGAGGTCCTGATCCAGATCTTCCCGAAGAACGTGGTGCATGCCATGGCCGAAGGGAACATGCTCCAGATCATTGTATTCGCCATTCTTTTCGGCCTTGCCCTCACCCTCTCGGGCAAACCGGGGGCACGGGTCCTCTCCGTGCTGAATGATCTGAACGAGACCATCCTGAACCTGGTCTGGATTGTCATGAAACTGGCCCCGTACGGGGTCTTCGCGCTCATCGCCCGCACCTTCTCCACCCAGGGATTCGAGGCCTTCGGACCGCTGCTGAAGTACTTTTTCCTGGTCCTTGCCGTCCTCTTTTTCCACGCCCTCGTCACCTACCCGGCGATCCTCAGGTTTCTCGCCGGACTGAGCCCGCTTCCCTTCCTGCGCAAGTTGCGGGATGTGCAGGTCTTCGCGTTTTCAACCGCCAGTTCGAACGCCACGATTCCGGTCACCCTCAGCACGGTGGAAAAGAAACTCGGGGTGCACAACAGCGTGGCCTCCTTCACGGTTCCCCTCGGGGCCACCATCAACATGGACGGAACCGCCATCATGCAGGGGGTCGCCACCGTCTTCATCGCCCAGGCCTACACCATGGGGCTGGACCTGACCGATTACCTGATGGTGGTGGCCACCGCGACCCTTGCCTCCATCGGCACCGCCGGGGTTCCCGGCGTCGGCCTCATCATGCTCAGCATGGTGCTCACCCAGGTCGGCCTGCCGGTCGAGGGAATCGGCCTCATCATCGGCATCGACCGGCTGCTCGACATGGTCCGCACCGCCGTCAACGTCACCGGCGACAGCGCCATTTCCTGCATCGTCGCCCGGAGCGAAAAGGAGCTGGATCTATCGGTTTATCAGACAAAAGACTAAGGACGAAGGACAAAAGTCGGTTGTCTTCCCCTTTATGTTTACTAAATAGCTTTCCCTTCATCCCCGAACACTGAACACTGGTCCCTGGTCCTTCGTCCTTTGTCTTTTGTCCTTTGTCTTTCGTCCTTCGTCCTTTGTCCTTCGTCTTTCGTCCTTCGTCCTTCGTCTTTCGTCCTTTGTCTTTCGTCCTAAAATCCGATTTCAGTCCCACTGGTGACCAGCCGCAGGCCATCCGCACGCTGGTGGATTCGATCCGGGCGGGCAACAAGTACCAGACCCTGCTGGGGGTGACCGGCTCGGGAAAAACCTTCACGATAGCCAACCTGATCCGGGAGCTGCAGCGCCCCACCCTCGTGCTGTCGCATAACAAGACCCTGGCCGCGCAGTTGTACAGCGAGTTCAAGAACTTCTTTCCGGAGAACGCCGTCGAGTACTTTGTCAGCTACTACGACTACTACCAGCCGGAGGCCTACATTCCCGCCACGGACACCTACATCGAGAAGGATTCCTCCATCAACGAGGAAATCGAGCGGCTGCGCATCGCGGCCACCAGCGCGCTGATTTCCCGGCGCGATGTGATCGTCGTGGCCTCGGTCTCCTGCATCTACGGTCTCGGTTCCCCGGAGGATTTCAAGGCCATGATGATTCCCATCGAGGTGGGCAGTGAAATCGGGCGCGACGCCTTCCTGGCCCGGCTCGTGGAGAACCTCTATGAGCGCAACGACATTCAGTTCAAGCAGGGCTGCTTCCGGGTGCGCGGGGAAACCGTCGACGTCTTTCCCGCCTACATGGAGACGGCCATCCGCATCGAGTTCTGGGGCGACGAGGTGGAGCGGATCCGGTCGTTGGATCCCCTGACCGGGGAGACCGGGGAAGGCTTTTCCCGGTTCCACCTCTACCCGGCCAATCAATTCATCACCCCCCGGGACAAGCTGGAGCAGGCGATCGAAGGGATCCGTTCAGAGCTGGAGGAACGGGTCGGGGAGTTTGAAAAATCACAGCGCCTGATCGAGGCCCAACGCATCCGCATGCGCACCGAATACGACATCGAAATGCTGCAGGAGATGGGCTTCTGCCAGGGCATCGAGAATTACTCGCGGCACCTCTCCGGACGAAGGGCCGGGGACCGCCCCTTCTGCCTGCTGGACTTCTTTCCGTCCGATTTCCTGACCATCATCGACGAGAGCCATGTCACCGTCCCCCAGATCGGGGGAATGTTCAAGGGGGACCGGTCCCGGAAGGAACGGCTTGTGGAATACGGGTTCCGCCTGCCCAGCGCCCTCGACAACCGGCCCCTGCGCATTGACGAATTCAAGGAAATCACCGGCCAGACGCTCCTCGTCTCGGCGACCCCCTCCGAGGAGAATCTCCGGATTTCCCCGGTGGTGGCCGAACAGGTGATCCGCCCCACCGGACTGCTGGATCCCGTGCCGATCATCCGCCCGGCCAGGGGACAGGTGGAGGACCTGATCAGCGAAACCCTGAAGGCCGTCGAGGAGGGCGAGCGCGTCCTCGTCACCACCCTCACCAAGCGCATGTCCGAGGACCTGGCCAGCTTCCTGCGCGAACGCAATATCCGCGTCGAATACCTGCACAGCGATATCGACGCCCTTGAGCGCGTCGAAATCCTCCGCAACCTGCGCGCCGGGGATTTTGACGTCCTCGTCGGGGTCAATCTCCTGCGCGAGGGGCTGGATCTGCCGGAGGTCGCCCTTGTCGCCATTCTCGACGCCGACAAGGAGGGCTTCCTGCGCAGCGCCACCAGCCTTATCCAGACGGCCGGCCGGGCCGCCCGCCATGAAAAGGGACGTGTCCTCCTCTATGCCGACACCATGACCGATTCCCTCAAACGCGCCGTCGAAACCACCCTGCAGCGCAGGGAAAAACAGCTCGCCTACAACAGGAAGCACGGCATCACCCCCAAAAGCGTCAAGCGCGCCATCCAGGCCAGCCTGCACTTCGCCCGCAAGGAAAGCGCCGATCCCCTCTCGATCGCCGAGGCCGGCGGGGATGAGAATGTCGCCACCATCATCGCCGAGCTCGAGGAGGAAATGCTCGCCGCCGCCGCCGACCTCCAGTTCGAACGCGCCGCCGTCCTCCGTGACCAGATCGAGGCCCTCCGAAAATCCGGTTCCGCCAACCAGGCGTCACGGAAAATACGCTATCGAAAGCCAAAGAGGTCCTGATTCGCGTACATTGATATGAAACGCGCCACTGGGTGGTTTTTATACGTCAATCTGCGGGCTTTACCTTA
The DNA here is from genome assembly GCA_049975345.1 of Oceanipulchritudo sp. Lineage (GTDB taxonomy): Bacteria > Verrucomicrobiota > Verrucomicrobiia > Opitutales > Oceanipulchritudinaceae > Oceanipulchritudo. Next base: position 875 of record JBNGDP010000064.1, on the reverse strand, counting down.
TTTTCGCTTGAATGTTGGTTTTCTTATTGGTTGAATCGTGCCGCATCAAGCAAGCCCCCCTTGTATAACCTCGTAATGGATTACAACCCCAAAAATATCATGAAGAAATTACTGATCACATGCTTACTCGCTTCCCTGGCCCTGTCCGCTCAAGCCTTTGACGGGACATTTGATTCCCTGCTGGTTGGCCCCCTGAACGGCCAGGATGGTTGGACCGCTCCGACGCAGGCCAATGTCGTTCTCGACCCCACCGTAGGGACCACCAACTTCAGCGGCCAGGTCATGTCGTTGACAGGGAACACCTCTGCCAGCGGTCAATCCATGAACAGCTGGGCGGTGAACGCGCTTGCGGGCACCCCTGACTGGTCCATGGACGCCTGGATTGCCCCGGGGATCCCCACCGATCCTTCGGAACTGTTCATCCGCTTCAACAGCTGGAGCAGCTATGTTGCCATCAAGTGGGCCACCCAGGGTGACCCGACGACCGGCATCCTGGAAGTACCAGGCGGAAGCCTCACGGGACTCAACATTCCCCTGAGCACGGTCTTCAACCTGGATGTTTCCTACACTGTCAGCGGAGGGGTGGCCTCCTCGGTTGCCTTTGCCATTGATGGATCACCCGTTGGCAGCATTAGCAGCCTCTCCATTGACGTCCTGTCGGGCGCCAATGTGGAATTCCGCAGCCAGAAGGTGCAGAGCTACGTCGACAACTTCACGATTGTCCCGGAACCGTCCACCTATGCGGCGCTTCTCGGGCACACGCAGACTCTCCAGCCGCCAGCCGCAATAACCGCTGGGGCAGCGGCGGCACTGTGGGTGGTGATGGTAAGAATGCTGAGGCGGCAGAAAGTGGGGCTGGCGGTGTGGGTTTGTAT
>JBNGDP010000063.1:0-20412 GCA_049975345.1 Oceanipulchritudo sp. | reverse complement strand
GGGGCGGGCCGTGAGATGCATCACAAAATTACCCACTGAAAACAGCGAGGAACCACTTTTATTTGTCATACCGGAATTTCGTGCTACGCTGGCTTAAAAATATGACCAAAAACACCCCCATCGTGTATATCAAGCCCGGCTGCCCGTGGTGCCGGGAGGCCATGACTTTCTTTTCCCACCACGGCGTGCCGGTCGAGGTTCGCGACGTTACGGCGAGCAGGCAGAACATGCAACGCATGCTCGAAATCAGCGGCCAGTCCTCCACCCCGACCTTTGAGTTCGGGGAATTTGTCGTGGCCGACTTCTCCGTGCAGGAATTCCAGGACGCCCTTGAGCAGGTCCCCGAAATCAGGCAGCAGCTCGGCTTCGGTGACGAAGAGGACTGGAACTAGCCCGAATGGCACTCGGTTAAGGAGGGACCGGCAATCTGTCACGCCCAGGGGCGGGTCTGAATTTTGGACCATTTCCAAGATGGCGCGATCCGGAAATGGCCCCAAGGGGGCGACATTCAAAAGTCACAAAAACAGATGCCACCCCGTTGGGGCTTGGACTTCTTCCTGCACGGACCCAGGGCCGCGTCGGCCTGTCGGCCTCCTTGCCTGGGCTGGGATATGCGGCCTCTTCGAGGCCATCCGAGGCCCGGTACAATGGCCGGCCACCAGTCCCGTCTGAAGGGCCGTGAGGATCTCCGCGCCTTTTTCAGGTGCGTTGGCTATTCTGAGCATCCCATTCCCCCGGGGAGGCCACCGGGGAAATTCCTCGACAGCCCCGCTTAACCGAGTGCCATTCTCCTAGTCCCTCGTCCCTCGTTCCCCGCCCCTCTTGATCCGCTCCAGCTCGAGCGGGTGCTCGGTTTCCATTTCCTCCTCGGACATGCGGCCGGTGAGCCAGGAGAGATTCATGGGATAGACGTCGGGGTTGAAGATGACGAAGTAGAAGTGCCAGACGATGATGGCAAGGGTGGCGAGGATCGCCTCGTAGAAGTGGATGGTGCGGCTGATGTCGAAACCGAGCTTCGTGAACAGGCCGATGGTCTCGTTCTCGAACCACAGCAGGAAGCCGGTCACGGTCATGAGGATGCTGCCCCAGATCAGCGCCCAGTATTCCGCCTTCTCGATGTAGCTGAAGCGGTCGAACAGCGGCTTTTTCTTCGCCATGCCGATGTTGTACTTCAAGACGCCGATCATATCCTTCAAATCCTTCACACACGGAAACAGGTCGCGGATGAGTTCGCGTCCGCGCTTGGTGAACGTCACATAATAAAAATGCCAGACCCCGGCGAGGCACATGACGACGCCGGCCACCCGGTGGGTGAGGCCGCGCCATTCAAAGATATGGCTGCTGAGGTTGCGCAGGCCGACCACCCACCACGCATCCGGATAGCGCAGCATGAATCCGGTAATGACAAGCACAATGAAACTCAGGGCAAGGATCCCGTGTTGGAGCCGCTCATTCAACGTCATGCGCAGATAGAGACGGTGGGGGGTGCTTTGATCGGCCGGCAGGTGATGGTGGAACCAGTGGGCCTTGGCCTTTTCCCGGGTCTTGTGGAAGAAATCGAGAAAATTGTGCAGGAACATCCCCCCGACGATCAGGACGATCCCCCATGTGTAGATCGTGGCGATCCAGAAGAGGATCGGTTCCTCCGAGGCCCGGTCGATGCTGACGTGCACCTTCCCCTTGGCAAAGCGCTCGTTGGCCCCCTCATGGCAGTTGCCGCAGGTCTTGGCCAGATTGTCCGGATGCACCCAGGACTCCGGGTCGTCCATGGTGCGGACATCGTGGTAGGCATGGCAGCTGGCACAATTAATCGCCTCGACCGCCCCCCCGCGGGTCGCCAGGCCATGGAAGCTGTCTTCGAAGGTATCCACCCGGTTGGGATCCATTCCGTAGCGCTCGGCCAACTTGACGGATCCATGGCAGTCCCCGCAGACCTGCTCGGCCAGGTTGGCCGCGGCGACCGGCGAGTCCGGGTCCGTCGGGGCCAGGATGTTGTGCTCCCCGTGACAGTCCGTACAGACGGGGGCATCCAGGTTCCCCTTGGAAAAACTTCGGGCATGAATGGAATGGAGATAATCCTCGGCGGCCTGGGGATGGCACTGGGAACAGGAGGAAACGACATGCCCTCGGCTCACGTGCGAGTACTGGTCGGCCGCACGGGCCACTTCATGGCTGCCGTGGCAGTCGTCACAGCTGGGGGCGTCGGGATTTCCGGAAAAGAGGGCTTTGCCGTGCACACTGTCGGCGAAAGAGGTCATGAACGGGGTGCCGTAGATGGTTTGGCCAGCCACCTCCGGATTATCGATATGACACCCCATGCACAGCTCCGCCAGCCGGATCTTGCGCTCCGCGGTGCCGTGCCCGTTGGTTTCCGTCACCTCCTCGGATTCATGGCAGCTCAGGCAGGTGGGCGCCGCCTCCGCACCCTCTTCCAGGGCGCGTGCATGGGCCGAATGCAGGTAACCGACGGACTCGAGTTCATGGCACACCCCGCATTTGCTGGTTTGCCTCGTCGCGGTGAACGGATACTGCGGGTCGTCCTTGTAGCGGATGGTGTGCGCTCCATGGCAATCCGTGCAGTTCACCCCCGGGCGGGCAACCGTCTCCGCGTCCGGTTCCCCGAAATCAGGATGAAACGGATGGGATTCAGCCAGCCCGTCGTGGCAGTCGAGACAGCCCGCGACCGCCAACGGCATGGGGTCAGCGTGGGGAAATTCATTCTCGTCCAGGTCCCCGTGGCAATCCACGCAGTCGAATCCCTCGTGGGGAGTCCCCGCGAAGTCGGCCGCCGCCACCGCGATCGAGACCTCCTCCCCGTCCCGCTCCATCGTCATCGAGGAATCGTCGTGGCATTCCAGACAGGATTCGGTCTGGGCGTTGAGGAAAAGGACTTGGCCCCACAGGACCAGGGCCGGGATCAAAATGGTTTTCAAGAGCTTCGTTTTCGCAGTCATTTGCTATTGAGGGCTAAAAGCTGCGCTCATCATGAGGCTTGTTCAGGATAAGTAAATTTTATTCTGCAAATTCGGTTCCGCGGCCGCATCCACAGTTGACGGAACAGGCCCCGTTCCAACAATTGGATGCATGCCTGAACAAGCGGAACGCCCGAATGTGCTGATGATCTGCTGCGACCATCTACGCGCCGACAATCTTGGCTGCAACGGCCACCCGGTCATCCAGACCCCCCAGATCGACAAGCTGGCCGCCCAGGGGGTGAACTTCCAGCGGGCCCTGAGCGAGTGCCCGGTCTGTGTGCCGGCCCGGCGCATCCTGATGACCGGACAGAATCCATACCACATCCACATGGACCGCAACAAGGACACGCAGCCCTTTCCCGAGGGCCCGAAACTGGCGGAGTTGATCACCCGGGCCGGCTACCAGACCTTCGCCAGCGGCAAGATGCACACGTGTCCCCAGCGCAACCGGATCGGCTTCGAGGACGTGATGCTGAACGAGGAGGGACGCAAGCAGGGCGGCCTGTTGCGGGACGACTACGAGATCTTCCTCATGGAGAACAACGCCCAGCACCTGGCCTACACGCACGGGCTGGGCAACAACGAGTACGGGCTGCGGCTTAGCCCCCTTCCGGAACCCATGACCACGACCCACTGGACCGCGGACCGGGCCATGCATTTCATCGAGCGCCGCGATCCCACCCGCCCGTTCTTCCTCTATGTATCCTTCGACAAGCCCCATCCCCCGGTGACCCCCACCCGCGAGTACTACGACCTCTATGCCCAAACCGACTTCCCCGATCCCGTCATGGGGGATTGGACCGAAAACAAGCTGACCGACCGGATCCGCTCCCTGCGCTTCGCCAACCAATGGGAGCACTTCAAGGACAACCGCGAATGGATCCAGCAGAACCTGCGCGGATTCGGGGCCATGACCACCCATATCGACTCCATGATCGGGGTCCTTCTCGGGACCCTGCGCGAGCACGGTGCCCTCGGCAACACCTGGGTGGTCTTTATCAGCGACCATGGGGACCAGCTCTTTGACCATGGCAACTTCGCCAAGGGGGACTTCCATCAGGGCTCCACAAGAATCCCCTACATTATTGTTCCGCCCGCGAATTGGGCCCGGGAGAACGGACTGGTAACGGGGCGCAATGACACCTCCACACCCGCAGGCCTCGCGGACATCATGCCCACCCTGCTGGAAGCATGTGGTATTGAAATTCCCGATTCCGTGGACGGCCAGAGCCTCCTCGGGCGCATCCGGTACCCCGGCGAGGAATTCCGGGAAATTTCCTTCGGCAACTGCAACAGCAGCTTCGCCGCCTCCGACGGACGCTTCCGCTACCAGTGGTGCGGCGAACACGATTACGAATACCTCTTCGACCAGGAGAGCGACCCCCGCGACGAACACGACCTGGCCGATGATCCGGGTTATGACGGCGTGAAAAAGGCCCTCCGCACGGCCCTCATCGAGTGGATGGCCGCCCATGAGGACCCCCATATCGATAACGGCCGCTTACAGGCCATTCCCGAGGAGCGAAAGCTCGAACGCGGCCACGCCATCAACAACTGGAACAACCGCGGCCGGCACGGGGTGTAGGTCGCTGGTCGCCGGACTCACAGAACCCGGCCCGACCGTAAATGCGACAGCCGGAAGGGAGCGGATAATTTCCGCCAGGAATCCTTGCGGGGCATATAAGTTTATCTTAACAAAGGCTTGATTTTGTTGAGGATCCTTAATAGGCCAACAGGCCATTAAAGTTCATCATACATCCAAACCATGACCCCCAAAAAGTGCCTCCCACTGATTGTTTCGGCCCTGTTGGCCACCATATGCGCCCGCGCACAGGATGAATTGAGCAATGAAAGCTGCCTGGACTGCCACAACGACCCCGGCTGGACCGAAGTGATCGGCGGGAAGGAGGTTTCCCTGCATGTGGACCCGGAAAGTTTCGCCCAATCCGTGCATGGGGACTGGAGTTGCACCGACTGTCATGCGGACATCGAGGAGGTACCCCACGCCCCGGACCTGGCCCCGGTCTCCTGCGGGGACTGTCATCCGGAAATCGACGAGGAGTACAAGCAGAGCATCCATGGCGCGATGAACACCATGGGCAACACCGATGTGGCAACCTGCGCGGACTGCCACGGCGCCCACGACATCAAGCCGGTGGATTCGATCGAATCGCGCGTGTTCAAACTGAACCTGGCCTCCACCTGCGCCACCTGCCACAGCAACGAGGGCTTGACGGAGGAATACCGGATGCGCTTTCCGGAGGCGGCAAACCATTATGCGGAGAGCATCCACGGGCAGGCCCTGATGAAGTTCGGTTTGATTGTCGCCCCTTCCTGCAACGACTGTCACGGGGTGCACAACATCAAGCCGGCGGTGAATCCGGAGTCGATGGTGCACCACACCAACATCGACGAGACCTGCGGGGCCTGCCACGTCGGCATCGCCGAACAGTACGCAAGGAGCGTGCATGGCCAGCACCTGGACGACGCGGGGAAGATGGTCGCGGTCTGCAACGACTGCCACACCGCGCACGAGATAGAAATCCCCAGCTCGGCCCACTTCAAGGCCACGAGCGACCAGAAGTGCGGGGAATGCCACGCCGACCGCCTGCATAATTACCATGAAACCTATCACGGGAAGGCCATGGTCCTCGGGGAAGCCAATGCGGCCCCGGAAGTGGCGGCCTGCTATGACTGCCATGGCTATCATGACATCCTGCCCGCGGATGATCCGGCTTCCCGCCTCTCGGAGGCCAACATCGTGGGAACCTGCGCGGAATGCCACGAGGGAGCAACGGCCAGCTTCGCCCAGTACGTGCCGCACGCCGACCATACCGACAAGGAGAACTACCCCGCCCTCTACTACGCCTTCGTCTTCATGACGAGCCTGCTGATCGGGGTCTTCATTTTTTTCGGCATCCACACCTTCTTCTGGCTGTTCCGCTCCCTGTACCTCTTCCTGAACGATTCCAAGACCTTCCATGAGACAAAGATCCATGTGAACAAGGACGACGAATGGTTCACCCGTTTCGTGCCGTTCGAGCGCTTCCTGCACTTCCTCGTGGTGACCAGTTTTCTCCTCCTGGTGGTCACGGGCATGCCGCTGAAATTCTATTACACGGACTGGGCCAAAACCCTCTTTTCCATGATGGGCGGAGTGGATGTGGCGCGCTCCCTGCACCATTTCGGGGCCATCATCACTTTCCTCTACTTCGGCCTGCACGTGGTGGACCGTCTCATCGCCATGTGGCGCGGGCGCAAGGCTGTGCGCGACCCGGAAACGGGCAGGTTCAGCTTCCAACGGCTCAAGGACATCGTCTTCGGGCCGGATTCCATGATGCCCAGCATGCAGGACTGGAACGACTTCGTGGCCCACCAGAAATGGTTCTTCGGCAAGGGGAAAAAACCGCAATTCGACCGCTGGACCTATTGGGAGAAATTCGACTACCTGGCCGTCTTCTGGGGGGTCGCCATCATCGGCCTGTCGGGATTGATCATGTGGTTCCCGATCTGGTTCTCCTCCTTCCTGCCCGGCTGGGTCATCAACGTGGCCCTGATCGTACATTCCGACGAGGCCCTGCTCGCCTCGGGGTTCATTTTCACCTTCCACTTCTTCAACACGCACTTCCGGCTTGAAAAGCTGCCCATGGACACGGTCATCTTTTCCGGGCGCATTTCCAAGGCGGAGATGCTGCACGAGCGCAAGCGCTGGTATGACCGTCTGGTGGCGGAAGGCCGGCTGGAGGAACACCGCGTGCGGGACGAATGGGAGCGGTGGAAACGGATCGCCAAATCTTTCGGCTACGGCTTCTTCGGGCTCGGCGTGATCCTCCTGATCATGATCGTCTGGGCCATGGCGGTCCGCCTGATCCACTAGGCGGCCGGAAAGGGAACGCTTTTTCAACCCATGAGACGGGCGATCGACTTCAACAGTTTCTCCTTGTTGAAGGGCTTGGCGATGGAAAGGGTGAGGGCCGGGATGTCGGTCATCAGGGTTTCCTGATTCCGGTTAATGACACAGGTTGTAAAGATGAAGGGGGTTTCCCGGTTGGGCCCCTCCGCCCGGACGCGCGAATGCAGCTCCCATCCATCCAGACCCGGCATCATGACATCGGCGAGGATGAGGTCCATGGATGTGGCCATGAGGCGCTCCAGGGCCTCCTCCCCGGAGGTGAAGACTTCCAAGGCGCACCCGGTATCCTTCAGCATCGTTTGGAGGATGTTCACCTGGTCGGGATCATCCTCGATGACGCAGACGGATTTTCCCTTCAGCATCGAAGGGGACGGTGAGGTGGTTTTGCGGCGCAATCCTTTCATGACTCTTCTTGGTCCTGAGTAACAGAATTCCCCGGCGAGAGCAAGGCATTCATCCGGGAAAGGAGCTCATGCGGAAGCACCGGCTTGGCCAGGACCCGCCGCCTCCGGGCGGGGCCGAGTTTCACGGGAGGTACCGTGGGGGGATGCAAGTGCAGAACCGGCAGGTCCCCGTTGGTTGCAAGGATGGAATCGATTTGTTCAAACAGGGACTCCTTGTCCCTGGCGGGTTCATCGAAGACGAGGGCCTGCGGGGGTTCTCCGGCATCGCCTCCAAGCCGGAGGCCGGCCTTGGAAAGGTACTGTTCGAGGAACTTTCTGCTCAGGGGATTGGCGGAGAGCACATGGACCCGCTTGCCGCGCAGTTCCGGCCGGAGCGCCGGAGGGGGCAGGTCCGCGGACCCCTCCCGCCGCACCGGCACGGAAAGGGCGAAGGAGGCCCCGCCCCTGGGCGGGCTGCATTCCGTGAGCTCCCCGCCGCAGGCATGGGCCATGTACTGGCTGATGGCCAGACCGAGCCCGGTCCCCCCGAATTCGCGCGTGATGGAGGGATCCCCCTGGCTGAATGGCTTGAAGAGCCGCTGCCGCACTTCCGGAGTGATGCCGATCCCCGTGTCCTCCACCATGACCATGAAATCCCCCAACTCCCGGCCGGGCTTGAAATCCACCTCGAAATAAATCCGTACACCTCCCTGCCGGGTGAATTTCAGCGCATTGGTGACCAGGTTCAGGAGGATCTGGCGGATCTTGGGACCGTCCGCGATCACCTTCACCGGGACCTTGCCAACCGGCTCAATGACAATTTCCAGGTTTTTCTTCAAGGCTTCCGGCGCGGTGTGTTCGATAACATCTGAAAACAGGTCCAGGACCGGGAACGCATTCAGGTCGACCTCCACTTTGCCGGCTTCCAGCCTGGTGAAATCCAGCATGTTGTTGAGCAGGCCCAGCAATTCGGTGCCGGACCGGTGAATGGAGCGGATCGAGGAAAACTGCTCCGTGCTGAGATCCCGGTTTTCCATGAGCAGGTCGCTGTAGCCGATGATGGAGTTCAAAGGGGTGCGCACCTCGTGGCTCATCACGCTGAGAAAGTTCGATTTTGCCCGGCTGGCGGCCTCCGTCTGATGGCGCGCCTCGATGAGCGCCTTTGTCCGCTGGGAAAGGTTCCGGGCCATGTAATTGAAGGAACGGGCCAGCAGGCCGATTTCGTCGCGCGACTTCACGGGCACGCGAGTGTTGAGGTCACCGGCGGCGATGCCGCGGGCGGCATGAGTCAGATCCTGCAGGTTGCGGGAAAGGACGCGCGCCGAGGCAAACCCCATGGCCATTAAGAGGAAGGCCAGGAACCCGGTGGTGAACAGGGCAAGGACGATCCGCTGCCGCAACGGGGCCAGATAGCGTTCGCTGGGCAGGAAGTAAACGATGTTCCAGGGGGTTGCCTCAAGCGGATGGAGACAGGCGGTCCACCATTCGCTGCCCATGTAGGGGAACTCCACCTCGAAGACCGTTTCCACCGTTCCGGATGGCAGGTGGGCCCGCATCTGCGGCAGGGGAACCGGCTTGCCGGGAATCCACTTGGCGGACTGCTCGATGCCCTCCGGAAGATCGCTGGCCAGCAGGATGCCGTCATGGGATACAATGGCGACAAAGGAAGGGCCCCGGGCAACCTCGGTCAGCAGCGAGAGCAAATGCTGCAGGGCGGCCAGGTGGTATCCGATCCGCAGGACCCCGACCGGTTCCCGGCCGCGGATCAGGGGGGCGGAAAACACGAGCTGGCCGGCCTCCTGTTCATCCAGGCAGAGCTGGAAAGTGGGTTCGGCGGTGAGCAAGGGGATCCTGAACCACGTTTCCCGGCTGTCCCCGATCCGCCGTCCGCTCTCCGGCCATTGCAGGATGACTTCCCCGTCGAGGTCGCAAAGGGCGATGGAACGAATAAAGACCGGGGAGGCCCCGCTCAGGCTTTCCAGGTCGTCCTCCAGCGGATCCCAATCCGCCACCGGGGTGTATTCCATGGCCACGGCATCCGCCAGGGCGGGCATGCGCGCCCCCATGCCGACATGGTCGATGCCACGGCGCACCCATGTGTCGATCCGGTCCACATAATCCCGCGTGGTGGCGACCAGGATGCTCCGGGAGGTTTCCGTTACGATGTCATGCAGGGTCTGGATTGTGTAACCGGCGAACAGCAGCACGGGAATCAGGCCAAGGACGACCATGACCAGCGCGAGTTTGGTCTGCAACCGGTAAAGGAAGGGAACCCGTGCGGCCTGGTCCAGCCGCGAAACTTTCTTTTTTTTATGTGTCGTTACCGTTTCCTGTTGGATTTGAAGGTCCGGCGCTTTCCCGCCCGTGCAGTTTCTTTCCGGCGACGCGGTTCAAGGCCCGGGCGGTATCCCGGATCCCCTGCTGGCCGGTGACCAGCTTCCCCAGTTCCACCGGAAGATCATAGAGGGCGAGGGACGGCCAGTCCGGATGATGCGGTTCGGTTCCCATCCGGTTGAGGATGGCATCCCGCATCACCGGAAAGTGGCGCGTGGTGCCCGGACCAACAATGGAATTGCGTTTCCGGATCCGTGGATCGGAGAAGACACTATGCCGGGTGGCGCTGGCCCCGCCCCCGAGAAGACAGGCCCGCACCGCCACGTCCGAGGAGGTCAGCCATTGCAGGAATATCCATGATGCCTCCTTCTCCCTGCTGTAGCGGGAAATCCCGATTCCGCTGCCCCCCTGGTGGGAGACCCCCGGGGTCTCGCCGAAGCCGCACTCGGAAGGCGCCTTCAAATGCAACGCCCCCGGCATCGCCATGGGTTCGGCCAGGCCCACGATCTCCGAAAGGGCCGGATCATCATACATCGGGAAAAACTCGGCCCACGAACTGTAGAAGCCCGCTTCGCCGCGGGCGAAACTCTTGCTCTCGCCGTGCCAGTCCCAGCCGATCACCTGGCCCGGCATGCAGCGGCGCAGTTCCATGAGGTATTCCAGTGCGGCATGGGCCTCGGGTTCGTCGAGGGATGGCGTCCCATCCGCATGGAAAAAGGAGCCTCCATGGCCCCACAACCAGGCCGAAAAGTGACACAGGAGCGCGTAATGCCCGACCTGCAACTGGCCGGTCGTTCCCCGAACCGCGGGGGCAAGGGCCTTGTCGATCACCTGGGCGGTGTGGAGGTATTCAACAAGGTTGGTCGGGGGATGCAGGCCGAGTTCCTCAAACACATCCCTGCGGTACATCCCGATGAAAAGCGTGATGTCGTAGGGAATCGCGATATTGTTCCCCAGGTAACTGGCCGTGTGACGAATCAGGGGCCGCATGAAATCCTGCCATTCCCAGTAGGGATATCCGAATTCCAGAAGGGAACGCCAATGGTTCAGGTCCTCCATGTGCGGGCTGAACTGCCCCAGCCAGGATTGGTCCAGGTAAAAGACGTCATGGTGGCCCGACTGCTGGGCCGTGTCGACCTGCGTGCGCGCATACACCTGTTCCAGCGGCAGCAACAGCCACTCCACCTCGATTCCCGTGAGCCGGCTGAACTCCTCCCCGACCAGCTTGTGGGAAGCCACCGACGGCGGCGTGTCCTCCGTCAGGACCCGCAGCCTTCTGCCGGAAAAAACCTTGCGCATCTCCTTTAAAAACAGGTTGGCGGGGCTCCCTTCGACGTTCGCGCTGGCCTCGCTCAATTCGTCGCCACCCAGGGCCGCCTCCTCCTTCCGGCCCCGGGGACCACACCCGGATACCAGGAGGCCAAGGGCTCCCAGTCCCCGGAAAAAGCGCCGGCGGGTCCAGAAGCTTCGGCCTGATCCTGCTCCCCTCACTCCTCCACTTCTAATGGTCCGGTGGAGAAATGCAACCGAAGACCGTATGGCTGCAAAGCCTGGAACGGACAGCCAATCAGAAGACCGACGAGGTCAGTTCATCCGCCTCGATCCAGTCCTGTTCCCGCATGCGGCGCAATTTGGGAAACATTTTGGAGCTGGTCCAATGCCAGCCGAGCCCTGGGCGGCGGAAGAAGAAGGAATCCTCCTTGGCGCCGGGACCCGAGCACCAGAGGACCCCGAGCGACTCGTGCTGGATCTTGGGGAAGGCACTGGCATCCAGGAGACCGAACCAGGGAATATCCGCTCTCCCCGCCTCATCGATTTCCACCCCGAAATAGGCCCCCGCCTCGCGGGCGATCTCCTCCCGCTCCTTGAAGTTATAGGGAACCCACCGGTCTTCCCTTCGAATACTGAGTTTCGGCGGCGCGGAAGTTCCCTCATGCCATTTGAGGTAGGCCTGCTCCCTCTCGGACCACAGGACCGGGAACTCCCTTGAGGTTGTGTGCAAGACCCCGAAATGACCGCTTTCGAAAATGAAGCGGTCCTCGCGGGCACCGGGTCCGCTGCAGTTCAGGGATCCCAGGCCCCGGTGGTACAAGGTGGGGAAATCCATCAAATGGAAATATCCGAGCCAGTCCGAATGGTACAATTGGCGGGCCAATTGAGTGGTTTTTCCACCGAGGTACTCGCTGACAAAGACCCCCTTCTCACTTTGCCGGACTTTCAACGGGATTTTCACACCCGTTTTTAAGTGGTAATGAAACCAGCGATTGGGGGTGACAAGACAATCCACCCAGGCGGTATAGTTTCCCGGTTCCGCGGGGGCCTTTTTCTGGAAATCGATGGTGATCGTCTCTCCTGGCGCAACAGGATGAGGCAATTCACGCCAGGATGCGGGATCACTGATCACCCCCCCTTTTTCATCCACAACCTGCACGGCCACCTTGATCCAACCGGAGCCATCCTTGCGTCCATGGTCCTCCCAGCGGCACGGGCTTGTGTTGGTCACCAGGACTTCCAAGCGGAAGACTTCGTCGGAAACCGTTTCCAATACAGAAGTACCGCAGGAAATCTCCGCGGAGCGAAGTTTCCGGGACCGATGCAACCCTTTGCCGGCACTCCGCACCTTTTCCCCGATCTCCTCAAATCGCTCTCTCCATCGCCGGTTTGTGGAATCGCGGGTCGGCCGATGGACCGGCTTGCCGGTTTCCGGGGCATACGCCGGACAGTCGATTCCCAGGAAGTCAATCACCCGGTTGACCGTTTCCGTCCGGTTTTGGACAAGGTCCTCGAAAAGGATTTCCAAACAGGGCTTTCCCAGCGAATCCAGGACCTGCTTCCAATTCCGTTCCTGCTCCTCCAGGTCGTCCAGCATGGCGCGGATTTCCGTCCACGAAAAGTGGATGGGGCCGGCCTCGCCGCGTTTGCGGTTGTTGAAGTGCCAGATCTCGCTCTGGATCGCCTTGACCAGGGAAATGGCCTGACCAAGCCGGTCCTTGCGACGGATGTGGAGCAGCCGCAGTCCGGGAAAATACTTTTCCAGCAAATCGGGCTCGCTCAGTCCCCTGTTTTGAGGCAATGCCTGCAGTTCCCCGATCAGCCAGGTATAGCTGTACATCAGGATCTTGTGCGCAAAGACCCCGTTGAGGGTCCGGGTTTCACGCTGCAGGGCCTGGATCATGCCCTCAATCGAGACATCCGGGGAGAGCCCGAACCGGCTGCAGTTCCAATGGAAACGGTCCTGGTTCAGCCATTCATCGGGATTTCCGAGGCGTTTGGTGGATCCGAGCGCTTCGCAGAGCAGGTTGCTTCCCGAGCGGGGCAGCGCGCAGATCATGATGGTGTTCTCACATCCGGGCAGGAAGGTCATCAGGTCGAATGCCGGTTCAAGACGGGGATCAGGATCATGGAAAAGCGGTCAGAATATCTTTTCCAGGGTAACGGTCTGTCCCTCCTTGAGGTAGGCATCCTGGAAGGTGGCCGGGGACATGACCACGGCCTCGTCCGCACGGTCATGCGGAGTTCCGGCCTTGACGTGGTCGGAGCGCAGACCCCCGAGATACCAGCGGCTGTCTTCCATGTACACGATATCCCCTTCCCCCGCCTTGAGGACCTCCATGGTCCGGGGAGAAAGGGAAACCAGGTTCTCCGGCAGTGCCTCGTCGAGGACGACCGGCAAGCGCCGGGCTTTCCCGCCGACCTCATGGTTGGGTTTTCCGCCCTTGTAGATTTCCATCCCCTTGTCGAGGGTGTCCACGGTCAGGCCCTCGATGTCCTCGGACTTGCGGGGCTGCGTGACAAAGGAAACCGCCACGCCGACAACCCCGGTCACGACCATGCCGAAGAGCGCCCGCATGTAGATGTAGACGTCGTTGTGCGGGCCGCTGACAAACCAGGAAAGCGGGTCGATCCAGTCCGGGAACCAGTTGGTGACGACGGTCAGCAGGCTGCCGACGAGCATGGAGATGCAGGCCGCCGGCGCCGTGAACCGCTTCCAGAAGGCGCCCAGGAAAATGGTTGTCACGATCGAGGGAATGATGACCATGACCCCCTTGTAGTGAATCTGCATGAGGCTGCCGGTCTGGTTGGCGAACCAGACCACGAGCAGGACCCCGATCACCGTGGCGATGACGGAGGCCCAGCGGGCCGCCTTGAGGTAGTGCTTGTCGTCGGCGTCGGGCTTGATCAGCGGCTTGTAGATGTCATAGATCCCGATCGCCGCCGAGGCGTTGATGAGGGTGTCGATGGTCGACATGAGGGCCGCGGTCAGGGCGGCGATCACAAACCCGAAGAGCCAGGAGTTCTGGTGCAGGGTCTCCCAGACAACGATAATGAAGGTGTGGAAGGTGTTCTCAATGTGGATTGGATCCAGCCCCTCCAGAACGCCTCCCGAGGCGGCCTGCTTCACGATCAGCGACTTGGCCAGCCAGCCGACCGCCCCGACAATGACCGCGGAAAGCGGCAGGGTCACCACCACGTTGAAGAGCGCCGCCTTCCGGCCCTCATGCACACTCTTGATGGCGAGGTAGCGCATGATGAAACCCTGGTTCATGAACGTGAAGGCGATGCTCCCCGCGAGGGCCTCCCCCCAGAACAGGCCGGAGGTGTTGAACTTCTCGTTCTCGGTCAGGTGGACAAAGGGCAGGCGGTGACTCTCCGGAAGAAAGGCCCACCACTCCGCGAGGCCCCCCAGCGCCCACAGGCCGGCGATAATCGCGATCCCCCCGGCAAGGTACAGCATGATGCCCTGGAAAAGGTCCGTGAATATGACGGCGGTCTGGCCCCCGAAAGTGACGTAGGCCCCGAGGAAGAGCGCCACCACCGGCACCGAGTACAGGATCGGCAGCCCGAACATGCCCTGCAGGGCCACCCCGATTGTGAACAGGTTGTACCCGATGTAGAAGAACATGTAGGCCATGATGATGCAGACCGCGATGTACCGGGCCGTCGAATTGAACCGCCGCTCGAAGTATTCCGGTATGGAGCGGATGCGCGCAAAGTAGATGATCGGCAGCCAGCCGAACATGAAGAACGGTACGATGAACCAGTCGTTCGTGTAGGTCATCGCGCTGCTCATGCCGGTCCGGAAGCCCTGCTCGGAATACTTCAGGTAGCTGTAGCTCCCGATGCCCGTGGCCACCATGCTGGCCGCCGCCAGCCACCAGGCAAAACGCTGGCCGCTGAAGAAAAAATCGTTGATGTCCCGGCTGAAGCGCGAGAAATACGTCCCGAAGGCGGTAATCAGGAGGAAATAGCCGAAGACGATGCAGGCGATGACGATGGTCGCCGTCGTCGAAAGATCAATTCCGAATCCGTGTTCCTGCATCTTATTGCCCCCCCAGGTATGGCATGTTCAGCGAAACCACGATCCACAGGGCATGGCCCGCGGCGAAAAAAATGAAGCCCGCGAAGAGCACCCCCAGCCAGAAGCTGTCGCGTCCCCTGCCCGGCTTGCAGGCCCCCGAGCGCAGGATGATATGGATCCCCATCAGAAAGAAAACCAGCCCGAACCCGTACTGGTACAGGTAGCTGGTCCATGGACTCGCCTCCCCAAGGCGGCCGATGATCAGCCGGGGATAGGCATAAATGAACACCAGCAGGACGGCGGCCAGACCGGACCCGATGGCAAGCGAACGCGGAGATGGCAGATTCTTCATGAGCGGTTAACGGTTCCAGGTTACATCAGGCGCGAATCTGCAATGCCCCCTTTCCCCTGTCAAGGCATGGCTCAGATGCCAAGTGCCAATTCGCCATGGCCTGCCATGCGTAGCCGTGAGCGAAGCGAGGGCGGTGCATGGAGCGAGCGATGAGGTTCGAACTCACGACATCCACCTTGGCAAGGTGGTGCTCTACCAACTGAGCTACGCTCGCCCAAGCAAAGATAGGAAAAGGTGCGCGCTTTAAATCGGCTGTCAACCCCGTTTTCGGTGATTTTGCGGATGGGATCACTCAATCCTGCAGCACATCCTCCCCGACCGGGAGTTCATGGTAGAGGGCCTCCATGATTTCCCCGATGAGGTAGATCGAACCGGTGGCGACAAGGTCCCGCCCGGCCTCGCCGGCCTGGCAGATCCCCGGGGCGGGAAACAGCTCGCGGACCGTGCTTTCGAAGACCGGCCCGCTGTAGGTCGAGGGGATTTCCGAACGGAGGTCGTCAAAGGAGCAGGCCCGGGGCTGCTTCGGAACGAGGAGATGCAGCTCGCTGGCGAATCGGCAGGCCACGGGGATCAGGGCCCGGGCCCGGGGCAGCCCGAGGGTGCCGGTCAGGATGACCGGTTTATAGCCCTTTTCACGGACGAATTGCTCCAGATTACGCTCCAAGTGGAGGGCTCCCTCCGGATTGTGGGTGGCGTCGAGGACGATACCCCGGTCGGCGAGCGCGTGCCGCTCCCAGCGCCCGGCCCAGTTGACGTGCAACAACCCATGGCGGATATGCTCCTCGGTGATCCCGAAAGCATCGCCGATGACGCGCGCGGCCAGAGTGGCGGTGGCGGCGTTGCGGCGCTGGTAATCCCCTGGCAGGCTGGTCATCGGAAAACGGGCTTCATCTGTTCCGAAAACCGCCGGGACCCTGTGCAGCGGGCAACCGCGTTCCCGGGCAACCCTTTCGATCACGTGGGCCGCCTCCGGCGGGAGAAGGCCCATGACAACCGGTTTGCCGGACTTGAGGATGCCGGCCTTCTCGGAGGCGATCGCCTCCAGGGTGTCACCAAGGATCTCCGTATGGTCCAGGCTGATCGAGGTGATGATGGAAATCTCCGGATCGACGACGTTGGTGGCGTCCAGGCGCCCGCCCAGTCCGGTCTCGATGATGCCAATATCCACCTGCGCCTCGGCGAAATGCAGAAAGGCCATCCCGGTCATGAATTCAAAAAAGCTCGGATGGTGGCCCGGATGCGCCCGCTCGATCGCCTCGGCGATGGGCTTGAGCCGGCGTGTGTAGGTGACAATTTCCTCCCGGGTGAGCATGTGCCGGTCGACCTGCACCCGCTCGCCCTGGTGGACCAGGTGCGGGGAGGTGAACATTCCCGTGCGGTTGCCCGCGGCCCGGAAAACCGCCTCCAGCATGGCGCAGGTGGATCCCTTCCCGTTGGTGCCGGCGACATGAATCACCGGGTAGCCCCGCTCGGGATGGCCAAGATGGCGGGAGAGCTCCCGCATCCGGTCAATCCCGTAAATCGCCCCCCGGTGCTTCAGGCCATAAAGATACCCCCGGACCGCTTCATAGGATGATAGATCAACGCGCATCTCAAAATTCAAAATCGAAATCGGAACCGGGATCGAAATCGGACATATTCAAGAATGATCCCGTACATCCAACGACCCGGTTTCGAACCCGATTTTGATTTCGATTTCGATTTGTAAATCAACCAGCCTTTTCCTCGGCCTCCGGCGCCTTTTTCAGAAACAGGACGTTCAAAAAGTACAGCAACCGTTTCCGCAGCTGCGCGCGCGGCACGATCTGGTCGATCAAACCGCGCTCGAGGAGGAATTCCGAGCGCTGGAAGCCGGCCGGCAATTCCTCGTTGGTCCCCTCCTTGATGACGCGCGGGCCGGCAAAGCAAATGAGGGCTTCCGGTTCGGCCAGGATCACATCCCCGAGGGTGGCGAAGCTGGCGGTCACCCCCCCCGTGGTTGGATTGGTCAGGACGGAGATAAAGGGGAGGCCGGCCTCCTTGAGACGGGCCAGGGCGGCACTGGTCTTGGCCATCTGCATGAGGCTGTAGATCCCTTCCTGCATGCGGGCCCCGCCGGAGGCGGAAATGATGATTACCGGGCACTTTTCCTTCATGGCACGCTCCACCGCACGGGTGATCTTTTCCCCGACGACCGAGCCCATGGAGGCCCCCCCGAAGCGGAAATCCATCACTGAAAGGCTGACCGGGATGCCGCCCATCTTCCCGAGCCCGCAAATCACGGCATCCTTCAGACCGGTCTTCTTCTTGTAGCTTTCCAGGCGGCTGGCGTAGGCCTTGGTGTCCTTGAACCCGAGGAGATCCTTGCTCTCGAGGGCCGCATCGAATTCCTCCCAGCTGCCCTCGTCAACAAGGGAGGCCACCCGCTTGGGCCCCTCCAGAGGAAAATGATATCCGCTCTTGGGCACCACCATCAGGTTCTTCTCCAGTTCCTTCGTGTACACCAATTCGCCGGATTTCGGGCAGCGGGTGTACAGGTCCTTGGGAATGTCCTTTTTCTTGACGGTGGAAATCGTCGAATAGGTCGGTTTTGAAAAAAATGGCATACCGGCTCGATTTTACAAACGGCAGCTAAACTCAACCGTGGGCCAGCGTAAAGGCTGAAATATTCCGGACCCCGGCTCGCCGCAGGGCCGCCGCCGCCGCGTTGAGCGTGGCCCCCGTAGTGAGGACGTCGTCAACAAGGATGACGCGACCCATCCCGCCGGCCTCCGTGCAGCGAAAGGCTCCCTTCATGTTGCGCAGGCGTTGCTCACGGGTCAGGAAGGTCTGGCTGGGCGTCCGGCGGACCCGGCTCAAAACCGGCCGGATCCGGCAACCGGGAAAGGCCTGCGCTATGGCCGCGGCAATGACCTCCGCCTGGTTGTACCCACGGGCCCGCAACTTGGCGCGGTGGAGGGGAACCGGAACGAGCGAAGCCCCCGAAAACCAGACCGCCCAGCCGTTTCCCGCCAGCAAGGCCCGGATCTCCGACCGCAGCCAGGTCCCCCGCTCGTATTTGAGCACGTGGACAATCCGCGCCCCTACCCCCTCGTACAAAAAGAGCGACCGGCACCTCCCGAAAGCCGGGGGATGGTCCCGGCAGGATGGGCAAACCCTGGAACCGGATACCGTTCCATGGATCGGCACCCCGCACCCGAGACAAGTGGGTTCCCGGATCCAGCGAATCAATCCGCGACAGCAGGGGCAGGCGAAGCCGGAATCAACGAAAGCCAAGGGGCAGCCACAAGCGACGCAGGTCCTGGGAAAGAGGCAATCAAGCGACCTCTCCCAGGCCCACCTGCCTGCTCTTCTGATGCCGCTTGGTTTCCACATACAGTCCAATCGCGATTCCAGTCAACATGATGAGCGAGGCATACCCGTCGACAATGCTGGCGGACCCCCAAAATTGGGTAGCCCCGCCCTCCCGGATGTTTACAAGATCGTTCCATGAATTCCGCACCAGCACCCAGCCCGCATGCAGGCCCATGCAGGGAACCAGGGAACCGGTCCGCAAAAATACGAGGTTCAGCACCACGCCTGCAAGGAACAGGTTGGCAAAGTCCAGCCATTCCACGGTGAGGAAAACGCTGATGGACTGGTAACCGGCAACCAGAAAGCCCGAATACCAGTGAAAATCCACCCCCATGCCGGAAGGGACGTCCTTGAAATGAACCGCCGCGAAGGCCAGCGCGCTGAGGATGACCGCCGGCAGCGGCTTCACCGCCGTGTAGAACATTCGAAAAACCATGCCCCGGAAAATTGCCTCCTCCAGCCAACCGACGAGCAGGCCGGCAACCAGGGCTCCCAGAACAATCTCCAGCCCTTCCGTCACGTTGGTCCCCTCCTCGAACCGTGGGTCAAGGAAGACCGCCTGGGCGGCAACCACCATGCCCAGGGAAAGCACCCCCGCCAGGAAGAAACCGGGCAACTGCCTGCGGCTGCCTTCGGACCAATGAAAACCAAACCGGCCCCAAAGCCCGCAGGCCGCAATCAGCCAGATCAGACCAACGGCCACAAACAGCAGGCGGACGCGGTCCACATAGCGGGAAACCGGCTTGGATTGAAGGTAAGAAACCAGGGCCTCCGGATCCTGCGGCGTTTCCATGCCCTGTATCCAGAGATAGATAATCGGGGCGAGCATTGCCGCGAAAAAAAAGGCCCCGAAATAGAACAGGAAGAACCACCAGACGCCGCGCCAACTGTAGCGGTCGATCCCATACCCGAAGAGAATGTAATCCGTTTCCCTGCGTAATTCCATCCCCCTACAATCTGGGAATGGTCAGCCCGCCGTCAACCATGATGACCTGGCCTGTGGAGTAGGGAAAGTCGCCCCGAGCCAGGGCGCCGACCGCCTTGCCCACGTCCTCGGGAAAGCCCCATCGCCGCGTGACACACAATCCCTCGCCGATCAGTTTGTCATACTTTTCCGTGACACCGGCCGTCATGTCGGTCCTGGTCACTCCGGGACGCACTTCATAGACCGGCAGGTCGTGCTCCCCGAGGCGGGTGGCGAAGAGCTGCGTCGCCATGCTGAGGCCGGCCTTGGCGATGCAGTATTCCCCCCGGTTGATGGAGACCACCGTTGCCGAAATCGAGGAAACATTGATGATCCCGCCCCGGAATTCCGGATCCGCCCGCTTTTGCTCAACCAGCCAGCGGGCCGCCGACTGGCTGAGGAAGAAGGCGCCCCGCAGGTTCGTTCCGACCACGAAGTCGAAACTTTCCTCGGTGGTTTCCAGCAGGTCGAGACGCTGCCTCGGGGCCACACCCGCGTTGTTGACCAGCCAGTTGAGACGGCCAAAACGCTCGCGGACGCCGCCAATCATCGCTTCGCGGGCATCGCCGTTCCCGATGTCGCCGCGGACGTAAAGCACCTCCGCGCCCATGCCGCGCAGCTCATCCAGGACGTCCCGCACCTGCGCCTCCGGCCGCATGCCGTTGATGGCCAGGTCGAAGCCCTGCCCCGCCAGCTGGCGCGCGATGCCCAGTCCGATTCCCCGGCTCCCGCCGGTCACCAATGCCACTTGCTTGCTCATGATATTACTTTATTCTCGCACGGGGGCACGGAGAGACGGAGGCACGGAGATGGAAATAATTATCCTTAAACAAGAAGAATTAAATAATCTCCGTGCCTC
>JBNGDP010000062.1:0-20529 GCA_049975345.1 Oceanipulchritudo sp. | reverse complement strand
CCCAGCCCTGCTCCCGCTTCGCCCTTGCGGGCTACGCGGGATCCGGGCTGGGCTTGCTGGTATGGAATTCGGCCTTTGGCCGTCAAGGCGCACCGTCCGCCGCGATGAAATTTCCACAAAATTCCACGATGAACCTAAAAACCCGCTCTCCCGCACCGCACTTGGCGGCAGGCCGCGCAGCCGCTTGAACATGCGCGAAAAGCTATAGACATCCGGGTAGCCGATCCGCTCCGCCACCTCGCTTACCGGCAGACGGCGGTCCGCCAGATAAAAGGCCGCCAGTTCCATCCGCACGCGCAGATGATAGCGCCCCGGCGGCTCCCCGAAGGCGTCTTTGAACAGGGCGCACAGGTGCGGCACCGACACCCCTGCCTGCCGCGCCAATTCCTCCAGCGCGACGCCCCGGTCCGGGTGCGCGTCCAGAAACCGCTTGGCCCGGCGGACCGGTTCCGGCAATCCGCCTTGCGCCCCGGATTCCCCGATCGCCCGCGCCGATATCGTCGATTACGCGGCCCTCGCCGCCCGCCTCAAACAAGGCGATCTGCTCGCCGCCCTCGATGTCTTCGAACAGGAGCCCCTCCCGGCCGACTCACCCCTGCGCGGCCTCCCCAACACCTTCCTCACTCCCCACCGCGCCGGCGGCCTCATCGCCTCCGTCCAGCGCACCATCGACTGGCTCATCGCCGACCTCGACCACGTCCTCGCCGGCAAGCCCCGGCAGTACCCGGTCGTCGAGGCCATGATCCCCGCCCTCGACGCCAAATAGATCCACCCGATGTGAGGAGCACACCACGCCCCGCTCAGGCGCCTTGCAGCAGCCGCGGGTCAAAGGCAAACTGCCGGGCCGCGCCAATTTCAATCAGCGGGAATTCCGGATGGGCCGGGTTCAGCAGATAATTGATTTCTTCCGGGATAATCGCACTGGCGACGCGCAGCAGCGGGGAACGGCCCCCGGCCAACCAGGCGTCGCCGGCACGCCGCGTCTCGGGAAGAATCGTCGGCGAGCGCAGGGCCTCGCGCAATGGACGAATGTCGATCTCGGTCACAAGGTCCGCCGCAAAGGAGACTTCAAACAGGACGTAGGCCGTCTTTTGCGATTCCGGGCTCGAGTGAACCAACGTCTCCAGAGCGGCCAGTGCGCGACTGTCGGCCAGGTAGACCGCCGCATGGCCTGGACTGTTCCAGCGTCCGCCGTAAAGGCGCGCGCCCTCGCCATCGAATGCCGCATCCGACCGCTGCTGCGGGACCAGGCGCCATGCCGTGAGCAGGCGCGCAGGCGACGGGGCTTCAGCTGAAGACGCCATACTCGATGCGACCCAGGAGGTCTTCGACTTCGCGCGCGCCCGCCTCCGTTTCGGCAAAGGCAAGCGGCGTGACGTAGCCCAGCGCGCGGGCGGGGCGCTTGAGCCAGTCGCGCGCCGCCCCTGCCCCCCCGAGCACGGTTTCGGCACGCCCATAGAGCCGCGCGTAGCGCAGCAGCCGGTCCGACTCCTGCATGTCGAGCCGCCCTGCCTTGCGACGGCGCACAAGGGTGCTGCGCGACATCCCCAAATGCCCCGCCAAATCTTCCGCCCCAAGTCCAAGCAGTTCCAGCAATCCCTCAAACTCGACCATCGGCAGCCCGGCCCGGATGCGGTCCACGGTTTCGCCGGCTCCCATCAGGCTTTTTCCAGCCCCCGGAACCCCCACCCCGTAAATCGCCCGCGGCTCTTCCATTTTGTTCGCTCCTTTTTCCTTGCTCATGTGGATTAAACTAAATGCTCATCTGGTCATCGACAAGCAAAATCGCCATCCCCCTCTGCTGTCCCGGATCTCCAGGGCCGCCCGGCCGCCCCGGCCTTTACGCCTGCTTCAGCGGGTTGACCACCTCGATATCCGGCATCTGCAGGAAATCCGCATCCGCCGTGTAGATGGTGCGCACTCCATTCTCCCGCATCAAGGCCGCCGTTCGCAGATCACAAAAGAGGTTGCCGCACGGATGATGCAGGCCAGCCAGAATCTCCCTCAGCCGCCTCCAATGCGTTTCCCCCAGTGCCAGCAACTGGATGCCCGGCGATTCCAGAAGCACGTCCATGAACCCGAGGGCGTCCGCCGCCTGCAGGGGCATCGGAAACACCTTGGGATGGGTCGTCACCCGTAGGAATTCGTAACAGATCCCCTCGGTCAGGTAATGGCTTTCGGCCCGGCTGCGCGCCGATTCCAGAAATTCCCGCGCTTCACCATGCTCCACGCACTCTGTGTTGACCGCATAGAGCAGGATATTCGTGTCAATCACCCCGCTCATCAGCCCTCCATCGCGGCTTCCAACCCATCGCGGTCCGCCAGATTCACCCGGGGCCGCCCCATGGCATACTGCGGCAGGGCAACCGGCGCTTCACGCGTCGCCTTCTCCCGCTGCAAACCGGCACTCAACCACTCGTTCACCACCTTCGACATGTCCACCCGCCGCCGGTGGGAGACTTCCTTCACCCCCTCGAAAACGCCATCCTCAAGAATCAGGGTTGTCCGCTTCATCATATAAACATCTGTTCTATACATACGGATGTCAATGAGATTGGATCCAGTTTCGATACCTCGTCGTATCCACCAAGCTTGCAGCCTTGACATCTGATGCGCCATGAAAGATCATCAGACAACATGCGCACCACCCTGGACATTGATCAACCGATTCTGGAGGAGTTGAAAAAGCTGCAAAAGCGGGAGAAGAAGTCTCTTGGGCAATTGGCCTCTTCACTCCTTGCCGAGGCCTTGAAACAAAATCAAGCCGACCATAAAAAAGCGGAGCCTGTTTTCGAATGGACCAGCGCTCCGATGGGGGCGCGGGTGGACCTTCGCGATAAAGACGCACTCTACGGCATCCTCGATCGGGAATGAGCTACTCCATTGACGCGAATGTGCTCCTTTTCGCGGTCAACTCCGAAGCCCCGGAGCACCCGGCCGCACTGGCGTTTCTGAAAGCCCGCAAGGACGACCCCGACCTGCTCTGCCTGACCTGGCCCGCGCTCATGGCTTTTCAGCGCATTGCGACCCATCCATTCATCTTCCACAACCCCCTCACCCCGAACCAGGCGTGGGGGAACATCACGGCCCTTCTGAATCTGCCCAGAGCGCGCGTCATCACCGAGGGACCCGACTTTCCAGAGATCTATGCCGCGCTCAGCGAGGATTTGAAGATCCGCGGCAATCTCGTCCCCGACGCGCACATCGCCGCCATCCTCCGGCAACATGGCGTGCGCCGCATCTACACCGCCGACAGCGACTTCAAAAAATTCGACTTCCTTGAGGTGTGCAACCCGCTATGACCCACCAGCCTACCGGCTCCACCATTCCGCCCACACTTCCGGTGAATCGGGTTCCCGTGGAATCTAATCATGCCCCCCGGAACGCAACGACTTCCAAACCATCCAACTCATTGAAATCGCACTCATTGTTGGTCACGATGCGCTTCACTCCGGAACTTTTCAGGGTGGCCGCCAGCATCGTATCCAACAGTCGCTTGCGCCCCAGTCGATAACGGGTCAACCAAACCAGAAAGTCTGAGACCGACCGGCCATCGGGAAACACCCGCACCACCTCAACCGCCTGCCACCATTGCTCCGCCCGGGCAATCGCCTCCGCCATTTTCAGCGGTTGCGGCATGCGCCGCTCGTCCGTCACCACGTGAATGAACTCCGCCAACGTCTGCGGGGCCACCGCCAAGTCATGACCGTCTCTCAGCAAGGCTCGCAGCAAGACGTCCGCCTCCCGGTGAAACGGGTGCTCCATGATCTCCACCGCGACCAAAAAGTCCGTATCAATCCCGTGCGTCATCCAGCATCTCCCCAAAAATATCGTCATCCCCGCTGATCGCCCGGATCGGCCCGCCCACGCTCGCCGGCCGCCGGTCCCGCAATGTGGTTTGCCGATGCATCTGGCGCTGACGGTACTCCTCCATCGCCTCCCGAATCAATTCCGAGGTCTTCCGGTCCGTCTTGCGCGCATACTGCTGAAACTCCTCATATACCGGCTCGGATACATTTATGGTTATGGTTTTCATACATGCTTTTTAATGCATGGTTGTTGCGTGTCAAGACCGACGAAAGGACAGCCCGTTCCCAAATTCGCTCCGCACCTGCGTCACCGTTGGCGACTCCGGCAGCCCAAAGCGGTTTTGCCGGATGCCCATGTCACACAGCCGCACCGCCACACCCCGGATGCCACGGGCCTTGAGCACACGGGCGGTCTGCCGCTCCGATGCCGCCCCAGACACGGGATTCTCCGCCGCCGCGCGCGCCTTCCAGGTGCAAGGACTCGCTCTTCCGCTTCGCTCCCATCAACAAAAACACCATCCCGGCCCCTGCCTCCTTGCCCGCTCGCGCCCAGCGCCGCGCCGCAAGGCCGCTCATCACCAGGTCGGGCCGATACCCCAGCCGCTCCGCCGCCTCCAGCACCCGCTCCCGCGTCGCCGCCCGGGATCCCCGGATGCCGCGCCAAGGCCCGCGACACCGTCGCCGCCGACACCCCAGCCGCATCCGTCCAAATTCTGCAACGGCCTGCGCGTTCCAATCCTTTACTTCACCAGCTGCCTCATCCAAGCTCTTCTCTCATGCGCTGCCGCCACCTGCTTTACCGACTCCTTTTCTGGCTGGCATGCACCGCACCCAACCTCGATAGCGCTATGGCCACCACTCCTCCAACCGCCCCCAACTTTATCTACATCCTCTGCGACGACCTCGGCTACAAGGACCTGAGCTGCTACGGTTCCTCCTTCTACGAAACGCCACACCTCGATCAACTCGCCGCGCGGGGGATGCGCTTCACCGACGCCTAAGCCAGTTGCCCCGTCTGCTCGCCCACCCGGGCCAGCGCCATGACCGGGAAGTACCCGGCCACCGTCGGCATCACCCAATACATCGGCGGCCACCGCTCCAGGGCACTCTGCGATGTGCCCTACTTCGACCGCCTGCCCGAACACGAATATACCCTCGCCACCGCCCTCAAGGAGCGCGGCAACTACCAGACTTGGCACGTCGGTAAGTGGCACCTCGGCGGCGCGCCCAGATCCCTCCCCACCGACCATGGCTTCGAGGTCAACATCGGCGGCTGCCATCGCGGCGCACCGCACGGCTGCGGCTACTTCTCTCCGTGGAACGATACCTTCCCCAACCTCCCCGACCGCGAGCCCGGTGAATACCTCACCGACCGCTTGAACAACGAAGCCATCCAGCTCATCCGCAACCGCGATAAGAGCCGCCCGTTCTTCCTCAACTACTGGCCCTACGCCGTCCACACGCCTATCCAGGCCCCCGCCCACCTGATCGAAAAATACCGCGCCAAAGCCGCCCGCCTCGGACTTGATCAGCAGAATCCCTTCGTCCCCGGCGAAAAACAGTGGATCAAGCGCCGCACGTTCCAGAGCGACCCGGCTTACGCCGCCATGATCGAAAATCTGGATACCAACATCGGCCAACTCGTCGCCACCCTCGAAGCCGAGGGGCTGATGGAGAACACCCTGCTCATCTTCACCTCCGACAACGGCGGTCTTGCCACCGCCGAAGGCTCCCCCACCAGCAACGCCCCCCTCGCCGAGGGCAAGGGCTGGATGTATGAAGGCGGCACCCGCGAGCCCTTCATCGCCGTCTGCCCCGGCCTCATCCCCGCCGGCAGCACCTCCGCACTCGTCACCACCACCACCGACCTCTACCCCACCTTCCTCGAGGTAGCCGGGCTTGCCCCCATCCCCACTCAGCACTGCGATGGCGTTAGCGTCTTGCCCGCCCTCCAGGGCGACGTCGCCTTCGACCGCGGCCCCATCTTCTGGCACTACCCCCACTATTCCAACCAAGGCGGCACCCCCGGATCCTCCGTCCGCGACGGCGACTGGAAACTCATCGAATTCTTCGAAGACGGCCGTCTCGAACTCTACAACCTGCACGACGACATTTCCGAAGAACACAACCTCGCCGCCCAACACCCCGAAATCCGCGACCGTCTCCACGAAAAACTCCAGTCCTGGCGCAGCTCCGTCCACGCCCTCATCCCGCAACCCAATCGCAATTGGGAAATGATGAATGATGAGTTATGAAACAGAAGGATTCTGACGCAACTGCGCCTTGGACCGAAAAACAAGGACCCAGCGATCTCAAGTTAAGGACAAAAGACCTGGCGCTTCGTATCATCCGGCTATTTGCCGCACTGCCAGTTCGGACTGAGGCGCAAGTGATCGGCAAACAAATGCTGCGCTCCGGCACGTCCGTGGGCGCAAACTACCGGGAAGCCTTCAGGGCACACTAAAAAGCAGAGTTTATTTCAAAGCTCGGAGATTGCCTCAAAGAACTCGATGAAACGACCTACTGGCTCGAACTCCTGGCCGACGCCGAAATCCTCCCGTCCGGCAGACTCGCTCCACTCTTGGACGAATGCAACCAACTCACCGCCATCTTCACCACCATCTCAAAACGCACCAGAGCCAACCTTCATAACTCATAACTCATAATTCATAACTCATAACTCATAACTCATAATTCATAACTCATAATTCATAACTCCCATGTTCCTTCCCACCGCCGATCTCTGGACCCGTCTCAACCGCAACTACGCCCGCCTCGAGGAAACCAAGTACTACCCGCAAAACGTCTTCCAGCGCGCCAGGGAGCACGAGAGGTGGCCCGGCGACACCGAGGGCCGCACCCTGCTCGCCTGGGTCCTCCTCGCCCGCGCCACCGGCCGCCCGCCCCGCCACCTCGCGGAGATGCTCGCCCTCTGGCCCGCCGAGGTGAACGCCCGCGGCTACTTCGGCAAGATCTACGCCGATGGCATCAGCGAACAACAGCTCTCCTCGCACGGCTGGGTCCTCCAGGCCCTCGCCGAACTCCAGCGCGCCGCCGAGGCCGGGCACGAATGGGCCACCCCGCACGATGCCCGCGCCCTCGCCCTGCCCATCATCGAGAACCTCTTCCTCCCCACCGCCGACGCCTACACCGTTTACCCGATTGACCCGGCCGGACGCGAAACCGCCGGCTCCTACTCCGGCTCCCACCAAAAGCAAATCGGCCCCTGGATCCTCTCCACCGATGTCGGCTGCTTCACCATCGGCATGACCGGCCTCATCGACGCCGCCGAGGCCTTCGGCCTCCTTGCCCTGAGCACGCCGAAGGAGCCTGCCCCGCTCATCGAGGCCATGATCGCCCGCTTCCTCGCCATCGACCTCAAGGCCATCCAAGCCCAGACCCACGCCACCCTCACCGCCCTGCGCGGCCTCGCCCGCTGGTCACGTATCACCGCCAACCCCGCCCTCTGGTCCGAAATCGCCACCCGTTACCAGCTCTACACCGACTTCGCCTGGACCGAAACCTACGCCAACTTCAACTGGTTCGACCGCCCACGCTGGACTGAACCCTGCGCCATGGTCGACTCCCTCATCGTCGCCATGGAACTCTGGCGCCACACCCGCGACGACCGCTACCTCGAACACGCCCAACTCATCTGGTTCAACGCCCTCGGCCACGGCTTCCGCACCAACGGCGGCTTCGGTTGCGACAACTGTCCCGGCGCCGACGGCGACACCGACCTCATATTCTCCACCGAGGAGTCCCACTGGTGCTGCACCATGCGCGGCGCCGAAGGCCTCTACCGCATGTGCGAATACCAGGTCATCGAAAACACCGACCCCTCGACAGGCTCAGGGCAAGCGGGTTCACTGACCCTCCCTTTCGGCCTCCCCGGCGACTACACCTCCGCCGCAGCCTCCCTCCGCATTGAGAGCACCTATCCCTACTCCGCCACTTGGAAATTGACCAACCGCGGCTCCACACCGCTCACCGTCCGCCTGTTTATCCCGCACTGGATCGAAGGCATCGATGGCTCTCCCTTCTGCTCATCCATTATACCTCCTCATTCATCAATTGAGATGGCTGGCACGCTCATCGCCCGTGAGCGCCCCTGCCTCTGCTCCACCCACTCCTTCAATCCGGCCTTCCCCGCCGGCACCATCCGCATGAACGGCCCGCTCGTCCTCGCCCGCTACGGCGAAGCCGACAACACCTGGAAACCGATCTTCGACGACTACCTGCGCGGCGACATGACCAAGTCCCGCTCCGCCAAAAAACTCATCCGCGTCCAAACCACATGACAGCCCACCCGTGGAAATCTGGTCCAGCCGCTTGGCTTGATTTCGATCACCTCGAAATCCTTAGACAGGATTTCCCGGCCCCAGCTCCCTGCCCTGCCGGAACTGGCGCGGCGACACCCCCAACTTCTGCTTGAAAAACCGGCTGAAGTAATAGTCCGAAGCAAAGCCGCAGGCGCGCGCCACCTCCCCGACCGGATTGTCGCTGTAACGCAATTGAAACATCGCCTCACGCAGCCGCACACGATTCAAAAACTGCACCGGCGCCTCACCCGTCGCCTCGCGGAAAAGATCGTGGAACCGCGTCTCCGAAAGCCCCGCTGCCCGAGCCAAATCCGCCCGGTTTACCGGCCCGCCAAAGTGCTTGTGCGCATACTCCATCGCCCGTGCCAGCCGCGGATCATCGATTCCCCACACCTCATAACGTTCCATCACCATCTCCAACAACTCCAACCCCAGCCGCTGAAACCGAAGCTTTTCAAGCAGCGAATCCTGCCTCTCTACCACCCCACAAAGCGCCTCCACCGCCGCCGACGCCCCCTCTGCGCCCAGCACGCCCACCGGCCCGTCGATCCGCAACGGCAGATTCGCCAGCTCCCAATGCAAGTACAACCACGTCGAACGCATGCCACCAGCGGTCAGCGCCCGCAACCGATGCCGCACGCCGGCGGGAATAACAAACACCTTCCCAGCCTCCACCCGCAACGCCCCGCCCTCGAAATCCACCTGCCAGACCCCGTCGCAAGACGTCTCCAAAATGGTTTCCGGCAGGCTTCTCCACCCCGTATCCAACCCCTGCCAGCGCTCCGCCCGGTATTGATGGGCGCTCCGTACCACAACAATCGGCGCATCCAGATAAATTCGCGTCCCGGCCATAGGCAGACCTTCCTCCATGCAGGACAATAATGCAAGTTTTCGCCATAACTGTGGATGAAGATGGCGCCTCAGGATCGGGATAGGGGAAAACTTTCGGCCTCGGCGGCGTCTCTCAGCCGGCCTTCACGCCCGCTTCGCCGAACCTGATTTCTGGTTGCGCTACGAACGCGCCAAAGCCGCAGGCTCAGGCGTATTCTATTTCTGGGGACACAGTTACGAGATGCTCGATGAAACCGATTGGTCCGCATTCTCCTCCAAGCTCGATCGTTTCAACGCCGACCCAGACGCCATCTGGACCGACCTCCCAAACCTCTTCGGCACCTAACAACGCACCCTCAAGGGATAAACGGGTCAGCCCTTGGACTTTGGCATCGCAAAGCGCTGCCGGTAGGCGAATGGGGCGATCCCATGCCTGCGACGGAAGTGTCTGGAAAGGCGGGCAGAATGTCGTTCCCCATCCGCATCTAAACGGATTGAGCAATTAAACGCTACGCCGCGGCGGACCGGTTGCTAGCGTCTGCTTCATGTCCTTCCAAGTCACCACCCACCGCTCCCAACTTCCCCGCACCGGTCTCGCCCTCGGCGGCATCGGCACCGGCGGCTTCGAACTCCGCCAGGACGGTGGCTTCCACCACTGGTCGCTGTTCAACAACTGGCCGCTCTTCCCCGGCAAGCGTTACCCCTACAACGAAAAGCAGTCCCTCTTCTTCATGCTCTGGGTCCAACCGGAAAATGAAAACCAGCGCCTCGTCCTCCTCCAGATCGAGGACGGGCATGACGCCGCCGCCATCGAGCGCCATGAATTCCAATACATGTTCCCCTGGATCAGCGGCGTGGACACCATTCACTACAACGCCTCCGTCCCTTTCGCCGAACTCGATTTCGAGCAGGACGGACTGCCGCTCAAGGTCAGCCTCCGCGCCTGGTCGCCCTTCATTCCGGGCAACGTCAAGGACTCCAACCTGCCGCACGCCTTTTTTGATTTTCAAATCGAGTCCACCTGCGAGCGCCCGGTCCAGATCCAGGTCCTCGCCTCCCTCCGCAATGCCGTCGGTTACGACCAGCCGGAACGCGTCTACAAGCACCGCCGCGTCCGGGACGGCGACTTTTCCGCCATTGTGATCGAGAACGGCCAGCTCGACCCCGACGCCCTGAGCACCGGCACGATGTGCCTCGCCTCCCACGGCGCCAGTTCCACCGCCTACATCGGATGGGAACACCACCATCCCTACTACGAGCGCCTCCTGCGCGAGTTTCCCATGCCGGAGTTCGACGACACCGACGGCCGCAACAATACCGACAAGGCCACCGGCCGGAAAAAGGCCGACCCGCGCTGCTTCGTCACCCTCGGCAACCACGCCCGCCTCGCCAAAAGCAGCGACCGCTTCGCCCAGCGCTTCTCCCTGAGCTGGTACTTTCCCAACCTCTACGGCCGCCCCTCAAGGGATGATCCCCATTACAACATGGATGACCCCTGCGGCCACAACCGCTTCGAGGGCCACCGCTACGCCCTCGACTTCGACTCCGCCGAAGCCGTCGCCCGGTATTCAAATTCCGAATACGATCGCCTCCTCGCCGAAACGGAGGCCTTCCATCGCTGCTTCTTCGACAGCGACCTGCCCGCCTTCGTCCTCGACCAGGTCAACTCCCAGCTCAACACCTTCCGCACTTCCACCTGGCTCACCCGGACCGGCATCTATGGCGTGCTCGAGGGCCTCAGCCACACCAAGCCCTACGCCGGCATCGCCACCACCGACGTCGCCATGTATGGCCAGATCGCCACCAGCCTGCTCTTCCCCGAGCTCGACCGCATGACCATCGACACCTGGCGCAAATTCCAGGACAGTGAGAAGGGCACGGTCATCCACTCCGTCGCCTGCAACAGCCATACCGTCCCCGAGGGCGAGACCAACGGACACCGCCTCGACATGCCCGCCCAGTTCGTCTTCCAGACGCTCCGCGCCGCCCTCTGGTCCGGCGACCGCGCCTACCTCGAGTCGGTCTGGCCCAATGTCAAGGCCGCCCTCGCCTACGTCCTGCGCGAACGCGACAAGAACGGCGACCACCTGCCCGACATGGAGGGTATCATGTGCTCCTACGACAACTTCCCGATGTTCGGCGTCGCCCCCTTCGTCGTCTCCCAGTGGCTAGCCGCTGTCGCCCTCGCCCTCAAGGTCGCCCGCCGGCTCGGCGATGATGTATTCATAAACGAATACACGCCACGTTTTGAATCCGGCTGCAAAACCTTCGAAGCCACCACCTGGAACGGCCGCTATTTCCAGCTCTGCTCCGATCCCGAACCAAGGGACCCCGCCGGACAACACGGTTGCATGGTCGACCAGCTCATCGGCGAGGGGGCCGCCCACCAGCTCGGTTTGCCCGCCATCGCTGACGAGGCCAAAATCACCACCGCCCTGCGCGGCATCGTCGAGATGAATTACAAGCCCGAACAGGGCCTGCGCAACTGCCAGTGGCCCGGCGATACCTTCCTCCACGACATCCACCCCGACACCTGGGTCGACCAGGCCAACACCTGCTGGACCGGCGTCGAGCTCAACTTCGCCGCCCAACTGCTCTACCACGGCCTCCACGAGAACGCCTTCGAGATCATCCGCAATGTCGACGAGCGCCACCGCAAGTGGGGTATCTACTTCGACCACCAGGAATTCGGCGGCCACTACTTCCGCCCCATGGCCGCCCTCGCCATCCCCAACGCCTTCCTCGGCCTCTCCTACGATGGCGAAACCCTCAAAATCGCACCGCAACGCCCGCTCCCCCTCGGCCGCTGGTGCGTCCTCCTCCCCGGCGCCTGCGGCACCTACTTCAACACCCCCGACGGCGCCCGCCTCGTCCTCACCTCCGGCGCGATCACCCCCAAAACCATCCAGCTCCCCGCCACCGGCCAGGTCACCCTCGAGGGCTTCCCCGCCACCTACACATCCACCTCCACCGCCAGTCACACTACCTTCACCCGCCAGTCATAACTCCCCTATAAAGGCTTGACTAAACTAACATCTTAGTCCACTTTTGCGATGCAATGCAAGTCAACATCCACGAAGCCAAGACGACCCTGTCCAAGCTCATCCAAAAGGTGGCGAGTGGCGAGACCGTCGTGATTTCGCGCTACGGCAAGCCAACTGCCAAGCTGGTGCCCTGGGAGGAACCCCCGAAGCGACGCATCGGTGGCCGGGATCGTGGGCGATTCAAGGTTCCAGATGACTTCGATCAGGAGGACGAGCAGATCAATCAGCTCTTCGACAGATGAGAATCCTCCTCGACACCCATGTCTGGCTCTGGTGGCTCAGCGAACCGGAACAACTTCCTCCCCGCATTCGCCAAGCCATCGAAGAGGGCTCCAACGAGATTCTGATCTCCGTCGCCAGTTCATGGGAAATCGCCATCAAATACGCGTTGGGCAAGCTCCCGCTTCCCGAATCCCCCGAGTCTTTCGTGCCCTCACGTCTGCAACGCGAGGGCTTCGGCACCCTGCATATCCAGCACCGCCACGCCCTGGCAGTGGCCGGCCTGCCACCCCACCACCGCGATCCATTCGACCGCTTGCTGATCGCCCAAGGACAGGCCGAGTCCATCCCCATCGCAACCGTGGATTCCATCTTCGAGCACTATGATGTGGAACTGATCTGATTTGCCCCCCTGCTTTTTCAAAAGGCTCCCGATCCCACGGTAAACGGTTTGAACAAGGGGGCGGGAGCCACTTGCCCCATTCACATCAAAAACCGCCCCGGAGGCGGCAAGGGTCCGAAATCCATCCGCCTCGATGGAAAACCCGTCAGCGGCAACACTCTTCCCTGAGCAAGCCTGTCGAAGGGCCCGCCCTCAATACCCCGCCGGCCCCGCCGCGCCGCCGTCCGTGTGCGGGTTCGGCAGCTTCCCCCCGAAGCCGCGCTTGATGGCCTCGTTGAGGATCGTCCTTGTAGCGGTCGCGCCGATACGGGTCACCCCCAGATCGCGCACCACCAGCAGGTCGTCCAACGTGCGAACGCCCCCCGCCGCCTTGATCTGGATATGCTTGGCGGTGTGCTTGCGCATCAGCCTGAGGTGCGCATGGGTCGCCCCCTTGTAGCCGTACTTGCCGTCGTCACCCTTGACAAAGCCGTACCCGGTGGAGGTCTTGACAAAGGCCACGTCGGCCTCCGTGCAGATCTCGCAGAGTTTGATGATCTCCGCCTCCTCCAGGTAATCATTCTCAAAGATCACCTTGAGGATCGATCCCGACGCGACCACCACCTCGTTGATCAGTTTCACCTCGCGGGCCACGTAGTCCCAGTCGCCGCCCTTGACCTTGCCGATGTTCACCACCATGTCGATTTCCTTCGCCCCGGCCAGCGCCGCCGACTCGGCCTCCACGACCTTGATCCCGGTCGTGCTGTTGCCGTGCGGGAAGCCGATCACCGCGCAGGCCAGCACGTCCGTGCCGGCGAAGATCTCGAGCGCCTGGCGGATGCTGTAGGGCTTCACGCAGGCCGTCGCCACCCCGTAGTCACGGGAGAGTTCACAGCCGGCCCGCACCTCCGCATCCGTCATCGTCGGGTGCAGCAGCGAGTGGTCGATCATCTTGGCAAGTTCGTTTACTGTCGGTTGTTTCATGATTGTCCTTTCCGAGCGGTCAGAAGCCAATAGGTAGAATCCGAATTCGTCAAACTAAACGGTTTGCGCGAATCGGTGTTGTTGCGATTGCATCAAGGCCTGCTAAATGGAGAGCATGAACACCGAACCGGTTCTCACCTACATTCGAGGCAACTGGGAGCGCTCGATTTACCATGACGCCGACGGCTCGGGCTTTCGCGGCATGGACCTGCCCCATCCGTACACCTCGCCCTGCATCAAGGGCGAAGGGAAGTTCTCCTTTTTCTTCTATTGGGACACCTATTTCACGAACCTCGGCCTGCTGCTGGACGGGCATGCGGAGATGGCGAAAAACAACATCCGCAACATGCTCTGGTTCATCGAGCGCCAGGGCTACATGCCCAACCATACCGCGATCTTCAACCGTTCCCAACCTCCCTACCTGTGCCGGATGGTGGAGGAGTACTTTGAGGCGCGGCCCGAGGAAGTTGGCAGTGATTTCTTCCGCGCATGCTGCGAGGGGCTGCGGAGGGAATACCACTTCTGGACCACCGCCCGCCACACCTCCACAGGGCTTCAGGGCCATGGCCACCATGACACAAAAGAGGGTTGTATCCACTTCTACGATAATTTCCTCGTGCGCCGCCTCGGTATGCCGGTGGATGCGCCTGACAGCGACAAGGCACGCATCGGCGGTCACCACCTCGCCGAAGCGGAGTCCGGCTGCGACTTCTCCCCACGCTTCGACAAGCGCTGTCTCGACCATGTTTCCGCCGATCTAAACGGACTGCTTTACGGCTACGAAACCTTCCTTGGCCGTCACACCGAGGCACTCGGCTGGGACGACGCTAATCTGTGGAAAGATCGCGCCGAATCCCGTCGAGAGCGGGTCAACCGCTACCTCTGGGACGAGTCCAACGACTGGTTCATGGATTATGATTTTATCAACGGCCGCCCCAGCGCGGTCCCGACCCTCGCCGCGATGACGATACCATGGAACGGCCTCGCTACCCCGGAGCAGGCCGCCGGCATGGCCGCCCGCCTTCCCGACTTCGAGCGCAATCACGGCATCGCCGTCACCCCCGATCTCCCCGGCTGCCGCGGCTACCAGTGGGCCTACCCCAACGTCTGGCCGCCGTCGGTCTGGGTGGCCGTCATGGCGCTGCAGCGCTACGGTTTCATTGAGGATGCCAAGCGCATCGCGCACAAGTTTGTCGCTGCAACCGAACGCCTGTTCGAGAAGAGCGGTCAGCTCTGGGAAAAGACCGACGCCGAGACCGGCGAGGTAGCTGGCGGTGAGTACGAGGCCGCCCCCATGATGGGCTGGTCAGCCGGGATCTACGTCGCCCTGAAAAAAATTTAGGCACTCCGCTTGCGGAAGGCCTAATACCATATCAGTTTCGCCTAAGTGAAGGAGGCGGTTGCCCACACGGATGGGCGGTTTGCAACAGCCCCTTTGCGCGATCCGGCGCTTACAAAGCGCCGGTCCGTGTTCCCGGAGTCGCCGGGACCAGATCCTTTCCCCTTTAGGCGTACTGGTTTCGAAGTGGTCTAATTTGGCCAGCCAGGTTCTGGTTTGGTTTTGCCCCTCCGGCTCAACGGTTTTTCCATCAAGATGTATGACAAATCCGCTAAGTCTTTCTGTCATACCGGCATGCATTCATACGTTGCGATCTACCATGCCAACCTGAATTACGCCTTCCTGATCCCGGAGAACTACGAGCGGGTGATCCGGGCGTCCTACGAAGTGATCATTGACGGTCACGCGAAGGTTCCCGAGGCGAAATACGTCTTCGAGGCCTCCGGCTACACGATCGACCAGATGGCGAAGCTGACCCCGGACGTGTTGGCCAAGCTGCGGGCCGCGATCGACAGCGGCCAGTGCGAGTTCATGGGGGCGCCCTACTCGCACCCGATCATGGCGAACATCCCGGAGGAGGACGGCTACTGGTCCTGCGAATTCGCCATGCGCGCCTACGAAAAGCACCTCGGCTTCCGTCCGGAGAGCTTCTGGAACCCGGAGTGCACCTGGATGCAGCATGTGCCGCGCGCCTTCAAGCGCGCCGGGGTCAAGTACCTGACCCTGGATTTCGAGTCGTACATGACCTGCAACGACAAGGATTACTCCTGGGTCGAGCGCAACCGAACCCACGACATGAGCTGGGGCGGCCACCTGCCATGGTACGATCTCGATCCCAACTGCCCGGCCCTGCACCGACCGTTTCGTGACGTTGTCCCGGGCCTGCACGGCTTCTGCCGGAGCGACCGTCTGGTCGGCAAGGCCCTCGGCTATTTCCGCGGCGAAAAGGTCAGCCTCGATGAACTGGTGGATAATCTCAAGCACTGGAGCGGAAGCAAGGACGGGGCCACCATTTACATGGCCGACGATGCCGAATACTGCGGCACGACCGGCTATTACTACATCAAGTACTACGGCGACTACTCCCGCAGCTTCGATCTCGACCCGAAGGCGCCGCAGTTGCTGGACGCCCTCATCCGCCGCATCCTGGAGGATGTCGGTCCGATGGCCACCTTCAAGGAGGCCTGTGAAACGATATCGCCGGTCGAGGCGCCCTTCTTCGTCGAGGACCGCTTTGCCTGGCACCGCACCTACGCCGACGCATGGGCGGGCACACCGGAGGCACGCCGCTGGGAGCCGACCCTCCAGTCCATGCGGACGGAATACCGCGAGCGCTATCAGCCGATCGTCGAGGGGCCGGAAAACCAGGCGAAGTTCAAGGACATCGTGGAGCGCTTCTGGCTGCACATGACCAACAGCGCCAACTCCGACGGCCGCTGGCCCCCTCCGCCGAACGTCACCTGCCCCTTCAACCGCGAATGGGTCGAGCAGGAAATCGCCGCCACCCAGGCCGTCCTCGCCGAGTTGAAGGAGGTCACAAAAGGCATGACCGCCCCTGAAGCGGCCGGCCAAGGCCACTACGACGAGTCCGATTCCGACTACGGATTTCACTTCACCGACAAGGATCCTCGCGATATCCGCAGGCTCAACAACTATGAGCTGCAGCACGCCATCTACCATTACCACAAGATGGTCGATTCCGGCGAGGCGGACAAGGTCGCGAACGGCAAGGCCATGCTCAAAAAAGTCTTCGACGAGCTTGACCGCCGCGGCATGAAAGGCGTCCGCCCTCCCTCCATCCGGTAAGGGGTCGGAGGGTCCGAACATCATGCGCATTGCACTCGCCCTGCTGTTCCTTTTCAATCCTCTGCTGGCGGTTGACCTCTTTGTCAGCAAAGAGGAATCGGATTCCTCCGCAATCGGGGCCGCGTCCTCGATGTCGACCTCAACTGGGGCGAGGGCGAATCGGTGAAACAAAGCCGCGAAGGGCATCCGGTCGTGCAATGGGGAATCTTCCACGTCGTGGCCCAGGAGGACGGGCGCCACTTCCTTCACGTTCCGTTGCCGAAGGATATCGATGAGACGCTGGAGTTTGAACCGCTGAAATATTTTCCAAAAACGGTGGACGAATACGGGGCGGAATTCCGGGCCTCCTACCAGCGGATGCTCGACTACACCGGCTTCGTCGCCAAGGTCGGCGGCGGCCTCACCCACCAGATCCCGGTGGGCCATCTGGAATACTTCCTTGATCTGCGCAAGCGGCTGTGTGACCTAGACATCGAGGTCGCTGCACGGCGGCAAACGCCGTAGACAGGTGGCTGGAGGCGGTTGTAGTAGGAAATTCATGAATAAGGCAGGCTGGAGCGCCAGGTGCTCTCTTCTTGACCTGGAAACAGGGAATGCGCTTCCTTGTTGGCAGGTCCAGATCGTGAAAAATCCCCTCAAGAGAATCCTTTTCGCCGCAATCCTGGTCTGCCTGCCGGTTGTTCTAATCCTGCTGCTGGCGGAGGGGTTCCTTCGCCTGACCGGGTTCGGCTACGCCACCACTCCCCTGATCAGGGTGCAAGCCGGCGGCGAAGCCGTCTGGGCCGGCAATCCGGATTTTACCCGGCTGTACTTTCCGGCAGCGCTGAAGCGGCTGCCCTCGCCGGTCCGCGTGCCGGTGCAAAAGCCGGCCGACACGCGCCGCTACATGATCGTGGGGGGATCGGCGGCGGCCGGCGACCCGGATCCGGACTTCTCCATCGCCCGTAACCTCGAATGGATCCTCTCGGCGGCGCACCCGGACATCAACTGGGAAGTCCTCAACCTCGCCTACACGGCCTGCAACTCGCACGTGGCGGAGGAGGTCGTGCGCCAGTCGGCGTCCTACGGTCTCGACGGCATCCTTGTGCTGGTCGGCAACAATGAGGTGATCGGCCCTTTCGGCCCGGGGACGACCCTGACCGAGAGCCTGCCGCCCCTTTGGCGGCGGGACATGGAAATTGCCCTGCGCAAGACCAAGCTGGGCCAGCTCGGGCAGATCCTTCGCGAGAGGTTGGCCGGCGGTCCGGCGAATGAGGAGGCATGGCGCGGCATGCAGCATTTTCTTGAGCACCGGATAGCTTTCGGGGATCCCCGGCTTGAGCAGGTCTACGCCAATTTCCGGGCGAATCTTGAAGACATGAATACCGGGGCGGAGCGTCGGGGAATTCCGATCCTGCTCGCCAATGTGCCGGTCAACCTGTTCGACCAGCCGCCCTTCCAGGATGACACCGGCGCCCTCCCGGAAAACCTGAAGTCGGCCACGATGCAATACTTGCAGACCGGGCAAAGCCCGCTTCCGTTGCATGAGGTTCTCGCGGCTGCGCAAAGCTATCCACAATCCGCCCACCTTGCCTGGATGGCCGGCCGCCTGCTCTTCGAGAAGCACAGGACCAGCGAGGCCGACGCTTTCCTGCGCCGGGCCCGCGACCTCGACCGGCTCCGCTTCCGAGCGGATTCCCGGCTGAATGCCATCATCGAGGAGGAGTGGGAAAAATCCGGAACCAGCCTGCTGCCGCTCGATGCCGAGGCGCCGCTCATCGCCGACAATCCGCGCCACGCACTCGGCTTTCCCCACTTCTACGAGCATGTCCACTTCAGCCTGCGCGCCAACTTTCTCATCGCATGGGAAATGGCGCGGGCGCTGCTTGGGTATGAGAATCTGGATACAACGCACCTCGACAACCTCGACTGGACACAGGCCGCCGCCGCCCTCGCCTACACGCCCTACGAGGCATGGCTGATCCTTGAGGAAATCGGGCGCCGCTTCGGCCAGCCGCCCTTCACCGATATTCCCGGCTACGGCCGCCTGACCGCATGGATGGATACCCTGCGCGAGTCCCTGCACGCCCGGATCTCCACCGCCGAGGAAAAGGAAAGCATGACCGGGACCTACCTCACCGCCATCCGCAACCGGCCGGATGACGACCGGATCAAGCTGAACTTCGCCAACTTTCTGGCGGCGTTTGAAAGGGCCGAGGCGGCCTACGCCATAATGGAAGAGCTCTATCCGCGCAATCCGACCGACAGCGAGGTCGCCATTGCCATGCTCAACCTGTCCTTGAAGCTCGGCCACAATGACAAGGCAAGGGAAGCGCTTGCCCGCATTGAGCGTATCTTCCCGGAGCATCCGAATCTGGACAAATTCCGTTCGGAAATCAGAACAGCCGGTAAATGAAGGGGGCGGCGGAGCTGCCGCCGATGAGGATCAGGAAGCCGACCAGCAGCAGGATCAGGAACAGCGGCACCAGCCAGAGCTTCTTGTGGGCGCGGGCAAAGTCGATGAACTCCCGCACGATCCCCGGGTTGGGCTGCTTCATCAAGTTGTCCACTTCCGGCTTTTCCTGTTCCTTCTTTGCCATGGTCAGTATTGGCGGAAATAATGGCGGCGGTCATCCGCCGGTGGCGAGACTTTTCGCCAGTGGGTCGCCGCAGTTGGATCCGTCCGCATCCGCAGCAGGGGCACCCGCAGCAGGCGCAGCACCAGCCCGAGCGGTGTGAAGATCAGGTAATACAGGAACAGGCAGACCACACGCGTCACCGCCCAGTCGATCACAAAGATGAGCCCCTTCCAGAACCGGTAGGCCAGCGAGCCGCCCGGCTCGGGACCGATCATGACCAGCGCGAGCACCAGCGAGAAACCGACAATCACCAGCGGAAACCCCAACGACCACTCTCCCAGAAACACCCGCAGGATCAGCAGCCACAGCAGCCCGGCCACCGGTGCCCCGATGACCAGCTCCCGCGCCAGACGGCGGCGGTTCTGAAATGTGATCCTTGAAGTCATGTTTTTAAACTACGAATCTCGCGAATCTCGCGAATTGGAAACAACGGATATCACAGATGACACGGAAATTTCCACGGGGAAATCCGTGAGATCCGCATGATCTGTAGTTGGGATTCGCGCTATTTGCGTGATTCGTAGTTGAAATATTCATCAATCCAGCGGGTATTGTCCGCGGTAGGCTTCCGTGTCCACCGCCAGTTGCTTGTTCTGTTCCTTCTCGATGTGGCAGTCTCCCATGACCAGCACATCCATGTCCGTGCCGATGAAGCAGCGCCAGGCGTCCTCCGGGGAATGGACGATCGGCTCGCCGCGGATGTTGAAGCTGGTATTAACCAGCACCGGGCAACCGGTCTCCGCCTCCCATGCCTTCATGAGGCGGTGAAATAGCGGATTGCGGCGGGCATCGACCGTCTGGATGCGGGCGGAATTGTCGACATGCGTGATGGCCGGGAGCTGCGAGCGCTTCGCCGAAAGGAACGCGCGGATGCGCGCCTCGCCCTCGGCTGGCAATTTGTCATCATCGACTGGATACAACCAGTCCGGCTTGACCTGGTCGACAACCAGCATGTAGGGCGAATCTCCCCGCAGCTCAAAATACTCGCCGGCCCTTTCCGCCAGCACCACCGGGGCGAAGGGCCGGAAGGATTCGCGGAACTTGATCTTCAGGTTGAGCACGCTCTGCATCTCCGTGTTGCGGGGGTCACCCAGAATCGAGCGGTTGCCCAGCGCGCGCGGACCATACTCCATCCGGCCCTGGAACCAGCCGACGACCTTGCCGGCGGCAAGGGC
>JBNGDP010000061.1:10858-21074 GCA_049975345.1 Oceanipulchritudo sp. | reverse complement strand
GGCGGGACAAGCCCGCCGGCGCGCCCCGTGGTTCCACAATTTTCCGGGAAGAACCAAAGGCCCGGGAAATGTAAAACTACCGCTTAAACCGCTTTGATCATGGATTGACCAGATGGAGCATGGGCGCGGGACCTCCGCTTACCCGCCCTGAGCCAGCCGAAGGGCGGATGGTCTCCCAAGGCGCTGTTAGCGGCGCGCAAGCGCGCGCCACGAATGCCCGTCGCAATTGAATCAAACCTTGGTGAAACCGGTATCACGTGTCATCATCACCCACCTTTGACGTTTTCCGGTTCTTCGCCTGCCACTACCACTCCATACCTTCAGCGATCCAATGAAGATTTGACGGTCGGTTCGGAGTGTATTTCGATAGGAGGCAGATGGACAGCCACCGCGATAGAATGGATGCAAACGGAAAGCCTCCGCTGAAGGTGCTGGAGGGCCGTCGACACAGCCGTCTTGGCAAGTGGGAACGGTTTGATCGTCTGCAGCGGAGCCTGCGGCCTCTGCGCAAGGGAAAGCATCCTAAAAAAGGGATCCATTATGGAGCCGGCTGAACCGCGTGATCCCGAATCCGGTGATTTGCTGAAAATCTGCAATGCCCTGAACGAAAAGGGTGCCCGCTATATCGTGATTGGCGGGATGGCTTTGGTTTACCACGGTTTCCATCGCGGAACTGAGGACATCGACCTGCTGGTGGACAGGGCAGCCGAAAACATTGCCCGTCTCAAGGAAGCCCTTTCCATGTTCCCTGACAATGCTGTTTCCGAAATGCGTGACACCGACTTGGAGACCTACGGCACCGTGCGCATCGCCGACGAGGTGGTTGTCGACCTGATGGCCAGCGCTTGCGGGATTGATTTCGAGGAGGCCTCCACCATGGTTGAAGAGGCGGACATCGAGGGGGTCCGGATTCCCTTTGCAACGCCCGAACTGCTTCTAAAAACCAAACAGACTGTCCGGGAAAAGGATGAAATCGACCGCTTGTTCCTGAAACGCCTCATCCAGTCAAAAGGCGGGCGGTGATCTTTTTGTTATAGACCCGACCGCGGATGGCTTGCCACCAGGCCACCACCGACCAGCTGGTCACCGGGGCACCCAAGCTCAAGCAGCGCACGTTCGTGAAGTGGCCCCCCGACAGGAAGCTCCTCGAAAGGGGTCGCCACCCTCCCCATGACCCGCGTCGGCGCGGCCCTCGGGGTCAGCGACAACGCGGTCCGGAAGCGGCTGAAGAAGCGGGGGCTGGAAGTGGCCGCCGGCGGTGGCGCTTCCCCGGATTAGGGGGCACATGCTTTTCTTACTGATATAGGCATTTCTTACTGGTCAGTAAATTTTGCCTTTTCCAGTAAGAAAAGCGTTGATTTCTTACTGAAGATGCGATTTCTTACCAAACAGTGAGAAAGCCGATTTCCAGTAAGAGTGTGACCATCCGCCATGAAGGGGAGCTGAAAAAGCACTTCCGCGCCCTGTTGCGGGAGGATCCCATGCTGGACTGGGAACAAGCGGACCCGGCCCCTGAGGAAAAGGGAGAGCGGGTGGCCCTGAATGTGGATGGCGAGTCCCATGCTTTTCAGGTAATTTACGCATTGCAACCCAGCCGGCCGTGGGTGGAAAAGTTTCAGTCCGGATCCGCTGAGCCGCCCCTGCTGGTGACCCCCAACCTGAACGCCCGCATCCTGGGCACCTGCCGGGATCACGGGATTTCAGCGATAGACCTCAACGGACGGGCCTGGCTGCGCGGACCGGGGCTGCTGGTCGACCGCGCTCCCTTGCCCGGGCGCGCGTTCCGGTTTGAACGCGAACCCGGCAACATTTTTGTCGGCAAAAGCGAGCGCATCATCCGCTGTCTCCTGACCGACCGTGACGCCGTCTGGACCCAGGCCGAGGTCATCGGCAGGACCCACACCAGTTCCGGGCTGGTCTCGCGCATTTTTCAGCACCTGGTCGGGCAGGGATTTCTTGAGAAGCGCTCCCCGCGGGAATTCCTTTTGCGCGAGCCGCTGGCCCTGCTGGATGAGTGGGCGGCGGCGGACCGTTTTTCAAAACGGACTCAAACCACCCTCTACTCCGGCTATTTCAGTTCACCCATTGAGCTGGCCAAGCGCATTCAGGAACGGGGAGCAGCCGAATCCGTCTCGGTCGTCTTCACCCAATGGATCGCGGCATGGGTGCGCCGCCCCTTTACGGATCCCCCCAACTGCACGGCCTACGTTTCCCGGTTGCCCGAGCAGGCCACCCTTGAGTCCCTCGGTTTGCGGCCGGTCGATGAGGGCGGCAAGCTGCGCCTCTACCTTCCACAAGATGACGGGATCTTCCTGGAAACCCGCGACCAGGATGGCTTACCATTGGCCACCG
The DNA here is from genome assembly GCA_049975345.1 of Oceanipulchritudo sp. GTDB lineage: Bacteria > Verrucomicrobiota > Verrucomicrobiia > Opitutales > Oceanipulchritudinaceae > Oceanipulchritudo. The sequence goes on along the minus strand of JBNGDP010000061.1, from coordinate 18,722 downwards.
ACGCCCAAATCTACCTCGACCTGCAGGGTACCGGATTGCGCGGGCCCGAGGCCGCCCAAAACCTGCGTGAATGGGAAGGATTCTGCCGCCCGTGAAATACGAGACCTATTCAGAGTACGATCCCCGGGTCACTTCCCAAACGCTGCCGGCATTCCTGACCGCCTGACCGGCCTTGGGCAATTACCATGAAGACCTGGTCCTGCTCGGTGGCCTGGTACCGCTTCTCATCTGCCGGCATCCCGAGACGGAGGATTTCCTCCCGCGCCCGGCCACCCTCGATGTCGACCTTGGCGTCTCCCTGGGCGCTTCCGCCGGACAGTACGGCACCATGAGCTCCGATCTGCGGGCGCATGGTTTTCATCCCAGCACGGAATATCCGGGGCGTTTTGAGAAAGAGGATAAGGGGATCAAACTCTACGTGGACTTCCTCGTTGAACACGGGACAGCGCCCCAAGGCACCCGCATGGTCGATGATGTGCCCGCCAGTGTCCTTCCTGGCGTAGTGCGGGCACTGGAATCCGCGCGGATTGTTCCGCTTGAGGGCATAGATTTCTTTGGAGCCCGACAGAATATCCGGGCAAGGGTTTGTGAAGTCGGCCCATTCCTTGTCCTGAAGCTGCGCGCCTTCCTCAACCGTCAACAACCCAAGGACGCCTTCGATATTCTCTACACGGTCAAATACTATGACAAGGGACCGGATGACGCCATCGCCGCCTTCGCAAACGAAGCCGACTTGGATAATCCCGCCTTCCCGGATGCCTTGCAGGCTCTGCAGGCGCTCTTCAGCGGCGAGTCTGATCCGGGCCCGGTAAAGGCCAGCCACTTCGTCCTGGGGCAGCAACAGTCGGGAGAATCAAGTCAGGTGCGTGAACACCGGATCCTCATTCGGCAGGACATGGTTGATATCGCCCAGGCACTGCTGCGGGCCTGCGGACCCGGCCGAAGTTGATTGAGACCCTGTCCACAGATGTGCTACGACTAGCATCAATGTCCACAAATACATGGTATGCAGATGAACGGCAGAATTGACATTGAGAAACTGGGCTACGACGAGCTCCTTGAGCTGAACCGGATCATTGTGGCCCGGCTCAAGTTCCTGGACGCCTCCAGAAAATTCATGGAGATGCTCGACTTCCGCGTCGGCAACACCGTCGAGTTCTGGTCCAGCGACGGCCGGTTGATCCGGGGAACCGTCGCCAAGCCGTGCGACAACGCGGTCCGGAAGCGGCTGAAGAAGCGGGGGCTGGAGGTGGCCGCCGCGGGTGCGGCTTCCCCGGATTAGGGGGCACATGCTTTTCTTACTGATATAGGCATTTCTTATAACATCTCCAGATAGATATGCATAAATCATGACACAATTGCTATCGGGATCGCTTGCTATCGGGTTGCTTGTAGGTGGCATCCTTGCTGTCATGATTGACAATCCGTTCGATACGAAGCAGCGGTCGGTCAGCCACAGTATCCTCCCGCTTCACGATAAGGCTGACCCAGCGGATGTCCTGCCGCTTCAGGGAGTCGGGTGAGCTCTCCTCGCTGAGGACGGCAAAGCCGGCCCGGGTAAAGCCTCGAGTGGCCTGCCGTGCGTAGCCCCGCGAAACGAAGTGGAGCGAGGCGAAGCATGGCACTCCCACAGGGATTCGAACCCCGATTTCTGCCTCCGGAGGGCAGCGTGTTATCCATTACACTATGGGAGCACGTGGTTCCGGAAAGAAGAGGAAAACGCTGAGGAGCGGAATGGGCGGGGTCAATGTATTTTTTGGACGTAAGGAACCGACGGGCAGGCAACGGGCCGAGGGGAGTTCTCTCCGAGTTGCGCGTTTACGCCGAAGGCGGACTCCTTGGCCTCGGTCTTCGCGCGTAAACGCGCAACTCGGAGGTCTCGGCAGTGTCCCATTTCCGGGACGCCGGGTGTCCCTGAAGCGCGAAAGTTTGGTGGAAAATGCCAAGGCTGGTGGAAGCTATGATTTTTTAAAAAATTTTAAATAACTTAAATACAATTACTTAGGAAATTATTTAAAAAACTGGCACGCGGGAAGCAGTAAACAAAAACGAATTTAACGCAAACAAGGAACAACAACCATGACACTCATCATCTTCACCAGCGCACTTTTACTCGCCTACGGGATCTTCGAACTGAAGGACGCCCTGGAGGCCTGAACCGAAACCGACTTTGACCTGAACCAGAAAACCAACGGAGAGAAAGAACCATGTTTACGATCGCCTTATCGACCATCCTTTTGATTGCACTTGGAGTGAACGAGCTGCGCACCGGCAAAGCGAAAGAGTAGCGACTGTCCAGCCGGACGCGGCGCAGAGGCGGGGTCCCGAACGGGGCTCCGCCTTTTTTTTGGTCATAGGTCGCGAGCCGAAGATCGAAAGACCACAATCCTGAATTTGATCCGGGCAGCGAGCCCGGTCCTTTGACCTACGACCATTATATATGAATCGCCTCGTTGTGGGCGGAGGCGGCGGCCTCGGCGAGGGCCTCGGACATGGTCGGGTGGGCGTGGATGGTGGCGTGGATCTCGTCGGCGGTGATTTCCGACTTCATGGCTAGGACATACTCGGTGATGAGCTCGGTGGCGTCGTTGCCGATGATGTGGGCGCCGAGGATCTCGCCATACCTGGCCCCGAGGATGAGCTTGACAAAGCCTTCGGGCCGGTTGACGGCGACCGCCTTGCCGGAGGCGGTGAAGGGGAACTTGCCGACCTTGTAGTCGACCCCCTCGGCCTTGGCCTTCTCCTCGGTGATACCGACGCTGGCGATCTGCGGATGGCAGTAGGTGCAGCCCGGGAAGAGGGTGACGCGCTTCGGCTCGCTGTGGCCGAACATCCCGTTGACGGCCTGGACCGCCTCGTAGGTGGCGACGTGGGCCAGCCAGGGCGGGCCGATGATGTCCCCGGCGGCGTAGATTCCCTTCACCGAAGTCTCATAGCGTTCGTTGACCGCGATGTACCCCTTGTCGTCGAACTGGAGATTGACCTTGGCGGAGAGCAGGCCGTCGACATTCGGCACCACCCCGATGGACAGGAGCAGCGACTCCACCTCGACCGGCTCGCGCTTGTCGCCCTTGACCAATTCCATCTTCACGGACTTGCGCCCGACCTGGATATTCTCGACGCTGGTACCCGCGCGGACCTTGATCCCCTGCTTCTTGAAGGAGCGGGTGAGGGCCTGGGAAATGTCGGGATCCTCGATGGGGACGATCCGATCCAGCATTTCCACGAGGTGGGTCTCCGTCCCCAGCGTGTTGAGGAAATAGGCGAACTCCACCCCGATGGCCCCGGCCCCGATGATGGCGATCGACTTCGGCTGGCTCTTCATCACCAGGGCCTCGCGGCTGGTCATGACCCGCTCCCCGTCGACCTCGACATCGGGCAAGCGGCGCGCCTTGCAGCCCGTGGCGATGAGGATATTCTTCGTGGAGAGGAACTTTCCCCTGTCCTCGCCCTCGGTCACCTCGACAATCCCCGCCACCGAGACCTGGCCCGTGCCGCGGATGTAATCCACCTTGTTCTTCTTGAAAAGGAACTCGATCCCGCCGGCCATTCGGTCGCTGACGCTGCGTGAACGGGCCATGACCTTGGCGAAGTCGACCGTGTAGTCCTTCACCTCGACCCCGAAATCCCCGGCATGGACGATGCTTTCCACCGTTTCGGCCGCCTTGAGCAGCGCTTTCGAGGGGATGCAGCCCCAGTTCAGGCAGGTCCCGCCGGCGCGCTCGGCCTCGACACAGGCCACCTTTTTCCCCAGCTGGCCGGCCCGGATGGCCGCCGCGTACCCGGCCGGCCCGCCGCCGATCACCACCAGATCATATCCTTCATTCGCCATATTGCCCACAAATGAAGGGGACATCCTTCCGATGGCAACCGATTTTGGCAGTTCGTGGGCCCTCTCCCCCGTCGAGGAATCTTGCAATCGGCCCGGGTTCCGGTAAGTTTCCTCCCATGAAACGGAAATTGCTCTTCGCCCTCGGCCTGTTCGCCGCCGTGCTCTCCAACGCCCTCGCCCTCGAAATCGGGGACGAGCCCGAGGACAAGGGTACCTTCCTGAACCTTCCGGACGGCGGGCAGCTGCAGCTCTTTGTCGAGGAAAACAAGATCCTGGCCTATTTCATCGACGCGGAGGGCCTCATCATGAGGCCGCCCGCAGAGTCGATCCTCTTCATCATCGACGACGCCCTCTCGGACAAGGACACCTGGCGAACCGTCCTCAGTCCCTCCGACGCCAAAATGGTCGGGTCCCGTCTCCTCTACCCGCCCTACAGCTTCCGGACCAAAGTCATTGTCCGCTTCGCCGACAAGGATCCGGTTTCCTTTTTCCGCACCTCGGTGGATCTCGCCCGCAACCAGAAATAACCGGCAATCCCTCTCTCCACATGGCTTCCGTACGCTCAAGAAACATCCTGCGGGATGCGGTGATCCTCTTCCTCGGGGTCCTGGCCGCGACCTGGCTGCTGGATTCCATCGAGGTGGAATCCGCGACCACCCTGCTGGTGGTGGCCATGGTCCTGACCCTGCTCAACATGGTCGTGAAGCCCCTTCTGGTCCTCTTCACCCTGCCCTTTGTCATCCTGACCATGGGGCTGGGAGTACTCCTGATCAACGCGGTCCTGCTCTTCCTCGCCGGCCAGCTCGTGCCCGGCTTTTTCGTCCCCACCTTCGGCACCGCCTTCCTCGGCTCCCTCATCATCAGCCTCGTCTCCCTGACCGTGAACCTGTTCCTCTCCCCCCGCCCCAACCTGCGGGTCCACTGGTCCTCCAGCCAGTCCCGGCGCACCCGCCGCTCCATCAAGAAGGATGATGTGATTGATGTTTAGACAAAAGACGAAGGACGAAAGACAACGGTCATGCGTCTTTTGTCCTTTGTCTTTTGACCTTTGTCCAGTACTCCATCCGCTCCTTGATGCGGGTTTCCAGGCCGGCCTCCTTCGGGTGGTAGAAGACCTCGGGATGTTCCATGTAATCCTGGCCGCTGATGGCCTCGGGAAACTCATGGCTGTAGAGGTAGGCCTCGCCCTGCCCGAGGGACTTGTTCAGGGAGGTGTGGGAATCCCGCAGCCAGAGGGGCACCGGCTGCATGCCCTTTTCCCGGATGGACCGCATGGCTTCGCCGATGGCCAGCGTGGTTGAATTGCTCTTCGGACTGGTGGCGAGAAAGACCGTCACGTGGGCCAGGTTGAGCCGGCACTCCGGCAGCCCGACAAACTCGCAGGCCTGCTGGCAGGCCACGGCCATGGGCAGGGCGCGCGGGTCGGCCAGCCCCACGTCCTCGGAGGCGAAGATCACCATCCGCCGGGCGATGAACCGCGGGTCCTCCCCGCCGCTGAGCATCTTCGCCAACCAGTAGAGGGCCGCGTCCGGATCCCCGCCCCGCATGCTCTTGATATAGGCCGAGGCCGTGTCGTAGTGCTCGTCCTCGTCCGCGTCATACCGGATCTGCCGCTCCGCCGCGAACACCTTCACATCCTCGACGGTCAATTCAGAGCGTTCGTCCTTCGACCTGCGTCCTTCGTCCTTCCCCTGGGAAAGCACCATCGTCTCCAGCGCGTTGAGGGCACGGCGCAGGTCCCCGTCGCTGATCCGCGCGACGGCGCGCAGGACCTCGTCGGCGGCGCTCATGCGCATCGCCCCGAGACCGCGTTCCTCGGCAAGGGCGCTTCGCAACACGGCCATGATGGAATCCTCCGATACCGGCTCCAGCTTGAAGAGGTGGCTGCGGCTCAGCAGGGGGGCGTTGACATAAAACCCCGGGTTGTGGGTGGTGGCCCCGATGAGGCGGATGTGTCCCGCCTCCACGTCCGGCAGGAGCAGGTCCTGCTGCGCCTTGTTGAAGCGGTGGATCTCGTCGATGAAAAGGATCGTGCGGTCCTCCGGACGGTTCCGCGCCCAGCGCAGGATGTCCCGCATTTCGGCCGTGTTGGAGAGCACCGCGTTCACCTGGACAAAGCGGCTGCCGGTCTCGTCGGCGATGGCCTGCGCGATCGAGGTCTTGCCGGTTCCCGGGGGGCCGTAGAACAGCAGGCTCCCGAAGCGGTCGGCTTTCACCAGGCGCGGCAACAGGCACCCCTCCCCTAGGATGTGCTCCTGCCCGACCACCTCCGCCAGCCTCCGCGGCCGCATCCGCGCGGCAAGGGGACGGTAAGACGAGGGACCGAAAATTTCCTTCTGTTCTTCCCGGGGCATGCTTTTTTTGATCTTCCGCGATCCGGTCTTGCTTGCAAGCAGGGAGTGCTTATTCAATCAGGGCATGCAATCCACGGGAGACATGCCCGTCGCCCTGGCCATCGCCGGCTCCGACAGCGGGGGCGGCGCGGGCGTCCAGGCCGACCTGCTGACGATGAGCGCCAACGGCGTCTTCGGCACCACCGCCATCACCTGCCTCACCGCGCAAAACCCGGACGGGGTCACGAAAATCCAAAGCCTGCCGGCGGAATTCGTCCACGAGCAGATCGAGCAGGTGCACCGGTATTTCCGCATCGGCGCGATCAAGACCGGGATGCTCTTCAACACGGAAATCGTCGAGATCGTCGCGGATTTCCTGGAGAAAAACGACGAAATCCCCGCGGTCATCGACCCGGTGATGGTGGCCACGAGCGGAGCGGTCCTGCTGCACGAGAGCGCCATCGAGGCCCTGCAGCTCAAGCTCCTCCCGCGGGCCGCGCTGATCACGCCCAACCTGGACGAGGCCGCGGTCCTTCTCGGGGAAAAGCCCGGGACGGTGGAGGACATGACCACCGCGGCGGACCATCTGGCCGGGCTCATGGGGGTCCCGGTCCTGCTCAAGGGCGGACACCTGGAGGCCGCAGAGGAGGTCGTCGACATCCTGGCCGTTCCGGGCCGGGAGCCCAGCGCCTTTTCGGCAAGGCGTATCGAGAATATCAACACACATGGCTCGGGCTGCACGCTCTCCAGTGCCATCGCCGCCAACCTGGCGAAAAACTGGGAATTGACCAAGGCCGTCGGGGAAGCCTTGACGTACCTCCGCAGGGGGTTGCGTCAGCCGCTTTACCTGAATGGCATCCCCTTCATCAGTCATTGATCCGGCGAAGAGGCCGCCGCTTTGCGCGACCGCCCCGGTCCTGAACAGCCTGCTGCCCCTCGTCGCGGGAATCCTCGCCGCAAGGGCCCTGCCGGAGGTCTGGATTTACCCGATCCTTCCGGCCCTTGGCGCGGCCGTCGCCCTGCGTCGCTCCGGTCCGGTGCTGGTCGCCGTCATGAGCTTCCTCGCGGGCCTGTTCCTGATGCAGCGGGTGATCGAGCCCCCCGACCCGCTCTGGCGGGAGCTCCCTCCCCGCGAAGTGCGGATGGAGCTGCGCATCGACGAGGTCTTCAACGCCCGCAAGCCGGGCCGCATCGCCGGGACCGGGACGATCCAGCGCAGCGGAATCCCGCACGACACCGTGCGCGGCCGGCGGGCCGCCTTCTACCTTGAATCCGGACCGATGGGGGAACGGCCTCCGGTGGCCGGGGAGGCCGTGGAGTGCCGGGCGGTTCTGACCTATCTGCCCAGGCTGGAGGAGCACGACGATTACCAGGCCTACCTGCTGGGCCGGGATATTTTTCTCACCCTCAACCGCGGGGAAGTCCTCCGCCTCGCCCGGCCGCCGCCGCAATCCGAGCAGCGACGCCACCGGTTATACCGGAAATTCCAGGACATCCTGACGACCGGCTGCCAATCGCCGGAGGATCCCGGCCTCGTCCTCGCCAGCATGCTTCTCGGCAACCGCTCCCTGCTGAACGACGAACGAATCGGCTTGTACCGCCGCACGGGGACCTACCACCTGTTCGCAGTGAGCGGGTTGCATGTCGGGAGCATCGCCCTGTGCCTGCACCTCCTGTGCGGGCTGGCGCGCCTGCCCGC
>JBNGDP010000061.1:0-10848 GCA_049975345.1 Oceanipulchritudo sp. | reverse complement strand
TGGCGCATCCTCCCGGCCCTTGCGGGGACCTGGTCCTACGTCTGGCTGACCGGGGCGAGCCCCTCGGCGGTGCGGGCCGGCATCATGATCTCCTGTCTCGGCCTGGCCCGCTGCCTCTTCCGCCAGCCCCATCTGTTCCCGGCCCTCGCCCTCTCCGCATGGATTGTCCTGCTGGTCGATCCCGCCCAGCTCTTCCAGTTGGGATTCCAGCTTTCCTACGGCGTTGTGGCGGCCATCCTCCTTGTCGGACTGCCCCTCGCCGGCCATCTGCGCAGCGTGCTGTTCCGTCCGGACTGGCACCGGCAGCCGCGCCCCCGCTGGCGGCATGCCACGGAGAAAGGCGCCGGATGGGCGCTGGACCTCGCCTGTGTCTCGATCAGCGCCGCCATCGGCAGCATGCCCCTGATCGTGCAACACTTCCATCTGTTCACCCCCGGCGGGACCCTTGTCGGGATCCTCCTGAACCCCCTGGCCAGCCTGGTTGTCATGGCCGGTTGCCTCGCCATGTTGTCCGGATTGCTGCAGCTGTCCGTGCCGGCAGGATGGATCGCCATGGCGGCCTGGCCCGCCATCCGCCTGATGGAATGGCTTCTCGGCCTCTGCCTGCGCGTTCCCGGCGCGGTCTCCGAGCGGTCCTGGGCGTGGCCCCACACGGGGGCCTGCCTGCTCGGTTTGAGCCTCGGCATCGCCTGGATGCTGCAGCGCCTGCGGCAGCGTGGCTTCGTCCTCCCGGCCGCCGCCTACGTCCTTCCCCACCTGATTGTCCTCGCCGGCCTCGCCCTCACTACGGTCCATACTTGATTTTCAGCGGGGCGCTCCTACATTACCCCGTTTTTCCCCACTTATCATGAGCGAAAACAAGACCGAAACCCACACCTTCCAGGCGGAGGTCCGGCAATTGCTGGATATCGTTGTCCACTCCCTCTACACGGACAAGGAGATCTTCATCCGCGAACTGGTCTCCAATGCCAGTGACGCCCTCGAAAAGCTGCGGCACTTCCAGCTTTCCGGCGGGAAAGCCTATGACGAGAGCCTGCCGCTGGAGATCAATATCACGACCGACGACTCGGCCGGCACGATCACCATCCAGGATTATGGCGTCGGCATGACCCACGACGAACTGGTGGAAAACATCGGTACCATCGCCAAATCCGGCTCCAAGGCCTTCGCCGAGGCCATCAGGCAGGCCAAGGAGGCCGGCGGCGACCCCGCCAACCTCATCGGCCAGTTCGGCGTCGGCTTCTATTCCGCCTTCATGGCCGCGAAAGAGGTGCGTGTCTACACCCACTCGTGGAAGGAGGAGGGGCAGAACCTCCTCTGGATCAGCGACGGCAAGGGGGAATACCGCATCGAGGAGACCGCCGACACGCAGCGCCGCGGGGCCAAGATCGTCGTCAAGCTGCAGGACGAGGCCAGGGAGTTCGCGAGAAAGTCGCGCGTCGAGGCCATCCTCAAGCGCTACAGCAGCTTCGTGCAGTTCCCCATCAACCTGAACGGCGAGCGGGTCAACAGGATCGAGGCCCTCTGGACGCGCAACAGGAACGAGATCAAGCCCGAGGAGTACACGGAATTCTACAAGTTCCACGCCAACGCCTTCGACGAGCCACGCCATACGATCCATTTCTCCGCGGACGCCCCCCTGGCCATCAACGCCCTGCTTTTCACCCCCAGGGAAAACCTCGAGCGCTTCGGCTTCGGCCGCATGGAGCCGGGCGTCTCCCTCTATTGCAGGAAGGTTCTCATCGACGACAAGCCGGAAGGGCTTCTGCCCGAGTGGCTGCGCTTCCTGCGCGGCGTTGTCGACTCCGCCGACCTCCCGCTCAATATCTCCCGCGAGTCCATGCAGGATTCCGCCCTCGTGCAGAAGCTCAACAAGATCCTCACCGGGCGCTTCCTCAAGCATCTCGCCACCGAGGCCGAAAAGAATCCCGAGGCCTACCGGGATTTTCACGACCAGTTCGGCATCTACCTCAAGGAGGGCATCACCACCGATCCGTCCCACCGTGAGAAACTGGCCAAGCTCCTCCGCTACGAGTCCAGCCTCACCGAGGCCGGCAAGACCACCAGCCTCGACGACTACGTCAGCCGCATGCAGGCCGACCAGAAGGAGATTTATTTCCTCTACGCCCCGTCCCGCTCCTCCATCGAGAGCGGTCCCTATCTGGAGGCCTTCACCGCGCGCAATCTCGAGGTCCTCTTCGTCTTCGACCCGATCGACGAGTTCGTGATGAACCACCTCCATGAGTTCGAGGGAAAGAAGCTCCTGCCCGCCGACAGCTCCGAGGTCAGCCTCGAGGAACACGAAAGCACCGCCGGGCACAAGCTCAGCCGCGAGGAGCAGATTGAGCTCGCCAAGTGGCTCAAGGAATCCCTCGGGGACCGCGTCACCGATGTCACCACCTCCAAACGCCTCGTCGACAGCCCCGCCGTCGCCCTCAATGCCGACAAGATGATGACCCCCTCCATGCGGCGTATCCTCAAGGCCATGCACCAGGACGCAGGCGGCCCCGCCCCGGTCCGCCTCGAGATCAACCCCTCCCATGCCCTCATGGCCAAGCTCCATTCCCTCAGGCAGGATAATCCAGAGCTCGCAAGGCTCGTTGCCGAGCAAATCCTCGACAACAGCCTCGTCGCCGCCGGCTTCCTCGACGATCCCCGCTCCATGGTCCGCCGCATCTACGACCTCCTCGAGAAGGTCGATTAAGCACCCCCGTGAAACGCCTCCTGAGAGGCGCTGGAACGGCCCGGAAAGGGGCGGACCGCCACCCGGTCCCCAGAGCGCAGCGGTGTGCCATGAAAATGGCCCGCTTTTGCGTTTTTTCCAGTTGACAGGGGTCTATCCTTTTCGAATACTTTGAGGTCCATACCCCAAGGGGCCTTATATTCATCCTTAACTCTCTGTCTTAACTCTCTGTCTCAGGAACACTACTCCCGCCATGAAAAAGCTCTTATACCCCCTTTCTATCGCTCTCATTCCATCTCTCGCTTTCGCCATTATCAATTTCGAGAACTACGCCGCACCGGGTGACGCGGACAATGCGAACATAACGGCCCTGCCGTGGCTCGATAACGGGACGGCCGTCGTCACCTTCAGCTTTCAAAACGGTCCTGCCATTCTCGAGGATGCCAACACCGGTGAAACCGTCAGTTTCGGTCCTCCCCGGGAGGAACTGCCAGGGGATACGGTGGACGATCCCTACGGCTTCTCCGTGATCGGCAGCACCCTTGCGGACTGGTCGGGTTCCTACGACGGTATCGGATCCGGTCCGGATCTCGGGAATTACTTCCTGCGCAGCCAGGGGGACACGGATTTCGGCGTTTTCAGGGCGACCTACACATGGGGGTACGCGAACTACGGCCAGTTCCAGATCTGGGACATCGACTCGAACAGCCAGGGCTTCGAACAGTACCGGGTAACCTTGTATGACAGCGGGAACAACGTACTGGACGACTTCCTGACAGTCAGCAGCGAGGACGTGAATCTGGATGGCCTGCCGTATCTGGTGACCTTTGATGTCGGTACGGCTCAGGTCACGAAGATTGAGGTCAGGTATGTTGGGAACAAGACGACCACCATCGGCCTGGCCTTCGACAATTTCGAATCCTTCGGCGCGGCCATCCCCGAGCCCTCCACGTATGCCGCCATCCTCGGGTTGGCCGCCATCGGGCTGGTCCTTCTCCGCCGCCGGCGCCGCTGAGGCTTGTCAAGCGGCCCGAAGGCCGCCTACTCTTCTCCCGCCTGAATGGCTGTTGACCTTCAGGGGGATATGGAAGAGCCGAACCGCCAAAAGGAACTGACCGTCCGTGCTGTCATTCTCGGCGCGCTGCTGTCGATCATCATGGGGGCGGCCAACGTGTACCTCGGGTTGCGGGCCGGGATCACCGTCACCGCCTCCATTCCGGCCGCGGTGATCTCCATGGTCCTGCTGCGGCGCGTGCTGCGCGGGGGGACGATCCTCGAGAACAACCAGGTGCAGACGGCGGCCTCGGCCGGTGAATCGCTCGCTGCCGGGGTGATCTTCACCCTGCCGGCGCTGGTCATGATCCAGGTCTGGACGGACTACAACTACTGGCTCTCCACGGCCATCGCCCTGGCCGGCGGCATGTTGGGCGTGCTGTTCATGATCCCCATGCGCCAGGTCTTCATTGTGAAGAAGGATCCCGACCTGAAATACCCGGAGGGGGTGGCCTGCGCCGAGGTGCTGCGCGCCGGGGAAACGGGCAAGGCGGCAGCGGCGGGCGCGCGGGCCATCCTCACCGGCGGCCTCGTCGGGGCCGGCATCAAGTTCGCCGAGTCGTTCCTCGGCCTGATGCGCGGGACGCTTGAGGGGGCCCTCACTGCGGGGGGACGCGTCTTTTATTTCGGGACGGAAGCTCTGCCCGCCCTCATCGGGGTCGGCTTCATCATCCGCCTGAGCGTCGCCGGCAGCCTCTTTCTCGGCGCTTCCTTATCCTGGCTGATCGCCCTGCCGCTCATGAGCGCGGGCCTCGATATCGGGACGGACGACCCGCTGGAGGCGGCCTACGGGCTCTGGAGCAGCAAGATCCGCTTCATCGGGGTCGGGGCCATGCTGGTGGGCGGCATCCTCACCGTCTGGCGGGTGCGCAGCGGTATGACGGCTGCCGTCCAGGCCGTCCGGCGCACCGTGGAGGAGGATACACCGGCCCACGAGCGCAGCCTCTCCATGAAATGGATCAGCCTGGCCGCAGCCATCGCCGTCGTTCTCACCGGGGCCATTTACTATGAACTGATCGGGGAATGGAAGATCACCACGATCACCACCATCATCATGCTGGTGGCCGGTTTCTTCTTCACCGCCGTAGCCAGCTACATTGTGGGCCTGGTCGGGAATTCCAACAGCCCGGTCTCCGGCATGACCATCACCGCCGTGCTCTTCACCGGCGTGCTCCTCCTTCTTTTCGGCTTCGAGGGCCGGGACGGCATGCTGGCCACCCTCGGGGTCGCCGCGGTGGTCTGCTGCATCGCCTGTACCTCCGGCGATGTCTGCAACGACCTGAAAACCGGCCAACTGGTCGGGGCCACCCCCTACCGGCAGCAGATCATGCAGTTTGTCGGGGTCGGTGTCGCCGCCTTCTTTCTCGCCCCGGTCCTGAGCCTCCTCCACGAAAACACGCCCGGCGGAATCGGCGGTGAACACCTCCCCGCCCCGCAGGCCGCCCTCTTTGCCAGCCTCGCCCGTGGCTTCTTCGGCGACGGCGTCCTCGACTGGTCCCTCATCGGCACCGGCGCCGCCATCGGCGCCGCCCTCGCCCTTGCCGACCGCTTCCTCGAGCGTGCCGGCAGCCCCTTCCGCACCCATGTCATGCCCGTCGCCGTCGGCATGTACCTCCCCTTCGGCATTTCCTCCGCCATCCTCCTCGGCGGCCTCCTCTCCTGGTACGCCGACCGCCGCGCCGCCGGCGCCCCCACCGTTTACCACCGCGGCATGCTCTTCGCCTCCGGCCTTATCGCAGGAGAGTCCCTCCTCGGCGTCGGCCTCGCCCTCCTCGCCGCCTTCCAGGTTTCCGGCTTCCACCCCGCCCTGCCCCCGCTCCTCGAGATCCTCCTCACCATCGCCGCCCTCCTCTTCTGCGCCCGCCTCCTCGTCGCCACCGCCCGCAAGGCCCGGGAGGATTGGTGATCGTATTTACAGGCCAAGGGCTCCTACCCTAAACTCATAAGGGCAGGTTTTATATTTTCCTAGGCGCACTTATATGCAGAGGTAGCTGATAAATGAAATTGCCTATTTTGCTAAGTTTTTTACCCTACACAAAGAGGGAACCATGATGAAATGCAAAACAATCACAACAACGATCATTCTGATCCTGTCGGCTATTTTCCTGGCCGGCAACGGCGCTGCGGCCATCGGCACGGCCTTTTCTTACCAAGGTCAACTCCTGGACAACGATGAACCGGCAAGCGGCACCTACGACTTCCAGTTCAAACTCTACGATGCGGAGACCGGCGGGACCCAATGGGGCTCGACCGTAACGGTTCCGGGGAAAACGGTGGAAAACGGATTGTTCACCGCAGTACTGGATTTCGGTTACCAGTATCTGGGAGATCCGCGCTGGCTCCAGATCGAAGTGCGTGCCAGCGGGGAACCGTCGTACAGCGTCCTTGAACCACGGCAACGGCTGTTTCCAACGCCGGCGGCCCTTTTCGCACAGGAAGCTCAGGCGGCTTACACGGCGGAGAGCGCTGCAAATGCGACTACCGCCTTCAACCTCTCGGGCACGCTTGGGAGCAGTTCCCTCACCGGAACTTACTCGCAGGCCGTCACCCTGAGCAACAGCGGGAACACGTTCACCGGCAATGGAAGCGGATTGACCTCGCTGAACGCAGGCCAGATCACTGCCGGCACCCTTTCAAACAGCCGCCTCAGCAGCACTGTGGGCCTGACGAATGTGTCAAAAACCTATACCTCACCCCAAACCTTCAATGAGCCGAGAATATCCAGCTCGGGGGATCTGTACCTGGTCGGCGGTACCGACATTAATCACGGACTGGGCTATTATACCGGGACCTTTAGCTGGAAACCGTTCGGGGATGCGGTCGTCATCAACGGCCCGGTCCTGTATGGCTATTCCGGAGGCGCTCTGGGGGTGACCAACGGCTATCATGAAATCCTCGTCTGGAAGGACTCCGGGCGGGTCGGCATCGGGACCACCAACCCCCAGGCCGAGCTCCATGTCGTGGGTGACCTGCGGATCGATGGGGGCATCGTGACCAACGCGAAGACCTCCTTCGCCTCGGTGGCCGCAGGAGCCTTTCAACCTGAGAACAACGGGACCAGCTACAGCATCATAAGCGCTGCATGGGTCTATACCAACGATCTTCCTTCCTGCTTCTATGCCCCGGTACAGCTTCCCCATGGAGCAGTTGTCAACCGGGTCTCATGGAAAGGAATCAACGCCTTGGAAGGAGCTGTGGTGGAATTGACCCTGTACCGGATGAATTTCAACCAGGTCTATGAGGCGATGGCCTACCTTGCGGGGAACGGTGCCGGATCGCTGCAGCACGACGAATCGATCAATTACGCGACGGTCGACAATGAAAATTACCAGTATTACCTGAGAATGGATTTCGACGGGGGGACCTGCTACGGCAGCGGCGTCAGCATCCGCTACACGTACACCGAGCCTTGAACCGGACCGCAAAGGAAAAGGAGGATACTCGCATGAAATCCAGCCCAACAAAGGTCCGGGCATTCCGGGCACCTGAGAAAAAAATCCGAAGGACCCTTGTTTGCGGGATGCTTCTGGCGATGCCGTTCCTGGCACAGGCCAACCGCTCCATCAACTGGTCCAACCTTCTCCCCACCGGAGAAAGCCTCTGGGGAGCCTACCGGGTGGTGGGAACCGCCGGCCAGATTGAATCCGAGGAACTGGTTGGCGGAACCTTCAGCCTCAAGGGCGGCTTCTGGAGTTGTGTCACTCTGGTCCAGACCGAAGGGGCCCCCATCCTCTGGATGGAGCGCACTCCGGAAGACGCCATTCTCGTTTGCTGGCCCTCCCCTTCGGAGGGTTGGGTCCTTGAAAAGTCCCTGACGATCGGGCCCGCAGCCACATGGATTGTTGAAACCGGGGTCATCAACGACGATGGCACCACCAAGACAATGGAGGTGACCATGCCCCCTGAAAACCACATCTACTACCGTCTCACCAAACCGTAGCGTACCCGCCCGGGGGAAATGTAAGAATCGCGATCTCTCTCAAACCGACCGGTCTGCGGAGGGACGGGCCCGGCTGTTCGCTCCACAGTGGCTTTCGTGATTCACGTTATCCAGAGGCTCATTACCCGGTGATTTAACGGGTTAATCCACGCCGTGATGGTGGAACAGCCGGTCCAGGGCATCGTGATGGTTGATGAAAACAGGCGTCCCGCATCACATTGTGCATTTGGAGCTGTTTTCACCGGATGAACGGTTCCGGTACGAGCGCCTACCGGTGAACATTGAGTGGAGCGAGGAACCGGAGGCGCCAAGGCCCCGCCAAGCGGTGCTCCGCGAAGCAGGCAAGCCGTGGTTGTTCCGCTTTGTCGATCCGGCCGGACGCTGGCCGGTCCCGGGTGGAGCCATCCCCGCCGGGGAGCTCGGGATCCGGAACGACACGGCATCGCTGCAGACGGACCCCATCAATTCCGCCATTGCGGAACTCTCGCGCTCCGGCGGGGGCACGATCCATTTCGAGGCGGGGGTTTATCCGGTTTCCACGATTCTGATGCGGTCCGGCGTCACCCTGCATCTTGCGGAAGGGGGCCCTGAAGCTGAGAAGGGAAACCGACAAGGCCCTGATGCTCGTTTGCGGCTGCAACCTGTTTGAATGGGGCTGCTTCCTGCGCCGAATGGACAATTTCATCATGGACCTCATTGAAGAGCCGGAGGAGGTGGAACGCCTGCTGGACGCCTTGTTGGCGCGTCACCTCTCGACTCTCGGGAAGGTCTGCCAGTCGGTCGGCGACGTCGTGGACATCATCCGCTTCGGCGACGATCTCGGAATGGATAGGCGATGCGCTCTTGCACGTTGATCATCCTGTGAGCATACCACACCTGCTCCTTGCACCATCGCCCCCGCTCATCCTCCCCCCCGCCTTGACAGCAAAAGAAATTTTGCGTTAATCGTAGCGGATGGAAGATGCAGATCGCCAGAAGGGCGCGGACGGACCGGTGACGCAGCGGGACATCGCGGAGCGGGCGGGGGTGACGGTGATGGCGGTCTCGCGGGCGCTGCGCGGGATGCCGGGGGTGTCGGCCACGACGGCGCAACGGATCCGCAAGATCGCGGATGAGCTCGGGTACCAGCCGAATCCCCTGGTGAGCTCGCTGATGCGCTGCCGGCGCAGCCGGAGGCGTCCGGACCTCGGGCTGGTGATCGGCTGGTACGGTCCGACGCGCGCGGTGAGCCTGCGCGAGCGCGACAGGGGGATGTACGACCTGTTCGAGCACCTGCTGGAAGGGGCGCGGGAGACCTGCTCGACGCGGGGCTTCCGGCTGGAGACCTTCAACGACCCGGACCTTAAAGGCGAGGCCCTGAAGCATATCCTGGTCTCCCGTGGGATCCGCGGGCTGATCCTGGGTCCGCGGGGAAAGATGACCGCCGACATCGGGCTGGCGCCGCCCTACCCCTTCCACGTGGTGCAGATCGGGCGCAGCCGCCACGACCCGAACCACGACCGCGTGGTGACCGATTCCTTCAGCGCGATGCGGCGCTGCGTGCGCGCGCTCCGCAAACAAGGGTGTGCCCGTATCGGCTATATCGATACAGTCGACCACCAGACGCGCAGCGAGGACACCTGGCTGGCGGCCTTTCTTCTGGAGCGGGGTCCGAAAGGCTGCCCGCCCGGCCTGAAGGACCAGCAAAGCGAGCCGATGGAGGCCTTCCTGCGGGCGTACCTGCAAGCCCACCGCCCCGACGGGTTGGTGGTCGGCAGCCCGCGCATGGCCGGATCCTGGCGGAAACTGGGCGTCTCGCTCCCCTATGTCTGCCTGGTGCGCGAGGGCCAGCCGGCCACAGTGACCGGCACCCAGTCCAACGAGCGCAAGATCGGCGCGGAAGCCGCCCGCTGGATAATTGAGAAAATCCTCGGCCCGCAGGACCAGGCCCTGCCGCCGCGCACCATCGTCCTCGGCTGGGACTGGCACGAGGGCACCAGCCACCTGCGCACTCCCAACTGACCGCACGGATCCGCACCGATGCGCCGGCCCAGTAGGGAACACCTTTTTCAGGTTAATCGTAGCGACTACCCATTCCCTGCTTGAGGATAACCCGTCACCCGGCATTGAATCATCCTCTCATGTCCAAAGCCCGAGCCCTTGCCGCGATCCAACTGCAACCGACCGACCGCATCCCCAGCCAGGAATGGATCGACCATCCCGGATTTGTAAGGGAGCTGACCGGGATCGACCCGTACCGGGATCCGGCCGGCGCCATTCTGGAGACCGTACGGAAGCTCGATCTGGACTGGATCTGGGACCTGCCGCGCGAGGCGGTCGCCTTCGCGGAAGGCGAGGCGAGCAAGGTGACGGAGGATGGGGTGACGATGACCCGCTGGGGCTTCAGCGGGAGCATCCGGGAGGAGGAGAGCCTGTTCGCGGACGCCGACGATGTCCTGACCTTCTCGCCGCTGGAGGAGGCGCGCACCCACGCCCGCGGGGTGCGCATCCTGACGGAAGCGTATCGGCTAAACCGCTACACGGGCCCGCTGCGCGCCCAGGAGGAGGTCGGGGACTCGGCCCTGGTGACGGGACTCTACTACACCACCCTGTTCCAGTCCTGCATCATGTCGTTCGGCTGGGAGAACTTCCTGGAGGCGGCGGCCTCGGAACCGGAGGCCTTCGGGCGCATCCTCGACGAGTTCACCGAGATCTCGGTCGAGAACATCCGCCAATGGGTGCAGAGCCCCTGCCCGGTCTGCTTCTTCCACGACGACCTCGCGATCTCCAGCGGGCTGGTCTTTCCGCCGGCATGGTACCGCAGGGAGATCTTCCCCCGCTATGAGCAAATCTTCGAGCCGGCCCGGCAGGCCGGCAAACGCATCCATTTTGTATCGGACGGTCGCTACGAGGAACTGATGCCCGACCTCCACGCGCTCGGCGTGCGCGGCTTCATGATCGATCCGGACAACGACCTGCAGGCCACCCTCGCCCGCTTTGGCCATGACTGCGCCGTCCTCGGCAACATCAGCACCCACATCCTCACCAGCGGCTCGGTCGACGACGTCCGCGCGGAGGTCCGCCGCTGCGCCGATCTGGGCAAGCACTGGCCCGGCTACTTCTTCCGCGCCGCCGGCGACCTGCCCCACAACATCCCCCTCGCCAACATCCGCGCCTACTTCGAGGCCAAGCA
>JBNGDP010000060.1:0-21199 GCA_049975345.1 Oceanipulchritudo sp. | reverse complement strand
CCGAACCCACTCCCGAGCCGCCTCCTTTGGCCGAAGATGCCACGGTTCTGGAAGCAACACATCTCTGGAGCCTCGATGATTTCATCGGGGACCTTGCCCTGGATGAGGGAACAGCGGGGATACCGCTGATCGTTTCCGGTACCCAGATTTCCTTGGGCATCGGATCAACCAATTCAGGGATCCGATTTACCGGACCCCATGCGGGCATTGGGATTGCAAGTGTGGAGTCGGTGAACCTGGCGGTTCAATCGGAGCTGACGATTTCCCTTTGGATTCGGCCGGGTATCATCAGTCCCCATCTAACCTCGGTTCTGTATGAGCAGGGCGGGTACTGGCGGGGGCTGAACCTGATTCTGGACCAGGGGTGGCTGATCGCCAACGGGTGGAACCGGCCGGCAACGGAATCGGATTGGCAGGGGACCACCCTGCTTGGCGGTAGGCTGCTGGTGGACCAGTGGAATCATGTCGCCCTTGTGCTCGACGCAGGCCCCGGGATTTCTCCCGACGGGCTGAAGCTCTACGTGAACGGCCGGCTGGCCGCCAGCGGTCCGGGCTCCCAGCTCTGGCCGCATGTCGATGCCATCGGAATCGGCCAGGTCCGGCAATCCACCGTGTATCAGAACCGGCAGGTACGGGAACTGGCCCCTTTCCAAGGGGGTATGGATGAAATCTCCATCTGGAATGATGCCCTGAGCCTGGAGGAGATCCAGAGCCTCATTCTGCTTTCCGCGGAGTGAGGCTGGCCCGGTTCCCCTTACCAGCGACCGTTGAGGGTGACGCCAATGCGAAGACGGTCGTAATCGAAGAGAGGCTCGGAAGAGGACCGGTCCAGATACCGGGCTTCAAAGCTGACGGAACCCCAGCGGACCAGCTGGTAGGAAATCCGTCCCCCCACGGAATACTCCTCATCATCCCGCGTTTCGGTGGTAATGCCGGTATCCGTCGCGACCAATGCGTCATAGGAGGTGTCCGAGTATCCGGCGAACAGGCTCCCACTGAGGTCCCTGGTCAGTTTCCGGGATGCGGTCAGGCGGATATCCAGGGTTTCGGAGGAACGGTCATCGATGGTGGTTCCCACCGACTGCGAGGCGATGAGATTGATATTGCTTCTCTCGTCGATTGCCCAATCCAGCCCGGCGGAACCATAGGGACTCGAGTCATCCTCGCGTGAGTCGTAATCCCGGTCCTGCATTCCGATGAGAAAACTGCCGGTCAATTTCGGAAGGAGCTTTCCGTCAAAACCGGCCGCGTAGGTGATCGTCTGGCTGTCGGTGGTGCGGCCGTCGGAGGAGGTGTCCAGATAGCCAACCAAGCCCTGTATATATACATCTTCCTTTACCGGCACCTGCAACGTGCCGGACAGCTCGAAATTATCGACCTTGTCGTACACATCCGAGTCCGGGTCTTCCCGCCGGTAGGAAGTGTTGCCGATGATGGTGAATTTTCGGTTCGGATCATAGATCACCTCCGCGGATGCCCCGTAGTTGAGGACATTGATGATTTCGCCGACGGTTTCATCCGATCGCGTTTCGGTATTGAAAAGCAGGTCTCCGGAGAAGACAAAGCGGGAGGTTTCACGCCGTGCATTGGGTGAAATATTGAGGTCGAAAAAGACATTGGTCTCATCGTACTCGTCGTAATCCAGGTATTTCTGGAAATCGAGTCCGACGGAGGCCGAAAAATCGAACAGCCGGCTGGGACGGTTGTAGACAAGGGAGGGCCGGGCGGAGAAAATAAAGTCCTCTTCACCGGCGTCCCGCGCCCGGATTTCGGTATCGTAGAAGGAGGAAACGCTCATGTCGAAGTCGATCCGGCCCTCGCCGAGGTTGACAAGGCCGTACGCGGGGGCCGCCACGGCGGCGGTTGCCAGTACGAGTGGAAGGTGTTTATTCATGATATTTTCTCCGTTATGGGATAGTAGTTCTTGTACTTCCGGTAGTCCCCGTATCGATACGTTCCCAGATTGCGGGATTTCCCGTGGGTGACCTTGTTGGCGATCAGGCCCAGGATTTCGGCGTTGCTTTGGTCCAGCCGGTTAAGGATGGCCTTGAGGGCCTTTTTGCGATGCTTGTTCAGGAGGGTAAGAAAGATGAAGTGATGGGCGTAATTGCCGATCAGGCCGGCATCGGGGAACAATCCCGCCGGAGGGGTGTCCACGATGATGATGTCATACATTCCCTGCAGCTGTGCGAAGGCCTCCTTGAACCCCTTTGACTCGATCAGTTCCGTTGCTTCCGCCGTTCCCTTGCTGATCTGGAGGATGTCGAAATTGTCATCCATCACGATGGCCTGTCCTTCCTCCCAGGCCTGTTGGGTGCTTTCCTCGAACTCCTTGCGCATGCGCGGCCCGATGCTCGGACGGCGGAAATCGCAATCGACGAGGAGCGTCTTGTAGTGGTGCTTTGAAAAGGAGGCGGCCAGGTTGATGCAGAGGAAGGACTTTCCTTCCTTAGGCAACGCGCTGGTCACGACGATGGTGTGGCCCGGGTTGAGCTTTTTCGCCTTCAGCAGGATCTGGCTGTGGATCTGCCGGAACAACTCGACCCCCTCGGGGTACGTCTTGTCGAGGACAAGCCGGTGCAGATCCTTCAGCTTTCGCGGCATTTTCCGGATTTCCCCGAGGAAGGGGACGCCCAACTGCTGCTCGATGTCCGAGGCGGTTTTCAGGTTCAGGTTCAGGTAATGGATGCCGAATGGGAGCCCGAAGAAAATCGCGATGAAAAAGAATGCGGCGGTGCCATAGATTTTCGTCGTATCCGGGGAAAAGGGTGCACTGGCCGGCCATGCCCGGTCCACGATGCGCAGGTCGCTGTCCGTCAACTGGCTGGCCAGGATCGCCTCGTTGAGCCGTTGATGGACCTGGCTGAAGAGGCGCTCGTCGGTCTCCAGCTTCCGCCGGAGGACATTGTATTCGATGGCGATCTGGTCGAGTTCCAGGGATTTGGCCTCCGCCTCGGAAAGGGCGGATTCGAGGCTTTTCACCCGGACCTGGAGAGTGGCGTATTGCTGCCGGAAATCGGAGACGTTCTTGTCCAGGGAATTGCGGATTTCCATTTCCACCGTTTCCAGGGACGTCGTGTTTTCGATCATTCTCGGATGCCGGCGGCCATAGCGTAGGGACAGGGTGTTCCGCTCCGCGAGAAGTGCGTTGCGCTCCTCGAGTTTCCGCGGAAGCACCCCCATCTGGTTGAGGGCGGGAAGGGCCGCCAGGTTGCTGAAGTCATCACCGGCCTCCTCGATCTGCTCGATGGTCGCCGAAAGATTCAGCAATTCCACCCTGGCCTGGTTGAGGTTGGCGCTCAGGTTCTTCATCCGCTCCACGACCAGGTTCTGGCTTTCCTCAAGGGAGACCAGGTTGCGTTCCTGCCGGTAGCGCTGGACCGCCAACTCGGAGCGCTCCACCTTCAACTTCAGTTCCTCGCTCTGGCTGCGCAGGAAGCGCAGGGCCGATTCATTGGTTTTGCGGGCCCGTTGCTGGAGGAAATCCAGGAATTCCTCGCTGTATCGGTTTGCCAGGAGCGCGGCCGCCTGCGGGTCCCGGTGCACGAATTCAAACTTGAAAATATTCCCCCCCACAAGGCCGATTTGGTTGGCCTCGGCGATGATGGCATGGATGTTCGGAGGTTCGTTTTCCACCGGATCCTCATAGGGCCTGGTGATCAACTCCCGTTCCTCCTCGCTCAGCGACTCCACGACCCGGTCCCGGAAGGCGTTGCTGTTCAGGTCGGTCAGGTGATTCTTGATGATGAACTCCGTGGAATTTCCCAACGGGGAATCGACCACGCTTTGAATGTTGATGACCTTGTCCCGCTGGGGATCGAACAGGAGGATGGCGATCGACTTGTAAAGAGGGGTGCTCTGGAATTGCCAGAAGGCGTACGCGAAGGAAATGGCCACCGCCGCCAGCAGGGCCAGGATCCAGTGTTCGCGAATAACCCAAAGGTAATCGGTCCACGTCCGCTGATTGATCAGATCAATGACCGGTTTCTGCCCCCCCGCTTGATTCGTATTGCTATCCATTCCAGTATTCTTCGGTATCCGCCAGCGTTCTCAAAAGAGCCTTTCCGGAACGAAAATGATGTCGTCGGGATAGATTTGGGGAAGATCCTCGGTGCTGTTTCTGCCGCCGCGGATCACCTTTTCGAGATCAATGATGAATTTGGTCTCCCGGTTTTCCCCCTTGATGGGGCGCCGGATGATGATTTCGGAGCGTTTCGCATACTGGGACAAGTCCCCTCCCAGGGTGATGGCCTCCAGGATATCCAGGGATTGCTTGCCCTGGGGAAACTGTTTCGCTCCGGGCTGATTGACTTCCCCGAAAATATAGAAGACCTGATCCGCATAGGCGTGGATGGTAACGGTCACCTGCGGACTGATCAGGTATTCCTCGTCCACGTATTTCTTTTCCAGGAGCCTCTCCGCCTCACGCAGCGTGTACCCGCCGAGGGTGGTGCGGCCAAGGAGGGGAACGATGACAACCCCGTCCGGATCGAGTTCCTGCTGCACGGTCAGGTCGGGCTCGTTGAAAACCGTTATCAGGATGTGGTCTCCGGCCTGCAGTTTGTAGAATCCTTCCTCAAGGCCATCCCCTGGACTGTTGCCCGCCAGATTTCCGTAATGGAACAACAGGGCCAGCAGCAACAACCAGGGATAACCTGCACGTATCCTTGTCATTGGTATTCCCATGAATTTCCTATGTTTTAGCCAAGAGGCGACCATCTACAACAATAAAAGCGATCCCACCAACGGGAGGAATGTCTCCTTGAGCAGGATTTTCCCCAAGGCGGGGAGGAAGGTTATTCTTCCAGCTAATCGATAGGAATCCCCTTTGCGGCGTCAAGATATTCATTATCAAATACATGCATGGTTTTCATCCTTCTCTGCCCCGCACCACCCGGATGTGCCGGCACGGAAATTCTGATCATCGAGGAAAGAGTTTGTCATCCCCGGCCGACTAAAGCCATGATGGGGGCCTCTATTAACAGCCAATTGCCGGGAAATCATGCTGACGAAAGTAAACAAGATCGGAATCTTCATTGGTGTCTGCCTGCTGGCAGGGCTGGTCCTGTTGACAGCGGCCTACCTTGCCCGGGGGACCATCAAGAAAGTGGTCAACGGCTACCGTGCGGAGAGGTTGTTCGAACAGGCGCAGGAGGAGTTCGCAGCGGAAAACTGGTCCCAGGCCTCCAGAAAGGGGACGGCGGCCTATTACCTGGACCCCGGCAACACCGACAACCAGCTTCTCGTCGCCCGCGCCCTGTTCAAGCAGCAACGCGGGGAAGCGATCGAGTGGTGGAAACTGGTTCTGGACAGGCCGGATCTCCCCGTGGACGAGTTGAGGGTCCTGACGGAGGTTCTCCTGGGCGCGAACCGGCTGGACGACGGGCTTCTTTTCCTCAGCCGCCTGGTGGAGCTGGATGGAATGAACCCGCAGACCCAGCAGCTCTGGTTCCGGGCCTTGAATCTCCAGGCCCGGTACTCCAATTCCCTGGACCTCGCCAGCCAATTGATCGAGCGTGGCACGGATGAGTGGGCCATCCATCAGCATTACATCAGCATGCAGGAAGCCTTGTCCGGCGAGGAGGGCAAGGCCATCGCCCTGGAGCATCTCATCGAGCTGATCGAATCGGATTCCCCCCTTTCCCTGTATGCCGCCCGCGAACTGGCGGGAAGGAAATCGGCCCCGCTGGAATCCAGGATCATGGCGGCGGACTACCTCCTTGAGAACGGCCGGACACGCATCGACCAACTCTATGCCATCAGTGTCAAGGTACGCGAGGGGGTGGAGAAGGAGGACGCTCTCTACCCTGTTCTGGACGGGATTTTGGATGAACCTCCGGAGCACATGCTGGCCGATGTTGCCAGATGGGCCGTCTGGATGGGCCGGTCCGACTGGTTTGTCGAACGGGTCGACTGGCAGGCCTTCCGGAATAATGGAAATGAGCCGGACTTGTACCTGCGCACCATGATCGATGCCGGGAAGAACCGGCAGTTGCTCGATCTGTCCGAGCAGCTTGGGACCCAGCAGGGAAGTGATTCGCCTGTATTTCTCTATTACCGGGCCCTCGCCTGGCAGAACCTCGGGGACGATGAACAGGCCGAGAACATCCTTCGCCTGGCCACCCAGGTGGTGGAGCCGGGGGAGTTCGGTGTTCTTGAACGGTACCTCCTCCAGGATAATCGGCACGACCTGCTGCTGCAGCTCTACAGGACGCAACTGCGGGAAACCCCGGGCGATCCCAGGCTCCTGCAAAGTCTCGCCTCGGCATACTACGCACTCGGGAGCCAGGACGAACTGGAAGCTTTGATGCAGGAGATTGATATCGCCGATTATGCCGCGATTCCACCGGCCTTGTCCTTCATGCTGTATTTGAAACTGCTTCTCGCCGACAATCCAACGGAGTACCACATGGACCTCGAGTCCTTCATCGCCCGGTATCCGGAAGTGTATGACTTCAGGATGGTCCTCGGGGTTTCCTATCTTCTGCAGAACCAGCGGGAGCTGGCCCCGGAGTTCGCAAGGCAGATGCCCCCCATTACTCTCTCCGCTCCCCGCTACATCCGCGTCTGTGCCATGCTACTCGGCGAAGAGGGGGTTTTCCTGGCACCCGGTGAGATTGAGTACCTGCTACCGAGGGAGAGGCTTCTTCTCAGTCTGGTTTCCCGACAAGCCAATCACTGAGCAGGCCGCGCAGCTCCCGCCCCGCCTCTTCGGAACCCTCTATGCCCGCCATGCTCACCAGCAGCACCTTGCGGCTGAAGTCGCGCCGCCCTTTCAGGAGCTGGATCCACTGCGTCCTGTAGTCCAGGGTTTGCAGGTCCTCAGGCTCGATGTCCATGTTGCGGCGCTCCCACACCGTCCAGAAGATGTGCAGGGTGGAACCGGTGTCGCCCAACCGGAAGAGGTAATGCTTCAACTGCAGCGTCGGCCCGCCCCTCACCGGGATCATCAGGTCCTCGAACTGCTTCTCTATCACCGCTCCGGTGGCCCGCATGCAGATGGTCGGCGCGTGCCCGTAGGACGAAACGCTGGATAATTTGTTTTCCGGCGTGTATCCGTAATAGTAGACTTGGCACCAGACCCGGCGGGAGATCGTTTTCAGGAAGCTGGTGGAGTAGTCGTAACCCAGCGTTTCCTCCACCTGGGGATGAATCCGGATCATCTCCATGGAGGGGTCCGGATTCGCGGGCAGGACCAGTTCCCATGATCTTCCCAGATCTGAACGGGCTTCATGGTAGCGGAACCATCCCTCGACGACCCCGTACAGGAGCAGCGGGAAGACGGGAAACAGTGCGGCACTGCGGGGAAGCCGGATCCTTGTCAGGGTCGCGGCGAGCTCCCGTACGGAGAAGGTTCTTGAAACCCCCTCCCCCTGCGCGCCAATATTGAAAAGTTCGATACAGGCATAGATCAGTACCATGCTCACCCCGAAGGCGATATATCCAGCCGGGTCATGCCATTCATCATAGGCGGCCTCCCCG
Source organism: Oceanipulchritudo sp. (assembly GCA_049975345.1). Classification (GTDB taxonomy): domain Bacteria; phylum Verrucomicrobiota; class Verrucomicrobiia; order Opitutales; family Oceanipulchritudinaceae; genus Oceanipulchritudo. The sequence continues at coordinate 13,717 of JBNGDP010000060.1, read as the reverse complement.
TTTTCGATGACCTGCATGGCCAGGAAAATGGCCCGCGCCGCATTGACCAGGACGACGACAAGCGGCAGGATCAACACGGCGGCCAAGCGGCGCATCCAACCCTGGCCGAACAGGCTTCCCAGGAAAAGGGTGACCATGAACAGGGCCTGAAGGGACCGGATTCCGCTGCAGGCCTCGTTGACACCGATATCCATCTCCCCCAAGTGGAAGCTGTTCCCCGCGAGCTCGACGGGGTAGCCCAGGAAATGCAACCCGTCCATCGAGAGCACGACCACCACCTCGGTCAGCATCTGCACGATGAGGACTTCCAACCGGTACGGCCAGGGAATCATTGTGGTAAGGAAGAAGAGAGGGAAGATCGAGCGCCAGACCCCCTTCCACCCGTACAGGCTGTGCAGCTGCACAAGGCTGTAGACAAAAAGCCCCGAAGCCTGTATCCACAGCGGTAATCGCCAGAAAGGATTCACCTCCGACAACGCATGGAAGGGAATGATCGGAAGGATACAGATACCGGAGAGCAAAAGGTGGGGAAGCAGGGTCTTCCGGTTTGCGGGGGTCAGGGAAGAGAGGTTGCCCAGCAGCAGCCACCCCGCCATGATGGGGACAAACCAGCCGAAGTTGTAATAGGATTCGCCGCCCCAGTGATACCGGGTCTGCGTGATGAGGACGAACCAGCCAAGGATCAGCCCCAGCACGGGCATCAGGAACCAATGGGTTCTGTCAGCGTTTTGCGGTCCGGCCGGGCTCATCGTTCAGGAAGAAATCCCCATTCTCATGCACCCGCTCCTACATGCTCTCCAGAAGGGCCTTTTCCTCGGGAATCAGGGCCTCCATGTCGATGTTTTGAAGCAGGCCCTCGGCCACGACACGCTGGTTGTTGGCGCCAAGAATGACGGCGTAAATCAGCTGGGCCCGGTTTCCGGCCTCCCCCCAGTCGATGTTCGTATTCTGGATGAGCCGGTACGCTTCATTCTGCCGTCCGATCTTCAGGAGTCCGAGCGCCAGGGTCAGCTGGTAATTGCTCACTTCCGGGTATTCCCCGGACAATTCCCGCATCCACTGCACCTGCTCGTTCAAATCCTGTTCCGCCAGGAACTTGAAGTAGGCGAGGTTGTTCTTGTGGACGGGATCGTCGGGGAAGGTCTCGTTCAAATATTCGCCCACCTTGATGGATTGGGGCAGGTTGCCATAGCGAAGGGTCAATTCCAGCAAGGTGCCGGCCTGGGCCTCATCAAACCGGATTCCCGCATTGAGGGCGGCGTAGAGGCAGCGAAGGGCGGTAACCGGCTGGTCCAGTTGAATGGCCAGAAGACCGAGGTTTTTCATCATGGGAAAGGCATCGCTTCCAAGCGCGAGATTGTATGCCTCCCGCCATTTTTCGTAGGCCATGTCCTCCTGGCCGGCCAGCAAGTGGGCCCGCGCACTCAGGTAGGCGCTGTTGGCCGCCCCGATGGCGCCGTGGAATCTTTCCACCGTTTCCAAGGCGCCCCGGGGGTTTTCCTCCTTGAGATATGCCTCCGCAAGCATGCGGCAGGCTTCCCCCGGCAGGTCCTTCCGGCCGGATAACTTTCCAATCAACTGGCCGGATCCCCCATTGCGAATCAACCAGGCCCCGACCAGGGAAGGGGCTTCCATGAGAAGTTTTTCGGCGGCGTATGTTCTCCACCTGTCCTCCCGCAATGGGTCGATCTCCATGAGACGGTCCAACGCGCCGAGAAGGAGTTGCACATTCGCATTCCGCACCTCCAGGAGAAGGGTGAGCAATTCCTCCTCGACCGACATGGGTGGATCCGCGTTGAGGACAATCTGGAAGATTCCCGGCAATGCCGCGTCTTCCGGATCATCCTTCACCAGCGATTCAAAAATCTCCAATCCTTCCTCATGGGAGCCGGTCAATATTTTCTGCACGGCAATCGAACGCCGCAGGGACCGGCCCTCCCCGGATTGCTCCGGAAAGTTTGCCTGCTCCAGTCCGGCCAGGTAGCGATCGGCCCACTCCAGCTGCCCCAGTTGCTGGGCCAGCTGCACAAAGACCAGCCGGTCGGCATCCGTGGATTGGGGAAACCGCATGAAATCATCGGCAAGCCGCAAGGCCGCCTCCGGATAGAACTGGATCGTCCGGTTCATCAGGATGCGCATGATTTCCATCCGAAGATTGGGATTGTCCGGCCGGAAGGCCTTTTTCCCTTCGAGAAAATCATAGAGATCCCGGAATTCCTCCCCGATCAAGGGTATGTCCGTGTTGGAAAGGACCATCAGGGCCGCGAGCTCACTGAATTCCGGATGCCCGGATTTCACCACCCTCACCAGCAGGGCTTTCCCACGGGCCCGCTCGGCGGCTGTCCGGGACTCCGTCAACAGCCCTCCAAGATAGAAGTCGACCATCGGGATGTCCCGTCGCCACGCCTCCGCCTGGGTCAGGAGTTTGAATGCCTGATTGCCGTTTCCGGAAAGGTACGCGGCAATGCCCGCTGCTCCCAGGATGTGGGGATCGTTTGGAAACAATTCCTTGCCGAGGGTCAGCAGGGCGATGGCCGGTTTGGCCTCCCGTTCCTTCAGCAGTTCAAAACAGGCCTGGCTCATCAGCTCCGAAAGGCTGCCCATCGCGAGGGCATGCTCCCGGACCAGGGTTTCCGCGGTCTCGGGTTTGTTCCGGAAGAGCCACTTCAGGTATTCAACCCGCTTTTCAAGCGGCCGGTTTTGATCGGTAAACCAGATCTCCAGAAGCGCTTCCTGCTTCTTGGCGGAAACCGATTCCAGGAGATCCGGATCAAAGGGTTCCGACGCCAGCCCGTCATCACTCCGGATCAGCAGCAGGGTGATGATTCCCGCCAGCAGAACCAGGATGGCCACGATGATCGCCGAGTATTTCATGGGGATGGGCTTAATTGCGGTAGTAGTAGGCATCGACCACCTGCGGAGCAAGCGATTTTCGAGTGGGGATCGATTTCCGCTTTCATCCATCGGGAGGGAAAAGTAGCGCGCGACCGTTTCCGGCCGCGCGCTGTGTCTTCATGGTCCTACTTCTGCTGCTGTCCGTAGGAAAGCCTTCCGATCCTCAACCAAGCGGAAGCCATATCCGGATCCGCGTCCTGGGAGGATCATTGTAGAATTTTATATCCCCACCCATTACAGAAACGATTCGCCGGCAGATGGGCAAGCCCAAACCGGAATTCCTCCGCACCTGGAGAAGGCCGTCCAGTCTGGAATTCTTTTCAAAACCCTGGAGTACAAAATCGGGAAAGGGCGGGCCTTCATCCTCGATGGTGATGACCAGCAGGGTGCCGCTGCCGTCCGCCCGGCTGCTCCCCAGGGAGCAGTCCAGCAAAACCGTTTGTTCCTTGAGGCAGTTCAGCTTGTTCAGAAGCAGATTGTTGAGGAGTTGCTCCAGCAGCGTTCGGTCAATCCGGGCCACCTGATAGGCATCGATTTCCAGATTTACCCGCAACTCATTCTGTTGAAGACGAAGTAACACCTGGAAAGTGGCGCGCAGATCCTCAAAAAACAGTTTCAGGTCCAGGGGTTCCGGATGATTGGGGATCATCCGCGAGTCCTCCGTCGCGAGGAAGACCCCGTTGCGCAAATGGTCCTCCAGGCAGCGGACGGCAAAATGGCGGGTTTGCGCGGCCTCCTCGGGGTTGGCCGCCCCGGCCATCTTCTGGAATTCCAGGTCATCCGCCGCCTTCAGGATGGAGATCGGATTCTTGATTTCGTGGAGCAGGTAGAGCCAGTTCTGCCGGGTCGTGTCGGAAACGGATTGATAGCTCGAGTGATCAATCTTCTGAAAGGTCGCGGCTATGCGGGGCATCCCTTCCTCGCGATAGCCGGCCACCCGGGCGTAGAGGACGATTTCCTTCGCTTCCTTCCTGCTGTGCGCGGTGACGATCAGGTGGGATTCCCCCGAGGCCATGGACAGCTTCCGCACCGTCTGGTCCCAGATGGATGCAGAATTCCTGCTCAAACCAAAGGGATAATGCGGGCAGTCCGATGGCGGCTCCTCGAGCCCGTGCAAGCGGACCAGGGACTCGCTGCCCGCTGAGCGGAGCGTGTCCACATCAAACATCCAATCAACATCTTCGGGGCAGACCAGAAGAACTGGATCGGGCTTTGAAGACGGGGATGGACCACTCTCGGGGAATGCTCCCATTAATGGATTTTCGACTCTCTGAAGTTGGGTTCCTGCCGGATTTGGATATAGCCCAGCTTCAGCAGGAACAAGAGGCAGAAGATGGCCGTCAAGGAAAGGACCAGGGCGATTTGTGCCACCGCCTTCGAGCTGAGTATCAGGATCGCCATGATCCCGAAGACAATATTGACACCGTACAGGACAAAAACGGTGGACCGCTGCCGCTGGCCGAGGTTTTTCAGCAGACGGTGGTGGATGTGGTCCCGGTCCGGGGTGAAGATCCCGTTCCCGCGGGAAGCCCGGCGGAAAATGGCGGTTGCCGTGTCCAGGATCGGCAACCCCAGGGCAAGGATGGGAACCAGGTAGGCCAGGCCGCCCATGGACATCCCGGCGGAGGGAAGCGAAAAGGTGGCCAGGATGAATCCAAGGAAAAGGCTTCCCGAATCTCCCATGAAAATGCTGGCCGGGTGGGTGTTATACACCAGAAATCCGATCAAGGCGCCAATGAAGGCAGTGACCAGGACAATGTCCGCGCCGAAGCCGTTGATGGCCAGGGCCACGGTCAGGCTACAGATGGCGATCAGGCCCATGCCGGCCGCCAGTCCGTCCATTCCGTCCATCAGGTTCACCGCGTTGATGATACCGATGATCCACAGGAAGGTGATTCCGCCCGAAATGAGGGTATTCATCGCCCCCATGTCCTCGAATTGCAGGAAGGGAACCTGGAAGCGGAATCCCGCCGAGACGACCACAAAGGCTGCCAGGGCCTGGAAAAACAGTTTCACATGGGGCTTGACCTGCAGGAGGTCATCCGCCAACCCGAGAAGGAACATCATTCCCGCACCGATCAGGATCCACATGTTCGGCATGTCGATGATCCAGGCCAAATCCTCCACGATCAACTGCAGCATGTGGAAATAAAGGAGTGCGACCACGAATCCCCCGACGATCGCGATGCCCCCGATGCGCGGAATCGGCTTTTGGTGGACACTCCGGTGGTTCGGTTGGTCGACAAGATTGCAGCGCAGGGCCAGCCGCTTGACCAGGACAGTCAGCAGGGCCGTCACGCTGATCCCAACGACAAGCCCCGAGACCAGCAGGAAAATTTGTAGGATGTTGATGTGTACCATGGTTGCAGCAGGCAAAGGAAAATAAGGTATTATACCTAGATTTATAGGATATTTTTCTTAGTTTGGTGTCAACAACATTTTAGAAAGACCTGGACAAGGGCCCCAGCTGCAAAAAACGGGCCTTTCAGGCCTTGTAAAATTCGCTTGCCTGTTTGTGGGGGAGGATCCTTTTTGAAGGATTATCCCCAAGCTGATGAAATTCCGTCCCCTTCATTTTATCCGTTCAATGACCGGCCAGCTGTTTCTCGGGAGAATGGTGGCGTTGGCGGTTGTCTACACGCTCCTTCTGGCGGCCAGTCTGTGGATCGGGTACATGCTCCGGTTCGATTTTGTCGTCCCGGTCGGGTATCAGGCCCAGTACATATCCTCGCTGCCGCTCGTTATTTTGCTTAAATTGTTGATGCTGTTGGTCTTCGGTCAATTCGGAGTGCTGCTCAGCTATTTCCGTCTACCGGACCTGTACCGGGTTGGGGCGGCCTTGACCCTGGCGTCCTTTCTCCTCGTGCAGGTGTGGTATCTCCTGCCGGAAATGGAGGTTCCGCCGCGCAGCATCCTTTTGGCGGATTACCTGTTCAGCATGTTTTTCCTGACCTCGTTCCGGATGTCCCTGCGGATCTACCGGGAGCGTTTCCAGCAGGATGTCAAGGGTCTGGCCAAGCAGAAGCGGGTGGCGATCATCGGGGCGGGGTTGACGGGTGCCAATCTGGCCTACGACCTGTTGAGCCGGGCGGGGGTCGGCCTGCGACCGGTTGTTTTCCTGGACGACGACCGGAAAAAGTGGCGACACAAGCTGCACGGGATTCCGGTGATCGGGGGGACCTCCGAACTGGAGTCGGCCAAGGCGCGTTTTGGAATCCAGGGGATCATCATTGCCATGTCGACAGCCTCGGCGCGGCGCATTCTGGAAATAACCGAGAGCGCCCAGTCGCTTGGGTTGACAACCGACATCATGCCCTCGGTGACGGAGCTGGCGACCGGAAAGGTTCGCGCTTCCCGGGTGCGGCCGGTGGAGATCGAGGACTTGCTGGGCCGCGATCCGGTGGATCTGGACACGGAGGACATCCGGGCGCTCATCCAGGAGAAGGTGGTCATGGTCACGGGTGCCGGGGGCAGCATCGGCAGCGAGCTCTCCAAGCAGATTTTCGGCAACAATCCGAAGCGCCTCATCCTCGTGGAGCGTTGCGAGGTGCAGCTCTATAACATCGAGACCGAGATCCGGCGGAGCGGGTTGACCAACGGGAACCTGCTTCCACTGATCGGGGACGTGTGCGACGAGGCCCGCATGCGGGAAATTTTCGGCCGTTACCGGCCGCAACTGGTATTCCATGCCGCGGCCCACAAGCATGTTCCGATCATGGAGCACCAACCGGTGGAGGCCTTGAAGAACAACACGTTCGGGACGCGGCAGCTGGCGATCCTGGCCGATGAATTCAAGGTCGAACGGTTTATCTTCATTTCCACCGACAAGGCGATCAACCCGACGAACGCGATGGGGGCCAGCAAACGTCTGGCGGAGATCTTCATCCAGAGTTACAGCCATGCCAAAGGCGGCAAGACCCGCTTCATGGCGGTTCGATTCGGCAATGTCCTTGGCTCCTCCGGAAGCGTGGTGCCGCTGTTCCGCAGGCAGATCGCCGAGGGAGGGCCTGTCACGGTGACCCATCCCGAGGTGATCCGCTATTTCATGACCATTCCCGAAGCGGCGGGGCTGGTCCTGCAATGCGCCACCCAGGCGGCTGGCGGGGAGATTTTCGTCCTCGACATGGGAAAGCCCATCAAGATTCTCGATCTCGCCCGGCGAATGATCCAGTTGTCGGGCTATGAGCCGGAAAAGGACATTGAAATCTCCTTCGTCGGCCTCCGTCCCGGGGAAAAGCTTTTCGAGGAATTACAGCATGTCGGTGAGAAATATTCCTCCACCCATCATCCGCGGATTCTCCGGTTCACCGGGAAGCCGTATCCCCTGGACGACGTGGAAGCCTTCCTTGCTTCCCTCAAGGGGAAAATGCTGGAACTGGACATGGATCGCCTGAAGACGGAGATCCAGACGTTCGTCCCCGAGTACACGCCGTATATCAGCTAGGGAACCACGTCTTCAGCCCTTGGCAGCATGAAGCGCCTGTTGGACATCATTTTGATCATTATCGCCACGCCGGTCTGGGTGCCCCTGCTGCTGTCCACCTGGATCCTCGTCCGCATTTACCTGGGCAAGCCTGTTTTCTTTCGCCAGAGGCGGGCCGGTTTACATGGGAGGCCCTTTGAAATCATCAAATTCCGGACGATGCTGAACACGACCGACGCCAACGGTGATCCGCTCCCGGACGAGGAACGCCTGACACCGTTCGGCCGCAGGCTGCGCAGTTGGTCCCTTGATGAGTTGCCGGAATTGGTGAATGTTCTGCGCGGGGAAATGAGCCTGGTCGGGCCGCGCCCTCTTCCGGTTGCCTATGTTGATCGGTACTCGCCGGAGCAGGCCAGGCGTCTGGAGTGCCTGCCGGGAATCACCGGCTGGGCTCAGGTCAACGGACGGAATCTCCTCGATTGGGAGGCCCGCTTCCAACAGGATGCCTGGTATCTGGATAATCAAAGTATCTTATTGGATATCAAGATATTATGGAAAACACTGGCCACTGTTTCCAGCCGGAAGGGGATCTCCTCCGAAAACAGTGCGACGATGACCGAGTTCATGGGATCGGCTGCCGCCCGAGATCGAGCACCCGGACCTCAAACAGGTCCGCCTGGACCCCCGGATCCATCTCGTAAAAGCGGATAAAAATGCGTCCGTACGCGGTGTTTTCCGGTGCCTTCCCGAGCGCGCGGAGGATCTGCCGGGTGCCGTGTTTTCCGGTGGGGGCCATGCGCGCCCGCCGGGTCTCGCCCAGCAATTCATGCTCGCCACTGAAGAAGTCGAGCCGGATATAGGCCTCCGCGGAGTCCGGCAAATCCGCCTCCAGCAGCAGTTTCCCGAGGTAGAAGCGGCCCGGCCTGGCCTGGAAAAGCTGGAAAATGTTTCCGCGCCGGACTCCTTCCGCCCGAAAGCCGGCGTCTCCCCCCGGCACGGACATCTCCATCCCTTCGGCATCGAGAGAATGCCAGAGCCAGTATCGCGGATCCTCGACCAGCGAGAAGTCCGTATCCCACAGGATGTTCTCATTCCGCGTGAAATCCGGGAGAGCCGAGCCGTCCTCCAGCCGGATCCACTCGGCCATGAGAGCACGGGCCTCCTGCTGTCCTTCCGCGTCCCCCAACTCCTTCAAGCGCCGGCCAATGGCGGCGATGGAGGAACCGAGGGTGTCGTACAGGAAGATCCACTCCAGGTCCGAGGCCCGCGCTGCGAGCGGATTGCCGCCGACCACCTCCGCGGTGCGGGCGATCAGGATTTTCCTGGCCTGAAGGGCTTCGCGGGCGAGGGCGAGTGCGCTCCCCGCCAGTTCCCGGCCGGCCTGCTCAAGGGGCATGGTTTGCAGTTCCCAGGAGAGGGATTCGTAGCGGACAAAGATCCGGGTCAGGCCAAAGAGCTCTGAGGTCCGGCCAACCCGTTCGGCAAAGCGGGTCGGGCTTAATCCGTCCTCCCGGGCCGCTCCAGGGCGGATTCGGCAGGCGGCCATTGCCCGGTCAAGATGACCTTCAAGCTCCTCCAGTTCAGTCTCGTTCCAGAGGGTTGCCTGCCACGGACTTTTCCAGAACCGCAGCCACCAGCCCCGTCCGGGCTGGTTCATCCAGACCGCTTCCGCCGCATCGAAGAAGGCCCGCATTTCCGGGGCCGCCGGGCCGAAGAATTCCCTGAAGAATTCATCCAGAAGGGCCTCCGCATCGGCTTCCGGATTCCAAAGCAGGCGGGTGGCCAGCCAGCTGGTATGGGAATCGAAGGGCCAAAGGGAGGCAACCTGGCAGAAATAGGCCCGCACGCCCCGCTTGTGCAGGGCGGGGATCGATTCGCTGACAATATGGCTCAAGGATCTCGGCATCAGGAATCCGTATCCGAAGAGGTAATCCCAGGTGCCCAGGACCTTTGTTCCCTTGGTGGCCCATTTGCCCACCAGTTCCAGGTCGTCCGCCCGTGCTGCCGGATCGTACCACTGGCTCCGGTCGAACGTCAGGTACGGAACGATGGATGAATGAACCGGGAAATCGGGAACATCCTCCCAGTTCAGGTAGGACAGGGCGCCGAGGAACAAATCCGGCTTTTCCGGGGAGGGGCGCAGGCCGTGCTCCCAGGCGTCGAGGATTGTCCCCGCAATCGCGTTTGTGTAGGCGAAAACGTGATTGCTCCAGTCGGGCCAGCGGCGGAAGTATTCCCCCGGTGCCCATTGATAGGAATCGGGGAAGTGCCCGAAGATGTAGGAATCGCCGAGGGAGAGGCTGGTCGAAACCATGCCCGGCAGGATCCTCACGGGCGGGTAGCCTTTCTCCCGGAAGGATGGTTTCCCGGAAGCCAGCGCCTTCCGGAGCGCCTCGATGGTCCGTTCGATGACCCGCTGGCGTACTTCCGTGTGAGTCAGGTCCGGATGGTCGTTGTAGCCATGGGCGTGGGGAAAAGGAGGATCCATCGGTTCCCCGTTTTCGTCCTTTGCGAACCAGTCCGGGTGCTCTCCGAACTCTTCCGGGGTGATGATCCCATGCAGGGAGTGGTTGTAGACAAACCGCTCCCGGACGCCGTGCCAGTTCGCCCAGTCGACGGCCTTTCCGGACCGGCCGATGGATGGGTACGGGTTGCGGCTGTGGAACCCGGCCGTTTCCAGGAGAATGGTTTCCCCCGGCCCTTTGGAGGCCGGTGGATCGGGAGGGGAGTCCAGCCGCTCAAGTCCTCCGGGATCCGGTTGGTAGTAGCGCCATCCGAGCCCTTCCTCGATGAAACGGTAGACTGCGAACACCGTTGACGGGTTGTCGGCTCCATGGATTTCCAGCCCCCTCGAACCCCTTTCCACAAGGATCTGGTCGGTGAGGGGATCAGTGTCAAATGCCGGATGGCCGGGTGAGGGGCCGATCCGGATACCCATTCCCATCCGGAAAAGAGGCTCGCGCCGCACATCCGGGCGCTGCCCGAAGGTTCTTTCCATGAAGTCGGCAAGGTCCCCGGCCGCCGCCCTGACCCCGGGCGAGGCATGCGGGCTGAGATAAAGGCTTGCATACCCCTCGGGGAGGCCGGCGAGGGCCGGCTGATGCAGGCTCAAAACCAAAGGCAAGGCGTAATACCGCAGAAGAGTCCTCATGTGTCCTGACGGATTTCCCCGTCCCTTGACAGGAGGATGGCAATGGCCCGCGTCCCCTCGAAGTTGCTGAAGATAATGGCCAGCACCACGGTGATGGGAACACAGAGGATCGCGCCGGGAATGCCCCAGATCGTCCCCCAGAGGGCGAGGGAAAGAAGGATGACCAGCGGGCTGAGGTTGAGGGTGTTGCCCATCAGGCGCGGTTCGATGATGTTTCCCACGAGAATCTGCGTCAGCGTGACCCCGGTCACCACGACAATGAACGGTCCCAGCGTCGGAAACTGCACGAGGGCCAGCACCGAGGGGAAAAAGGTCGCCACAATCGAGCCAATGGTTGGAATGTAGTTGAAAAGGAAAATCAAAAGGGCCCAGAAGATCGCAAAATCCAACCCCACGCTTCGCATGATGGCAAAGCTGATGATCCCCGTGAGCAGACTGGTAAGGGTCTTGATCCCGATGTAGGTTTTCGTGTCGTCGTAAATCCGTTCCAGGATCCGGCGCACCTTGTTCTGTCGGGATGCCTCGTCGATCATGTGGTTGATCTTCGGAAGGAAACATTTCTGTTCGAGGAAGATGAAGAGCGTGTAGACCAGGATCAGCCCGGCGCTGCCGATGAAGCCGGCCAGCGTGAACCCGAGCCCCTGGATCATCTTGGTGAAATCGATCTTGTGAAGGAGCTGGGTAAGCTGGGGCGACTCGTCCAGTCCGAGAACCTGCGCCCCGCGGTCCAGCAGGCTGTCGATGTTCTCCTGGTAGCTGGGGGCCGTCCGGATTACATTGTTGATGCTCGTGCTGATCAGGTTGGTGAAAAGGGTCAGGGATCCGAGGATGACAACAAGGGCGAGAACAAAAGCCACCGTGCGGTGGATCCCCACACCGCGGATCCGGATCCTGGAAATGGAATCGGCCAGGATGTTGATCAGGTACCAGATGAAGATGGCCAGCACCATCGGGATCAGGAGGTCCTTCCCGAGGGTCAGGATCGCGAAGGCAAAAGTGACGACGATGGCAATGGAAGCGGTCTGGTTCAGTTTCATAGGAACGCGTCGGGTAGAAGATTCCCCGGGGTATCGGTAAGCCCCGATTCCCCGCCTGCAGGGAATGCGTAGACGGGCAGCTCCCGGCCCAGGCGCGCACTGAGTTCCAGGATCCACTGCCGGCAGGCCCCGCAGGGGGTGATGGGCCGCCCCGGCCGCTCTTCACCGGCCCGGCGGGCGGCCAAAAGCAGGGCGACCCCGCGGGAAATGCTCCCCTCGGCCTGGGCCCGGACAAGCGCGGCACGCTCCGCACACAGGGTCAACCCGTAGGAGGCGCTCTCGTAATTCACCCCGGTGACGACCGAGCCGTCCTCCAGCAACAGGCCGGCGGCCACCTGCAGGCCGGAGTAGGGGCAGTGGCTCGCGGAAAGGGTGGATTCCACCTCCTTCAAGGCCTCCTGAACCGGTTTGTCGAGATCGCTGCGGCGGATTTCCTTCATCTGGCTTCGGGCTTGCTGACCTTTGTAAAAGCAAGCCGGCTGGAGATTGGCAAGCGAGAAGGATGGCCCGGGCCGGTGCCCGGGCGCAACCACTTGTCCTTTACAGGAAAAGGAGGAAGCCTATGGTTGGGGAAATGAAGATCCTATCACCCGCTTTCATCCAGGGCATCGGCGGCCCGGAGCTCCTGATCATTCTCGTCATCATCCTCCTCCTATTCGGGGCCAAGAAACTACCGGAGCTTGCCCGCGGACTGGGGAAGTCCATGAAGGAATTCAAGAAGGCCACCCAGGAGGTGCAGGAGGATTTCCAGGAGGCCATGGATGCGGTGGAAAACGAGAAAAAGCAAAAGCCCGCTCCGCCTCCCGCCGGGGAGAAACCGGAAAAGGAAGCCGTTTCCGGGGAAAACCCAAAAGGCGGATCCTAGGCCCCCCGTACCTCCGGGAGAAAGAGGTGGAAGGTCGTCCCCTTTCCCTCGGCGGATTCCAGGTCGATGAACCCCCCCGCCCTCGAGATGGTGCCGAAAACCGTGGCCAGGCCGAGTCCGGTACCGTCCTCCTTCGGCTTGGTTGTGAAAAAGGGGTCGAAGATGTTGTCCCTGATCCCGGCGGGGATTCCGCATCCTGTATCGGAAACGGAAATACACACATAACGGCCGGGATCGAGGCAGCGCTCGCCCAGGCAGACGCCCCTCTCCACTTCATGGGAGCTGGTCTTCACGGTGATGCGCCCCGGGCCGTCCATCGCGTCGCGGGCGTTGACAAGGAGGTTCAGCAAGGCCCGGTGCAGCTGGTCCGGGTCGATTTTCACCCTTGAGGAACCGCCGTCGTAATCGAAGGCGATGGTGATTTCCGAAGGGAAGGTCTCGGAGGCCATGTTCTCCAGTTCACGGAGCACCGGTTGAACGGCCACGATCCGCGCGATTGACCCGTTGCTTTCCCTGGCGAAGCCGAGGATCCCCTGGATCACCGAGCGGGCCCGGTTGGTGCTCGTTTCAATGATGTCGAAATAGCGCTCCAGCGAGGGGTCGCTGGATTTCCGTTTCAGCAGTTCCATGGCCATCCGGATGGGGGCCAGGAGGTTGTTCAAATCGTGGGCGATGCTCCCGGCCAGCCTGGAGATGTCCTCGAAGCGCTGCGCGTTCAGCAGCATGGCCTCCAGTTTACGCACTTCCACCGCGGCTTGCTCATCCGTGCCGCCATTTGCCCGGGATTTTTCCCATGCCAGCAGTTTCTCCTTGGCCGCCGCCCCCCAGCGGTACCGGCCCGTCCCCCCGCCGGCGGGGACGACGCGGTGGCAGGGGATGGCGACGGCAAGCGTATTGGCTGCACAGGCGCCGGCGACGGCACGGGCAGACTGCGGCTTCCCAATGCGGTCGGCAACCTCGGCGTAGCTCAGGGTCTCGCCGGCAGGGATCTCCTGGAGTGCGGCCCAGACCCGGCGCTGGAAAGCGGTGCCCTGGATGTCGAGCGGCAGGTCAAGGCCGCGCTCGGCCTCTGCCTCTGACACCAGCCCCGCGCGTTTGCCGGGCGGGACGCGCAGCAGCCGCGCCTCGACAAGGTAGATCAGGATCAGCATGGGGATGGGCGCTTGCGCGATGGCGAGGGCATAGTCCCGCCAGATCAGCGTCGCCACCACGAAGGGCATGAGCGCGGCCATGTAGCGCAGGAATTCGACCTCGAACACCAGCCGCGCCCATAGCCCAAGGCTGGCGCCGCGCGGCCAAAGGGCGGTGCGCCCCATGAACTTGCGCGGGACAGTGCGCATATGCAG
>JBNGDP010000059.1:0-21626 GCA_049975345.1 Oceanipulchritudo sp. | reverse complement strand
GTGAAAGGGACATCGCTGTCGGTCGGCGGGGTCCGATACCCGCGTGGAATCTGGATGAACGCCCCTTGCCGGATCGGACTGCGGGGCCACTGGAGCAAGCTGCGATTTACCGCCAAGTGCGGGCATGAGGACCTTGTCCAGAACGCGGGCTATCCGGCTCCCCGCATTCGCTTCATGGTCAGGGCCGACGACAGAATCGTGTTTGATTCTGGATACATCTCAAGTGGCGAGCCGGCCAGAGCGGTTGACGTTGCCATTTTCGGGGTCCGCACGCTGGAACTCCTTCTTGATTCGGAGAACGGCGTGGTCGGCAATGCCCAGGGCGACTGGATCGATCCGGTGGTCGAATACGAAGGCGATCCGCCGGAGCTGGACACGCCGCCGCCAGAGTCCGAGCCCGAGACCGGGTATCCGGAAAATGGGTACACAAGCCTTCAGCCCGGTTCGCGCTGGCATGACACTACCGGGGAGAGGATTCAGGCGCATGGAGGCGGGTTGCTGCGGGCGGGTGAACGCTGGTGGTGGTTTGGCGAACACAAAGGCGGCCCCACCAGCTTCTGGCCCAAGTCACGGGTCGATATCATCGGCGTCGGCGTCTACTCCTCCATGGATTTGTACAACTGGAGGAATGAAGGCGTGGTGTTGCCAGCCGAGGCGGACAAGCCGGATTCACCGCTGCATCCCGCCAACGTGCTGGAGCGCCCCAAGGTCATTTTCAATCGGCGCACCGGCAAATACGTCCTTTGGGTAAAGAGCGAGAATGCGCATTACGCGTGGCATCGCGCGCTGGTGGCGGTCGCCGACCAGCCGGCGGGTCCGTATTCCATTGCGGCAAGCTTTCAACCCGGAGGGCGGCGCTTTGGCGACTTCGCATTGTACGAGGAGGACGGCCGCGGGTATCTGATTTTTGCCTCTGGCGGCACCGAGACCACCTTTATCTATTCGCTCAGCGACGATTATCTCAATGTCGACCGCGAAGTGGCCTCCCTGTATGCCGGACAAAAGCGCGAGGCCCCGGCAATCGCAACATATGACGGCCTTTACTTTCTCATCACATCCGGCAAGTCCGGCTGGGCGCCGAACCCGACCCGTTACGCCGTGGCACCCGCACTCGAGGGTCCATGGGAAGACAAGGGGCTCCTCTTCGCCGACGACTCCACGCGGACCAGTCACCGGTCCCAGCCGACATTTCTGCTGGAGCATGAGGGCAGGCTGATTTACCTGGGAGACCGCTGGAATCAAAGGGACCTTGGCGATTCGCGCTATGTTTGGCTGCCCGTGGAGGTTTCAGAAGGAAAGCTGTCCTGTCGCTGGCACGATTCCTGGAAGCTTTAGCCGGACTTTCGGGACAACCATGATTTAAGTGGCAAAGAATCGTTTGGGAATGAAAAACCAGCCTGTTCCAGGGCTCACTTCGCCTTGCTTTCAGCCCGGTAGCGGGAGGGAGGCACACCGACCATTTTGGCGAATGCCTCCGCCAGATGTTGCTGATGGGCGAATCCGCATTGTTCGGCGATCAGGCTCATGGGATCGGTGGTTGTGGAGAGCAGGTACCGCGCCCGCTCAATTTGGAGTTGGCGCCGCTGCTTCCAGATGCTGTGTCCGAGGGTTTGCCTGAACCGGTTCTCAAGGGTGCTGCGGGAAACCTTGAGGTGCGCGCAGACTTGGTCGGCCTTTGGTGCTTCGTGAAGGGTTTCCTCGAGGAGCCGGACAGCCCGGGTGACGAGGGGATCAGGGGTGTAGCGAAGACCGGTCGACTGGCGCTCGATCACCATCCCAGGGTCAAGAAGAACCGGACCGGGGCTAATGGCTTCCCCCTCCATGAGGCGATCAAGGATCCGGGCGGCGGTACGTCCGATCTTCCGCGCATTGCGGTCCACGCTACTCAAGGTGGGGTCCGCCAGGTCGCAGACAATGGAGTCGTTCCCGACACCGAGAAGGGCCAGGCGTTCCGGCATCCATTCCGTCGGGATCCAGTCCATGACCTTCTGGGCGAGGAAATCCTCGCGCACCAGTAGGCCCGTCGGTGGCGGCAGATCCGAGAGCCATTGGATGAAATCTTTCCGCGCCGCGGGATCCAGTTCCGGCTGGCCGGGGCCGATGTAGTGACTTGAGACGGAACAGTCGGCTTTACCCGCTTCCTCGCGAAAACCCGTTTCCGCGGGGTCCCCCGATGCATAGCTCAGGTAGGCCAAGTGCGTCAGTCCCTTTTCCAGGAAGTACGCGGCGGCCCGGCGTCCGACTTCCTCGTAGTTGCTCGTGACCAGAGGCACCTCCTTCGCCAAGGCCCAGTTGTGCAGGCCGACGGCAGGAATGCTCCACTTCGGCGATCTGACGTCCGAGGAACGCAACGGCGCATCAAAGATGATCCCGTCGCCCTGGTTGATCCAGCGCACGGTATTCTCGTTAACCTGACCCCAGAGGTGGAGGACAAGGTGCCAGCGACGCTCCTCCTTGGCGTACTCCGAAACACCGCGGACCATGTCGCGCATGCTGCTTGCGACCGCCGAGACAAGGAGCGTCACGACTCTCTTCCGCTGGGACATGGAAAGTAGGTGTAGGCAATTAATCAGATCCTGTAAACTATTTTACGAAAAAAGGGGTGTCGGTTATCCGCGCCTTCGGCTAGAATGCTGTTTCCCCAAAAACTCAAAATTAACATACAACGCATTATGAAAACCAAGACCCTGCTTTCCCTCGCTCTTGCCGGATTCGTCGGAGCATCCCTTCAAGGCAGTATCATCCTCAGCGACGACTTCTCAGGCTACACTCCCGGTTTGATCAACGGAGATGCCGGCAACCCCCAGACGGGCTCCTACGATAACACCTGGACCGGGTTCACTTCGGGCGGGAATGCCAACTTCACCGCAGACGGGCGGCTGCAGATCACTCGCCCGTCAGGCAGTTTCAACGGTGCCTACAGCGCGTTTATCGATCCTGCCGGAGCGGCGGGCAGTGGCGGTACGGTGATCTACTTCAGCGCGGACCTTACCATGAACAGCGGAGTCGACGGTGCGGCATTCGGGCTGACCATGGACACTAAGCCGAACAATCTGATCGGCTTCAATGCCAGCGGCCAAGCCGCCATCTGGAATAACGTGGAAGCCGGAACATCTAACAGCGGAAATAACTACAGTAGCTTCGTGGGGCAAGAGGAGGTATCCAGTACATCGACCTTTGCCGTGGGAACAACCTATACCCTTGTTGGCAAGATCGCGGACGGCTCTTCCGATTCCGTATCGCTTTGGGTCAACCCCACACCCGGGGACCCTGAATCCGCGCCTCTGATTTCGGCAAACGTCGGATTTGACGGACTCTTTCCCGGGAATCCGAGCATCATCCAGTTCACTTTCCTGGCAGCCACGAACGACGCCGGCGAAAGCGCCTTCCTCGATAACTTGGTGATTGGCGAAACGTGGTCGGATGTTGTTCCGGTTCCGGAGCCCTCGACCTTCGCGTTGCTCTTCGGGGCGCTTGCCCTGAGCCTCGTTTTCCTCAGGCGCCGCCGGTAAAGCATCTGAGTCGGCAAGGCGCGTCCGGGCGATGCCTGACGCCTCTTTCACGGGCCCCGGTTTCACAGGGATCTGACCGGGGCCCTTTTTGAGTACGTTCCCAATCAACCTTCCACCCTGAGTCCATGCCGCACGCACGAAGCCTGTTGGGCTGCCTCCTCATCGCCCTCTGGACGATGTCGGTCGCGGAGGCGGCCGTACTTGTCAACCAGAGCGGCTATAACGTGGACCGGCCAAAGCGGTTTACCGCCCCCCTGGCGGCAGACGGAACCGTCTTCACGGTCACCCGGGAGGGCCAAGCGGAGGTGCTTTTCAGTGGCGAGTTGAGTAACGGTGCCGGAGATTTTTCGGGCTTCCAACCCAGCGACAATCCGGGCCCCTACGTTGTCCACGTGACGGGAGAAGGAACCTCTTTCCCCTTCGGAATCGGGGACGCATGGATGGAGCGGGTAAGTTACCAACGGGCCATTGACTTCATGGTTGATTCGCGCCGCAACCACGGCTTTATTCCTGAGCCGCCGGCGGACGGTTCCATCGAGAACCCGCCTCTGGAGTCCTCCTCCCTGGGCATCGCCTGGAGGGACAGCCACCAGTTCTCCTTCGAGCTGAGCAGCCTCATTTCGATGTATTGCGCCAATCCGAGTGCGTTCACGGCGGGCCGCATGCGGGTACAGGGAACCTACGAGAACCTGCGCCAGGAGCTGCCGGCCGGAACCCCGGAAATCGTGCAGCTGATCTACTGGGGCGTCGACCTGTACCTGCGGTCCGAAGTCAACCACACCCTTTTAAAGGAACAGTTGGCATGGTTCCTCTATTTCTATCCCGCCTACAGCGAGTACATTCCGTATTCGGTCTATGAAGAGGTTCGGGATTACCTCTTCCCCATCTGGGATCAGCCCGCACGCGACCGCTTCAACTGGTATGACATTGGACACAGCGCCAACCTGCTGGAGGTGTTCACTGTCATCGGGAGCGGTAAGGGCTCCTTCCCGCCGGGGCATTCCGTCCTTCCCAACCTCATGATGTATGAAATCGCCCTGTCGGAAGGCATGCCCGATCCAGAGCAGTACTTCCATGCCGCCTACAACCAGGCGGAATGGTTGATCAACAACCTCGACCTGACCGATCCCGCTACGACCAAGGGACAGCGCATGTCCGAGCACGTTCTCATGGAGGGCCTGGCGGTATTCCGGATGCTCTACCCCGACCGCGCCCCGGCTGGGCTCATGGCCATGATCGAGCAGTGGGCGGACATCATGATCGCCCGCAGCGACAACATGTGGGATTTTCGCAAGTACTCCGACACGGTCTGGACTATTCCCTCCTACAACGAGCCCGGCAACGTGGCCGGATTCCCGGGCAGCGCCTTTCCCGTGCGTCTCGTGCTCGATGATGCCGCCCGCCGGCAGGCTCTCGAGCGCATCGCCATCGCACAGATCGACAACATGTTCGGACGCAATCCCCTGAACCGGCACTTCTCCTACGATGCGGCCGATCCGGAGAGCGGGTTTGAAGGCGTTGAGCGCGGATGGTCGACGTATTACGCCGGCGGGGTCGGTCAATTGCAGGACGCCCGGGGGGTGCTGGACGGCTCGCCGAAAGATTCCGCCTATCCGTATGACCCCAACGACGGACCCGGCTACACGGAGGGATGGGTCGCGTTCAACGCCGCATGGAATGCCGCCCTTGCCTGGACGGCCGCGGACGCAGCGCGTATCCGTATTATGGATACCGATTCCGGAGGCGAGTTGCCCGGCGTCGTTCCCGGGATGGCCTGCCGCATCGAACTGATCGCTCCCCTGAATTTTGACTACACCCGCAAGGAAGAGGCAGTCGTCCGTGTCTTTACGGATACGGATGCCGTCGAAGTTGTTGTCCGGGAAACGGCGCGCAACTCGGGCGTTTTCCGGGGCGAGTTCCGCATCCTCGGATCGGGGGAATCAACAGGCCAATGCATTACAGTCGAGGGAAGCGAGAACGTGACCGCCGCTTATGGCTGGGGCTTTCTCGGAACAGCTACCTCGCTTCCGGTTGACAGCACCGCCCTGACCATCACGACACCGTCCATCCCGGCGGCTGCCTTGAGCGAGGCGTACAGCCCCTTTGTGTTGCAGGTTGCCAATGCGGCCGGTCCGCTCCAATGGACCCTTGTCGACGGCAGCCTGCCGCCGGGGGTGCTTCTCGCCCCGGCGGGCGAAATTGCCGGAACCCCTTCGGAAGCGGGAGCGTTCACCTTCACCCTGCAGGCTGAGGACGGAACGGGCACGGACGAACATGTCTATTCCCTGTCAGTCGACACTTCGGATTCACACCCGCGGATCCGAACGGGACACCTTCCGGCCGTGTCCTCGGGAGAACCCTACGCGGCTCAATTACACGCAGTGGATGGCAATGGCCCGGCCAAATGGTCCCTCGTCAGCGGACTGCTGCCGGCGGGACTGACCCTTGGCGAGAACGGCCTTATCAGCGGAAGGACGACGGATCCGGGGTGGCACGCCTTTACGGTCCGCGCGGAGGACAGTGACCGGGACGCGGACCAGCGTCAGCTGGCCCTGGTGGTCCTCGAAACCGGTACCGCGTTGATCCTGGACAGCGAAGATCCGGAGGGGATCACCGTCACGGGCAGCTGGGCGGTCAGCAGCTTTGATTCGGGATATGCGGGGGACGGCTATCTGCACGACCAGAACAGCGGAAAGGGATCGAAACAGGTGCGCTTCACATCGGACCTCGGCGGAGCTCTGGCGGCCGACGTCTACTTACGCTGGACGGCTGCTTCGAATCGTGCCACCAATACGCCCGTGGATATCGTGCACGCCTCAGGGACAACCACGCTTATCCTTGACCAACAGGAGAACGGAAGTGTCTGGAACTATCTGGGTAGATGGGACTTCAGCGCCGCCGCCGAGGTCATCATCCGCAACGACGGCACCAATGGTTACGTCATTGCCGACGCGGTGCGTTTCGTGCCGGCGGAACCCTCCCGTTACCGGCTTTTCCAGGAACGCTTCTTCCCCGGTGGCGCAGCGGACCCACAAGCAGCCCGCTCAAGTGACCCCGACTCGGACGGGCGGACCAACCTCCGGGAATATGCGGATCATACGCATCCGCTTAGTCCGGCAAACGAATGGGTGGCCGACCGCATCACCCGGAAGGACGGAACATTCCACTACACCTTCGCATTCGACGACAACCTCGGCGATACCCGGACAGTCGTCGAGTACAGCACGGATCTCGATATTTGGTCTCCTCTGTTCGACTCGGAACAGGACCGGACGAAATCCGCGAGCAAACTAGCCGCCGAGGTCGCATCCCCCGAGGCGGAGCGCGTCTTTTTCCGTCGGCAGGTAATGCTCCCGGCACAACACCTACCAGAAGCCGGACGGGATTATGCGCAAATTGCGAGATAATTATTCGTAATTTACGAGAGAAAAGCCGCATGGAAACCTGCTATGATTTCACCTGTCCCCAATTTCAATCAACGCCACCAATCAGTCCCTGTACACCAATCCGAAATTCCCATGAAAAAACTCATTAACCTATTGGCCATTGGCCTGCTGACCCCCCTGCTGTCCGCCCAGACAATCGTCTTCCAGAAGACATTTGATACCGTCGAAGACAACGATACCGTGGTTCCTGGGGGTGATACCTGGACCGATGCAGGATGGACCATTCACCATTCCTTTGCGGGAAAGAATCTCAATGTCCTGTATCAGGATCCGCTAATGCCCGGCCTGTATGGGCAGGAGGGATACATCTGGGGTGATCTGGGAGATCCCAACGCCGGATCCGCCTATGGTTACGTGATGACAACTGTCTGGAACTGGGGTGAGGTCAGCTACGGGAAGGACTTTCCAGAACCGGGGCCGCATCCGGTTACGGGACTTTCTTATGATAATCGGGTGCTGGCCCACTTTGGCTGGGCTTCGGCAACCATCACTGAAGCGACCCGTTCCAATCTGGCGGAATTCCGCTGGTTTCAGGGAATGCGGCATGCCGGCTGGCAGAGCTATCAACCGGCGGTGCGCATTGACGGCATCTGGTATGTTTACCGCATGACACAGGACTTCCTGAATGCCAATGTTCGCGAGAGGGGTGAAGCCGAGACCGTCTTCCAGAATGACCAGATGATCGGCACTGCTTATTACAACGCCCAAACCTATACCGTGCCCTGGACGGAGGACGGCTGGACGGAATTGATTTTCGACGGCACGGAAACCACCGATTCCACGGTCGGGATGACGCTTTCGACCTTGGGAACCGTCACCCTGCCGGCGGGCGATATCACGGCGGTCGGCCTGTTCGCGGAGGAGGCACTCGCCTCGCCCGCATATGGAAATCACCGCTATGATTCCTTTACCATTCTGGCCGCATCCGAGGCGCCGGCCCCACCGCCTGTGTCCATTAACCATGACGCCACACAATGGATTGTCTCGGTGCCATCAGTGACCGGCTACAGCTATCAGGCCCGCACCAGCACCGATCTCGCTGCGGATCCCTCCACCTGGACCGCCGCTGGAGATCCGCAGTCCGGAACGGATGGCGTGACGCTCGAATTCCACCTGCCAAAGACCAGCTGGACCGCCGCTCCGACGCGCTTTTTCGTGGTTGAACAAACGGCGGAGTAGCAGATGCAGGGCATCCGGCTCGCGCATGCGTGCCAGAGGTGACAGGTTAATTTCCTGTCCGCCGCAAGAAACGGGGTCGCCGGAAGATGGTGATCCCGTTTTTTCCTTCAAACAATTCCCTCGGGGGCTTGGATTCGCCAATCACCGTCTTCCGCTCTCCGCCAGCCGTTCGCCGTCCAGCCAGATCCGACAGCGCTGGCTGACGCTGAACCAGAGCAGCGAGGGGGAAACCGCCGAGCCGAGTTCCAGTTTTCTGCGAAAGAGGCACCACACCGGGCCGGTGCGGGCCACCTCGGGATGCCAGAGCGCCCTGCAGCCGGCCAACGGGTGGTCCACAGGCAGGTCTTCCCCCGGAGCCGACTTGGCGAGGAGCTCCTCGAATCCCTGCTCCGCCTTGGACGGCTCTAACCGGCTGCCGCTGGTTTTACTGAAGAATTCGCATGTGATGCCAGCCTGCATGTTCCCCTTTGTACCGCCAATTTCAAACAGGGATCCGTTCATTTGGCTGATTCAATTCACCTATTAAAAAGCCCCGATGGATGAACCGTCAAGGCTTGTGCATTTCCTAAAGGGAGGAATGCCCAGCTCAACCGCGCCGACGCCGACGCAGCATCACCAGCCCAAGGACGGCGAAGTCGACCAGAATCTCATTGGCAATGGCTCTGTTCTCAAGGGTCAGCTCAGCGGGTTGGGAAACAGAGCCCTCGGTATTCTTCCAGGTTCAAATGGAACCGACTCCATGTGAGAAAAATCGGAAGAAAATCCAAATGATTGCCGCTCGTGAAAAGTCATCATGTGTTGATTGTTTTAGTTTTGCAAATCACTGACTAAATGGAGGTTACATCAGAATCGGCACTTTCTTGTGAGAAATTCAGGCTGGAGGGGAAATACCGGCTGACGACCGGGTTCTGGCGGAATTCGGAGGGAGATAAGCCGCAGTTTTTGCGGAACCATGCGGTGAAGTGGGATGGGTAGCGAAAGCCGAGTTCGCCGGAAATCTCCTTGATGCTCAAGCCGGAGCGGGTCAGCAGGTGGCGGGCATGTTCGCGGCGCATTTTCTGATGGACCTGCCGGAGCGTCTCCCCACGTTCGCGGAGTAAGTGCCGGTTCAGCTGGCTGAGGCTGAGGCCAACCCCTGCGGCGACCTTGTCCCAATTCAGATTTGGTTCCTTCAAGTGCCCCTGCAGAAAGGCGAAGGCCTGCTTCACGCGTGCGTCGTTATCCGGAATGGTTTGCGGCATGATCCCGGCCTCCATCAAGGCGGTGCTCCATGCCAGGATCCAGTCGGTCAGGGCGCGGTGCAGCACGAGGTACCCGCGCAGATCGACCGGCGCGGTTACGATCCAGCGGGACCATTCCGGCCCCAGTTCACGATTCGACACACGCAGGAGGTTGCGCGCGCGCCGCTCCAGTTGCGGATGAGCGTCGCCCGCCAGCACGGTGCTCAGCCCCTCTTCAAACAGGTTTTCGCCGGTGTGGAAGGCGGCGCGGAAATTCACCGACAGCACCCGGGCGTCGTCGCTGAATTCCTGCATGCGCTGGCCGGGCCGCGCCAGCAACCATTCGCCTGCCCGGGCCCGTATCGGCCTGCCGCCCGCGTCCCGGACACTTGCCCAGCCGACCTGTACCAGCCACGCCGTCGCCCCAAGGACGCCGCGCTGCCCCCGCCCGATTGCGGGAATGGCGCCCTCATAGCAGAACATCAGCCCAATTCGCAGGCTGTCCCACTCGAGAATCTGTTGTTTCTGCAGCTTAATGCAGGAAATTTATAATCCTATGCATAAGCCATGCAAGCCTTAGGGTTGGTCATTCCGAATTTTCCCTGTTGAAATGAAAATTCTAATTTCACCCTCAACACAAACCTGAGTAACACTGATGAAATCCAACAAACGCTTACTAGTCACCCTTCTTTCAGGGATTCTCGCGACCGCTGCCAACGGGTCCATCCTGGTCAAGGAATCTGCGACCGGCTACACCCCCGACACGACGATTGTCGGCCAGAACCCCACAACGACCGGCTTTTCCGGGGCATGGACAAATCCCAACAACTTTGGCCTCGCCGCATCGGTGGATTTCTACCCGCGCAGCACGGGCCTGAGCTACACGGGATTCGGCAGTGCCACCGGCGGCAGCCTGGAGCATTTCCGCGTGTCGGGCACGGCGGCCACCAAGCAGGTGGAGCGTCCCATCAGCTTCACGCCGGCGACGGTTTCCGGTTCGGACGTGCTCTACATCGGGTTCCTGTTCCAACACAGCGCCACCAGCGGCAATGATGTGGATGCTACGGTCACTTATGGCCTTCTGGGCAGCAGCCGGGATAACAATTTCATCCTCGACGGTGGCAGCCTGTCGATCGGTCTGGCAGGCAGCAACGGTTCAACCCTGAATCTCGGCGCGGTGGCTCAGGACACCACCCACATGGTACTGCTGCGGGTGTCGGACAACACCACCGGCGGCGGCGGCAACGATGCCTTCTACGATAATGTCGAGGCCTGGCTGAACCCCGATTTGAGCAACCTCGGAACTGCCAATGCCAGCGGTGTGGGGATCATCTCCAAATTCAATGGCAGCAATACCGATATCTCCGCGGACGGCCTGAGTTTATTGGGCGTGCTGGCCGCCGGTGAGTCGTTCACGATGGATGAATTCTTTGTCGCGACGGATCTGGCGAATGTCACGGTTCCGGAGCCCTCGACCTGGGCGCTGTTGGCGGGCGTTTCGGCACTCGGGCTCGTGATGCTGCGCCGGCGTTGCCGCGATTGAGCCACGCGTCTTCCTCCCTTTATGAAATTCACCAGCCCTGACGGTCCACCTGTCGGGGCTTTTTCATGGATCTGCCCATTCAACAAAATGAACGGTTCCCTGTTTAAAATTGCCGTTGTGATCATCCCATTGCTGGCGTCGACCCTGATGCACGCGGCGGCGACGACCCCGAACCCCGGCTTGAAGTATTATTATCCGGCCCCGGAGGCTCCGGTGGTGGATGTGGTGGCGGACGTGGTGGTCTATGGCGGCACCTCGGGCGGAGTGGTGGCGGCAGTGCAGGCCGCGCGCATGGGCAAGCGCGTGGTGCTGGTGGTCTTTGGCCGGCATGTCGGGGGAACGACCTCCGGCGGTTTGACCGAAACTGACGGCGTGAACGCGGGCGTGCAGGGTGGCATCACACGGGAATTCTTCAGCAAGACCGGTGGCAGCCGGTTTAAGCCTTCCGAGGCGGAGCAGGCCTTTGAGGAGCTCCTCGCCGACCCGGTGCCGGGGGCAACCTGGGATGCGCCGGTCCCGACTTACTACGAGCAGCGACTCGACTGGGTCGAGAAGGACGGGGCGAAGATTGTGGCTCTGCACATGGAGAATGGCAGCGTTTATCGGGGGAAGATGTTCATCGACTGCAGCTACGAGGGGGAGCTCATGGCGCGGGCCGGGGTGACTTACACCTTTGGCAAGGAGAACACGACCGATTACGGGGAATCCCTGGCAGGCCGGGGAAACCCGTGGACCTTGAGCGGGGTCAATGCCTACACGGTGCCAGGCGATCCGTCCAGCGGCCTGATCTACAACGTCGTCGACGAACCCCAGGGGGCGGCCGGAACCGGCTACGATCAGCTCCAAGCCTACAATTTCCGCATGTACACGGTGCAGACTGCCGATCCCGCCGCCCGCCGCCCACTGTTTGAGCCGCAGGCCTACGATCCGGACACATTCGAGATCCTGTACCGCTTCCATCGGGCCGGCGGCAGCACCAGCATGAGTGTCGGAAACGATATCAACAACCATGAGATGTTCGGAGGCCTGGTATCCACCGACCATATCGGGGGCAACCGCTGGCCGGACGGGCAGGGCGGCTGGATTTCATGGGCTGATGCCGATTACCCGACGCGCGAGCTGATTTACCAGAGTCATGTCGCCTGGCAGTTGGGCATGCTCTGGTATTTGAAAACCGATACACGTTACCGTGCCCTGGCGACCGATCCTACGCTCAGTGACACGGTCCGGAACAATATCCAGAGCTTGATCAACAAGGTGGATCAAATCGGGCTGCCGCTTGGTGAATATCCCGAGACGGACGGTTGGCCCCACGAGCTGTACGTGCGCGAGGCAAGGAGGATGGTTTCGGACTTTGTACTGACCCAGGATCATTTCCAAATCAAGACGGTTGTGCCGGACAGCGTGGGGCTCGCCAACTACGTCTCGGATTCTCACAATGTGCGCCGGTTTCTCGGTCCGGGCGGTTCCGTCAAGGTTGACGGGGGCGGCGGAGGTGGTTCTTCGGTGCCATGGCGGATCGCCTACCGGGCACTGACCCCGCCAAAGGCCGAATGCGAAAACCTTCTTGTCCCGTGGTCCATTTCAGCCACCAGCGTCGCCTTCTGCTCGATGCGCATGGAGCCCTGCTTTATGGTGCTTTCCCAGTCGGCCGCCACGGCGGCCGCCCTCTGCATCGACCGCGCTGAGGCGGTACAGGATCTTCCCTACGGGCTGTTGCGCCTGCACCTGCTCGCGGACGGACAGATTCTCGGGGAGGAGGCGGTACCCGAGGTCGGCGTGATCGTCGACGACGCCGACCTTTCCGGATTCAGCACCACGGGCTTGTGGACCGCCAGCGCCTCCACTGGAGGCTACTACGGGAGCGGTTACCTGCACGACGGCAATGTCGGCGGCGGATGCACGGCCGTGTTCGAACCCGACCTTCCCGAAGCGGGAACCTATGAAGTCTACGGCCGCTGGACCTCTCACAACAACCGCGCCAACAACGTTGCGGTCGACATTGTCCATCAAGGGGGCACATCGGCGCTTGTCGTCAACCAGCGGACGAACGGGGGAATCTGGTATTCACTGGGTGAATACACATTCGATGCCGGTACCGGCGGGCGCGTCG
The DNA here is from genome assembly GCA_049975345.1 of Oceanipulchritudo sp. Taxonomy (GTDB): domain Bacteria; phylum Verrucomicrobiota; class Verrucomicrobiia; order Opitutales; family Oceanipulchritudinaceae; genus Oceanipulchritudo. Next base: position 8,613 of record JBNGDP010000059.1, on the reverse strand, counting down.
TCATCCGCAACGACGGTGCGGATGGCTATGTCATCGCCGATGCGGTGAGCTTTGTGGCCAGATCCGGGGCGCACGGCGCGGTGGCGGGCATTATTGAGGCCGATCCCGCTGCGGATGAGGCGGATGGATCCCCGGCCCGGCTCCAGATCGTCCGGGACAACGCCGACCTTGGCTACAGCATGACGGTTCACCTGGCCGTCTCGGGCACAGCTGTTGCGGGAACCCACTACACGGCCATTCCCGCTTCCGTCACCATACCCGTCGGCAAGTCCGCGACCTCCCTGGTTGTCAACCCACTGCCGGACAACCTCGCCCAAGGCGACCGCAGTGTTGTCGTATCACTCGTCCCGGACGACGCCTACCTTCCCGGAGATCAGGTCACGGCCACGGCCATCATCCGCGACAAGCCATACGACGGGTGGCGTCACCGGGAGTTTGCCGCCCTCGGACTGGAGAATGCCCCGGAAAGCCTGCCTGAAGCGGATTTCGACGCCGACGGCCTTCCCAATCTGATTGAATTCGTGCTGGGTTCCAATCCCGTCAGCGGAAGGATGGAGCACCTTCCCCGGCTGCGGGTGAGCAGCGACCAGTTGGAATTTGAATACTGGCACCGGGGAGAGGCGTCCTCCTTCGCCGTCATCCCGGAGTTCTCCGAAACGCTGGAATCAGACGGATGGGCGGGCTTTCCACAGAATGCCACAACCATCCAGTATGATCCTTCCACGGGCGACCGCTTCCTGCGCGCCGTCATCAGCAGACAAGAACATGCCCGGCTCATGTGCCGCCTGCGCGTCCAGGAGTAGGGTGGGTCGTCTCAGATCCGCAGCGGTTTCGGCGATAGCCCGATCCACCGAAATCAGCAGAAAGAGATCCTTCGCACGCAGGATATCCTGATACCAAATTTCGAGCCGTGCGGCAAAGGCCTTGTCCTTACGGCGAACCTGCCGAATCCCGAAGCGAATTACGTTGAGTGTGATCACACTCCGGGAATGTTTCGGAAGGAGGCGGTAATGCCCTCGGGGGCTTGGATTCGCCAATCACCGTCTTGCGCTCTCCGCCAGACCTCCACCTCCCCGCAGGGCAGCAGGAGCCTCAAACGGCAATCAAACGGCATGGCCGCATGCGGGGCAAAGCGGATCCGGCGCCAGCCCGGCTCGGCCGGGGTGAGCCCGAAGAGGCTGTGGACGATCTCGGTTTCGACCATGCAGCCCCAGCCGTGGCAGTCGCTGCGGGAATTGGAAGCGTCGGTTTCCGGCCAGGTGGTCGCGCCCGCCTCCAGCATGCGGAACCACGCGTCAAAAAGCGGGACGACAAGGTCGGCCCGGCCGACGCGCCGCAGCGCCTCGGCAAGGTGTGCCCGGTAGTAGAGCGAGGCTGGCTGGCGGCAATCCGGATCCGCAAGGGCCCGTTCCATGATGGCTCCGGAGGTCGCGTTGTCGCGGAATCCGGCGAGCGCCGCCTGCACTTGGGCATGCACGCTGAATCCGCCTTCCGGATGATCCCGCAGCAGCCCGCGCCCGGCATCCCAGCAGTGTTCCAGCCCTTGTCTCAAGCGTTCCGCCGCCTTCGACCAGCGCGGCGCCAGCTCGGGATAGCCGGCCACCGGCTCGAGCGCGGCCAGCATCGCGCAGGCCTCGGCAAGCATGGCGGTCAGCAAACTGGAACCGCCATCGCGGCCCTGTTCCGGGCAGCCCGCTGGAAAAGCCCATTCGACGAACGGGGCCTCGTCGATCCGCCCCAGCAGTCCGTCCGGCCGCTGCCGGTCGAGAAACCATTGCAGGATTCCCCTTGCGACCGGCAGGTACGGCCGCAACGCGCCCGGCTCGCCGCGGTACCACCAGTGGTCATGCAGCATGCCGATCCATTGCAGCGAGTAGGTGCTGATCACCTGCTCGAAACTGGAGGGCCAATGGCTGCGCAGCAGGCCGCATGGGGTCCGGCCGGCGGCACAGTCGGCAATCGCCTTCAGGGGCAGGCGGTCGTCATTGCAGGCGATGTAGTGGTGCCGCGCCATGATGCGGGCGTCGCCCGGAAACTGGGCCTGCTCCCATGAAGGTGCGTCGAAAAAGGTCTCATGCGAACAGGCTGCCATGGTGTTGCGGTTGACGGCTGTCAGGCGTTGCCACGGTCGGCCGTCATTGATGGAAATCGACAGCGAATACTCGAGGGGAAAGCCGCTCTGCACGGCCTGAAGGCGCTCCAGAACGAAGGCCTGCTCCCCCGTTTCGACATCGAGAACGAGGTAGCGGAATGACCGGATCCATTCCGGCGACCAGTTGCCGGAACCGGCCAGCAGCAACTCGTCTTCCTGTCCGGGCAGAAAGGCGTATGCGATGTCCTCGCGGTCGCGCCGGTCTCCGGTCGCGCGGTCATATGGCGCTTCACAGCTGGTCAAGCGTACGCGTGCGCCCGTCCCGTCCCGCCATGCAAGTTCCGGAAAGGCGGTGATGACGCAGCCCGCGTCGGCGACCAGGCGCAGGCGCGATCCTTTCGGTACCGCCAGCGGCAGGGAAATCGGCCGCAGTCCGTCGTCCATTACCTGCGCCCATTCGCGCACGCGGCGCCGCATGGCGGGAATCCGTGTCGCGACAAGGTGGCAGCCCAGCGAACGGTTGCCCCAGGGGTTGTTGTGCGGCTCGGCGAGCTGGCGGGGAGAAGGCCATCCTGTAGCGTCAAAGTCGCACCTCTGCCAGCCGTCCGGATGCTTTCTGAAATCGACCTGCTGTCCCGGTCCGATGGCACGGTGCCCCTTTAGGCGTGGCTGGCCGGGCTCCGGGGGCTGACCCGCCCACAATGCACGGCTGCTATCGTGATGGCAGCGCCAGCCCGGATCGTCGGTCCGCCATGCCTGAAGGGCCTCCGCCTCGACCGCCATCAAGAAAAATCCCTGCCCGCCGATCTGTCCCTTGCCGGCCCCCGCACCGTAGTGCACCACCTCCGCGGCCATGACGTGCGCGCCCGCAGGCAGGCCGGGAAGCGCCACCGCCACGTAGGGCCATGTCTCGCGGTCGCTGCGCGGCGGCCCCTCCGCCAGCAGTTCGCCGTCCAGCCAGACCCGGCAGCGCTGGCTGGCGCTGAACCAGAGCAGCGAGGGGGAAACCGCCGAGCCGAGTTCCAGTTTTCTGCGAAAGAGGCACCACACCGGGCCGGTGCGGGCCACCTCGGGATGCCAGAGCGCCCTGCAGCCGGCCAACGGGTGGTCCACAGGCAGGTCTTCCCCCGGAGCCGACTTGGCGAGGAGCTCCTCGAATCCCTGCTCCGCCTTGGACGGCTCTAACCGGCTGCCGCTGGTTTTACTGAAGAATTCGCATGTGATGCCAGCCTGCATGTTCCCCTTTGTACCGCCAATTTCAAACAGGGATCCGTTCATTTGGCTGATTCAATTCACCTATTAAAAAGCCCCGATGGATGAACCGTCAAGGCTTGTGCATTTCCTAAAGGGAGGAATGCCCAGCTCAACCGCGCCGACGCCGACGCAGCATCACCAGCCCAAGGACGGCGAAGTCGACCAGAATCTCATTGGCAATGGCTCTGTTCTCAAGGGTCAGCTCAGCGGGTTGGGAAACAGAGCCCTCGGTATTCTTCCAGGTTCAAATGGAACCGACTCCATGTGAGAAAAATCGGAAGAAAATCCAAATGATTGCCGCTCGTGAAAAGTCATCATGTGTTGATTGTTTTAGTTTTGCAAATCACTGACTAAATGGAGGTTACATCAGAATCGGCACTTTCTTGTGAGAAATTCAGGCTGGAGGGGAAATACCGGCTGACGACCGGGTTCTGGCGGAATTCGGAGGGAGATAAGCCGCAGTTTTTGCGGAACCATGCGGTGAAGTGGGATGGGTAGCGAAAGCCGAGTTCGCCGGAAATCTCCTTGATGCTCAAGCCGGAGCGGGTCAGCAGGTGGCGGGCATGTTCGCGGCGCATTTTCTGATGGACCTGCCGGAGCGTCTCCCCACGTTCGCGGAGTAAGTGCCGGTTCAGCTGGCTGAGGCTGAGGCCAACCCCTGCGGCGACCTTGTCCCAATTCAGATTTGGTTCCTTCAAGTGCCCCTGCAGAAAGGCGAAGGCCTGCTTCACGCGTGCGTCGTTATCCGGAATGGTTTGCGGCATGATCCCGGCCTCCATCAAGGCGGTGCTCCATGCCAGGATCCAGTCGGTCAGGGCGCGGTGCAGCACGAGGTACCCGCGCAGATCGACCGGCGCGGTTACGATCCAGCGGGACCATTCCGGCCCCAGTTCACGATTCGACACACGCAGGAGGTTGCGCGCGCGCCGCTCCAGTTGCGGATGAGCGTCGCCCGCCAGCACGGTGCTCAGCCCCTCTTCAAACAGGTTTTCGCCGGTGTGGAAGGCGGCGCGGAAATTCACCGACAGCACCCGGGCGTCGTCGCTGAATTCCTGCATGCGCTGGCCGGGCCGCGCCAGCAACCATTCGCCTGCCCGGGCCCGTATCGGCCTGCCGCCCGCGTCCCGGACACTTGCCCAGCCGACCTGTACCAGCCACGCCGTCGCCCCAAGGACGCCGCGCTGCCCCCGCCCGATTGCGGGAATGGCGCCCTCATAGCAGAACATCAGCCCAATTCGCAGGCTGTCCCACTCGAGAATCTGTTGTTTCTGCAGCTTAATGCAGGAAATTTATAATCCTATGCATAAGCCATGCAAGCCTTAGGGTTGGTCATTCCGAATTTTCCCTGTTGAAATGAAAATTCTAATTTCACCCTCAACACAAACCTGAGTAACACTGATGAAATCCAACAAACGCTTACTAGTCACCCTTCTTTCAGGGATTCTCGCGACCGCTGCCAACGGGTCCATCCTGGTCAAGGAATCTGCGACCGGCTACACCCCCGACACGACGATTGTCGGCCAGAACCCCACAACGACCGGCTTTTCCGGGGCATGGACAAATCCCAACAACTTTGGCCTCGCCGCATCGGTGGATTTCTACCCGCGCAGCACGGGCCTGAGCTACACGGGATTCGGCAGTGCCACCGGCGGCAGCCTGGAGCATTTCCGCGTGTCGGGCACGGCGGCCACCAAGCAGGTGGAGCGTCCCATCAGCTTCACGCCGGCGACGGTTTCCGGTTCGGACGTGCTCTACATCGGGTTCCTGTTCCAACACAGCGCCACCAGCGGCAATGATGTGGATGCTACGGTCACTTATGGCCTTCTGGGCAGCAGCCGGGATAACAATTTCATCCTCGACGGTGGCAGCCTGTCGATCGGTCTGGCAGGCAGCAACGGTTCAACCCTGAATCTCGGCGCGGTGGCTCAGGACACCACCCACATGGTACTGCTGCGGGTGTCGGACAACACCACCGGCGGCGGCGGCAACGATGCCTTCTACGATAATGTCGAGGCCTGGCTGAACCCCGATTTGAGCAACCTCGGAACTGCCAATGCCAGCGGTGTGGGGATCATCTCCAAATTCAATGGCAGCAATACCGATATCTCCGCGGACGGCCTGAGTTTATTGGGCGTGCTGGCCGCCGGTGAGTCGTTCACGATGGATGAATTCTTTGTCGCGACGGATCTGGCGAATGTCACGGTTCCGGAGCCCTCGACCTGGGCGCTGTTGGCGGGCGTTTCGGCACTCGGGCTCGTGATGCTGCGCCGGCGTTGCCGCGATTGAGCCACGCGTCTTCCTCCCTTTATGAAATTCACCAGCCCTGACGGTCCACCTGTCGGGGCTTTTTCATGGATCTGCCCATTCAACAAAATGAACGGTTCCCTGTTTAAAATTGCCGTTGTGATCATCCCATTGCTGGCGTCGACCCTGATGCACGCGGCGGCGACGACCCCGAACCCCGGCTTGAAGTATTATTATCCGGCCCCGGAGGCTCCGGTGGTGGATGTGGTGGCGGACGTGGTGGTCTATGGCGGCACCTCGGGCGGAGTGGTGGCGGCAGTGCAGGCCGCGCGCATGGGCAAGCGCGTGGTGCTGGTGGTCTTTGGCCGGCATGTCGGGGGAACGACCTCCGGCGGTTTGACCGAAACTGACGGCGTGAACGCGGGCGTGCAGGGTGGCATCACACGGGAATTCTTCAGCAAGACCGGTGGCAGCCGGTTTAAGCCTTCCGAGGCGGAGCAGGCCTTTGAGGAGCTCCTCGCCGACCCGGTGCCGGGGGCAACCTGGGATGCGCCGGTCCCGACTTACTACGAGCAGCGACTCGACTGGGTCGAGAAGGACGGGGCGAAGATTGTGGCTCTGCACATGGAGAATGGCAGCGTTTATCGGGGGAAGATGTTCATCGACTGCAGCTACGAGGGGGAGCTCATGGCGCGGGCCGGGGTGACTTACACCTTTGGCAAGGAGAACACGACCGATTACGGGGAATCCCTGGCAGGCCGGGGAAACCCGTGGACCTTGAGCGGGGTCAATGCCTACACGGTGCCAGGCGATCCGTCCAGCGGCCTGATCTACAACGTCGTCGACGAACCCCAGGGGGCGGCCGGAACCGGCTACGATCAGCTCCAAGCCTACAATTTCCGCATGTACACGGTGCAGACTGCCGATCCCGCCGCCCGCCGCCCACTGTTTGAGCCGCAGGCCTACGATCCGGACACATTCGAGATCCTGTACCGCTTCCATCGGGCCGGCGGCAGCACCAGCATGAGTGTCGGAAACGATATCAACAACCATGAGATGTTCGGAGGCCTGGTATCCACCGACCATATCGGGGGCAACCGCTGGCCGGACGGGCAGGGCGGCTGGATTTCATGGGCTGATGCCGATTACCCGACGCGCGAGCTGATTTACCAGAGTCATGTCGCCTGGCAGTTGGGCATGCTCTGGTATTTGAAAACCGATACACGTTACCGTGCCCTGGCGACCGATCCTACGCTCAGTGACACGGTCCGGAACAATATCCAGAGCTTGATCAACAAGGTGGATCAAATCGGGCTGCCGCTTGGTGAATATCCCGAGACGGACGGTTGGCCCCACGAGCTGTACGTGCGCGAGGCAAGGAGGATGGTTTCGGACTTTGTACTGACCCAGGATCATTTCCAAATCAAGACGGTTGTGCCGGACAGCGTGGGGCTCGCCAACTACGTCTCGGATTCTCACAATGTGCGCCGGTTTCTCGGTCCGGGCGGTTCCGTCAAGGTTGACGGGGGCGGCGGAGGTGGTTCTTCGGTGCCATGGCGGATCGCCTACCGGGCACTGACCCCGCCAAAGGCCGAATGCGAAAACCTTCTTGTCCCGTGGTCCATTTCAGCCACCAGCGTCGCCTTCTGCTCGATGCGCATGGAGCCCTGCTTTATGGTGCTTTCCCAGTCGGCCGCCACGGCGGCCGCCCTCTGCATCGACCGCGCTGAGGCGGTACAGGATCTTCCCTACGGGCTGTTGCGCCTGCACCTGCTCGCGGACGGACAGATTCTCGGGGAGGAGGCGGTACCCGAGGTCGGCGTGATCGTCGACGACGCCGACCTTTCCGGATTCAGCACCACGGGCTTGTGGACCGCCAGCGCCTCCACTGGAGGCTACTACGGGAGCGGTTACCTGCACGACGGCAATGTCGGCGGCGGATGCACGGCCGTGTTCGAACCCGACCTTCCCGAAGCGGGAACCTATGAAGTCTACGGCCGCTGGACCTCTCACAACAACCGCGCCAACAACGTTGCGGTCGACATTGTCCATCAAGGGGGCACATCGGCGCTTGTCGTCAACCAGCGGACGAACGGGGGAATCTGGTATTCACTGGGTGAATACACATTCGATGCCGGTACCGGCGGGCGCGTCGTCATCCGCAACGACGGTGCGGATGGCTATGTCATCGCCGATGCGGTGAGCTTTGTGGCCAGATCCGGGGCGCACGGCGCGGTGGCGGGCATTATTGAGGCCGATCCCGCTGCGGATGAGGCGGATGGATCCCCGGCCCGGCTCCAGATCGTCCGGGACAACGCCGACCTTGGCTACAGCATGACGGTTCACCTGGCCGTCTCGGGCACAGCTGTTGCGGGAACCCACTACACGGCCATTCCCGCTTCCGTCACCATACCCGTCGGCAAGTCCGCGACCTCCCTGGTTGTCAACCCACTGCCGGACAACCTCGCCCAAGGCGACCGCAGTGTTGTCGTATCACTCGTCCCGGACGACGCCTACCTTCCCGGAGATCAGGTCACGGCCACGGCCATCATCCGCGACAAGCCATACGACGGGTGGCGTCACCGGGAGTTTGCCGCCCTCGGACTGGAGAATGCCCCGGAAAGCCTGCCTGAAGCGGATTTCGACGCCGACGGCCTTCCCAATCTGATTGAATTCGTGCTGGGTTCCAATCCCGTCAGCGGAAGGATGGAGCACCTTCCCCGGCTGCGGGTGAGCAGCGACCAGTTGGAATTTGAATACTGGCACCGGGGAGAGGCGTCCTCCTTCGCCGTCATCCCGGAGTTCTCCGAAACGCTGGAATCAGACGGATGGGCGGGCTTTCCACAGAATGCCACAACCATCCAGTATGATCCTTCCACGGGCGACCGCTTCCTGCGCGCCGTCATCAGCAGACAAGAACATGCCCGGCTCATGTGCCGCCTGCGCGTCCAGGAGTAGGGTGGGTCGTCTCAGATCCGCAGCGGTTTCGGCGATAGCCCGATCCACCGAAATCAGCAGAAAGA
>JBNGDP010000058.1:0-22211 GCA_049975345.1 Oceanipulchritudo sp. | reverse complement strand
GCGGAGGTCCCACGCCCATGCTCCACCTGATCAATCCATACTGAAAGCGGTATAACAAGGATTGATCCAGGTGCCCGCTGGGCTCGCGGGCGGGCTTGTCCCGCCCGCAGGCTCAGGTCGGAACAGGCTTGCGGCCCCTTGCAACACCGCCCGGGGGAGCTTGCCTCCCCCGGAGGAAGAGGTTGCAACGAGGCTTTGATAAAGGGCCACAGAGACCTCCGGCCCATGGCGGCCGGCGGGACAAGCCCGCCGGCGCGCTCCTTGACCGAGTGCCATCCGGGCTAGAGAAGCCCGTGGGAAATCATGGCCTGGCCGACGCGCAGGAATCCCCCGATGTTGGCCCCGTCGACGTAGTTGCCCGGCTTGCTGAACTTCCGTGCGTAGTGGACGCAGGTTGAGTGAATGCTGCTCATGGTCTCCTTGAGGCGCTGGTCGACTTCGGCAAAAGTCCAGGAGGCGAGAGCCGCGTTCTGCTGCATTTCAAGGGCGGACACCGCCACCCCTCCGGCGTTGGCCGCCTTCCCGGGTCCGAAGAGGATCTTCTTCCGTAAAAAGATCTGGATGGCTTCCGGGGTGGAAGGCATGTTGGCCCCCTCGCTGACCGCCATGCAGCCGTTCTCAACGAGTTTTTGCGCATGCAGGCCGGTCAACTCGTTCTGCGTGGCACAGGGAAGGGCCACGTCGCAGGGGATCGACCAAATGGAACCCTTTTTGGCGGGTATGAATTTAGCCTTGGGGCAGCGCTCGGAATAGGCCTGGATCCGGCCCCGCTCGATCTCCTTGATTTCCCGCAACTGGTCGAAATCCAGTCCGCCGGGCTGGTGGACGGTTCCGCCGGAGTCGGAGCAGGCCACGACCGTGGCCCCGAGCTCCATCAGCTTCTTGATCGCGTACAGGGCCACATTGCCGGAACCGGAGACGATCGCGGTCTTCCCCTTCAGGTTCTCCCCCTTCGTCTTCAGCATCTCCTCAAGGAAATAGACCGCCCCGTAGCCGGTCGCCTCCTTGCGCACCAGGGACCCGCCCCAGGCGGTGTCCTTGCCGGTGATGACCCCGAGGTCGTACTTGTTGGTCAAGCGCTTGTACTGACCGAATAAATACCCGATCTCGCGCCCCCCCACGCCGATGTCGCCGGCGGGCACGTCCTCGCTGGGCCCGATGTGCCGGTACAGCTCGGTCATGAAGGACTGGCAGAAACGCATCACCTCGTAATCCGATTTCCCCTTCGGGTCGAAATCGCTGCCCCCCTTCCCTCCCCCGATGGAGAGCCCGGTCAGGCTGTTCTTGAAGATCTGTTCGAAACCGAGGAACTTGATCACCCCGAGGTTGACCGTCGGGTGGAAGCGCAGCCCCCCCTTGAAGGGGCCGAGGGCGCTGTTGAACTTTACCCGGAAGCCCCGGTTCACCTGCACCCCGCCCCTGTCGTCCTGCCAGACCACACGGAAAATCAGCTGCTTCTCCGGCTCGCAGATGCGCTGCAACAGGTTCTGCTCGACAATTTCCGGATAGGCGCCGATCACCGGGGCCAGGGATTGCAGCACCTCGTCGACCGCCTGCAGAAACACCGGCTCGCTGTGGTTTCGGGCGTGCACCCATTCAAGGGTCTGCTTGATCGGCCTGGGAAGGGATTTCATGGCGCCTACGGTGGCCCATCCGGCAGAGGTTGGCAACGGGGAATGCAAGAAGTCGCTTTCGACGTTGCGAATCAGCCTCTTTTCCATATAGAGATCGAAACGAATGCCACACCGCACCGACATCCCCGCCTTCGCGGATCCGCTTTTCCGGGCGCTGTTTGAGCAGACCCGGGAAGCGGTGATGCTGGCGGAATTCCCGGACGGGCCGATCATTGTCGCGAACCAGCAGGCGAAGCAACTGCTGGAGCGGGAGGGCGCGGAACTCGACGGCGTTTCCCTGACGGACATGTGCGAGGAAAAAAACCGGGCCCTGCTGGAATCGGTGATGGATTCGGCCCGTGTGTCGGGGGGGAGGGAAAGCTTCTCGGGCTACTTGAGGCGAAAGGACGGTTCCACCTTTCCCTGCGAACTGGAAATCCAACCGGTGGATACCGGTGAGCATCGGTTGATGCTGGTGACCCTGACAGACATGACCGAGCGCGTGCGGGCGATGGAGGATATCGAGCTGCGCAACATCGCCATCGCCAACGTGACCTCGGGGGTGACCGTGGCGGACGCCCGTCAGAAGGACCTTCCCCTGATCTACGTGAACCGGGGATTCCAGCACATCACCGGCTATTCGGCAAAGGAAGCGGTCGGGCGCAGCTGCCGGTTCCTGCAGGGGGAGGACCGGGACCAACCGGAGCTGGATGTTCTTCGCGAAGCCCTGCGCAAGGGGGAAGCCTGTGTGGTCCGCCTGCGCAATTACCGAAAAGACGGATCGCTGTTCCACAACGAACTGCACATCTCCCCGGTCCGCAACGAGCGCGGGGAGCTGACCCATTTCGTGGGGATCCAGCTGAACGTCACCGAACAGGTCCGGGCCCGGAAATCCCTGGAACGCAGCGAGCAGCGTTACCGGCAGGCCCTCGAGCAGGAGAAGGAACTCAATGAGATCAAATCCCGCTTCATCTCCATGGTCAGCCACGAATTCCGGACCCCGATGACGGGGATGCAGGCCTCAGCGGGACTGCTGCGCCGACTCTGGGACAGGATGGACCCCGAGAAGCGGACCCGGCACCTCGCCAATATCGAGACCGCGCTGAAACGCATGAACCGTTTGCTGGACGATGTTCTCTTCTTCAGCCGCGCGGAATCCAACAAGGTGGAACTCAAGCGGACGCCCCTGGACGTCTGCGCCTACCTGGAGAAGCTGGGCGATGGCCTTTCCCTGATTTATCCCAACCGGACCATTTCCTGTGAATGCCGGCTTGAACCGGGCTCCGTCTGGTTCCTGGATGAGCACCTTCTGGACCACATCCTGCAGAACCTGATCGGCAATGCCATCAAGTACTCCCCGGAGAACACCCCCGTTAGCTGCCGGGTCGAGGAGAACGGGGATACCCTGGAATTCTCCGTCACGGACGCTGGAATCGGCATCCCCGAGGCCGACCAGGACAAACTATTCGAGGCCTTTCACCGGGCCGGCAATGTCGGCACGCGACAGGGCACCGGACTTGGCCTCAACATCGCCCTGCGGGCCATCGAGCTCCTCGGGGGGAATATTTCCTTTACCTCCAGGGAAAACAAGGGCTCCACCTTCACGGTGAGCCTTCCCAAAATTCAACCAGAAACGGAACCTGAAAAATGAGCACAATCCTGATAATGGAAGATGATGAGAGCGTCCGCCTGCCCGTGGTGGACCTCCTCGAGGCGGAAGGCTTCACCGTCCTGACCGCCGAGGACGGCAAAAAGGGCATCGAACTGGCCCGCAAGGAGCAGCCGGACCTCATCATCTCGGACATCATGATGCCCGAGGTGGACGGCTACGGGGTCTTCGAGACCCTGCAGAAGGATCCCCATACCGCGGTCATCCCCTTCATTTTTCTCACCGCGAAAACGGACCCCTCCGACATCCGGGAGGGCCTCGGGCTCGGGGCCGACGACTACATAACCAAGCCCTTCGAACCGGAGGACCTGATCGACTCCATCAACACCCGCCTGGAAAAGTACAAGCGCATCTCCGAGGCCGCCCTCAACGCCGACAGCAATGAGGAGTATGAGCACATTTTCATCAAGGACGGGGAAAGCTGCTGGTTTGTCGAATACGACAAGATCCGCCTGCTGGAGTCCGAGGACAACTACGTCCGGATCTTCTTCGACGAGAACAAGCCTCTGGTCAGCCGGACCCTGAACTACCTCGAGGAACGGCTGCCAAGGAAGCGCTTTTTCAGGGCCAACCGCAAGCAGATGATCAACCTGAAGTGGATCCGGAACATCCAGCCCTGGTTCAACGGGGGACTCCTGATCACCATGAAGGACGATACCAAGGTCCAGATGTCCCGCCGCGCCGCCCAGACCTTCCGCGGGCTGATGAGCATATAAAAAAACCGGGGCCTTCCGACACCCGGTTTGGTAGTTGAAAACAAATGCAATTCCCTCAGGCGTTGGCCTGGAAGAGGTGCACGTCGCGCTGCGGGAAGGGGATGGAGACGTTCTCGGCGTCGAAGGCCTTCTTCACCTTTTCATGCGTGTCGAAGAAGACACCCCAGTAGTCGGCGGCGTTGACCCACGGACGGACCGCGAAATTGACGCTGCTGTCCCCGAGCTCGCTGAGGACAATCTGCGGCTCCGGATCCTTGAGGACGCGCTCGTCCGACTCGAGGATCCGCAGGAGGATTCCCTTGGCCTTGTCGATGTCGTCGGAATAGCTGATCCCGAAGGTCATGTCGCAGCGGCGGGTACCGTTCGCATTGAAGTTGACAATCTGCCCGCCCATCACCTGCGAGTTGGGGACGATGATCTTCTTGTTGTCGGGGGTGTGCATGATCGTGACCAGGATCCCGATCTCGTCGATGACCCCCGCGACCCCGCCGGCCTCCACGAAGTCACCGATCTTGAAGGGACGGAAGAGGATGATCAGCACCCCGCTGGCGAAGTTGGAGAGGGAGCCCTGCAGGGCGAAGCCGACGGCGAGGCCGGCGGCACCCAGCACGGCGACAAGGGCAGTGGTCTGGATCCCCAGTTGGGAGATGGCGGCGATGACCACCGCGGTCATCAACACATAGTAGGCGATCGCGGAAAGAAACCCGACCAGTACCGGGTCCACCTTGCTCTTTTCCATGCCGCGGCGGCAAAGATTCCGGACCAGGGCGGCGATCCATTTACCCACGACAAAAATGACGAGGGCAAGGATGATCTTTAATCCATAATATGTGATGAAACCAATGATCGAATCGATTTGTTCCGGTGATAATTCCATGACTGTTTCCTTTCAGTTTGGTTGATTTTTACACAAGGGAGGCTGCCTACTCCCACGTCAGGAGCAGGCGTGCGAAATACTTTGTATCGAGCTTTTCACGGTCCCCGCCGGGATTGCTGTTGTACTGGTTTTCAAGGCCCAGCCGCATGACCCATTTGTCGGAGGTGCCGAGGGGAAAATCGATCCCCGATTCGTGCTCGATCAGGTAGTCGCCAAAATCGTCAATGCTCGGTATGTAACTGAGACTGGTTACGAGCCTGCCCCAGTCGGCGAACTGCCAGTTCAGGTCGAGGCCGAAATCCAGGCCGGGGAAGCCGTCATCCTCGAGGTCGTCGTCCAGGTAGCTTTCGTAGCGGTAGCTCAAGCCGGCGCTGCCCTCCAGGGAGAGGCGCTCCTGCTTGATGAAGCGGTAGCTAAGGCCGGCGGCCGTGGTGGAGCGGAAATCGATCCCCTCGAAAGTGTCCCGCTCGAGTTCCTCACGAAGGAACCAGCCCCATTTCTCCGTGAAGAAGTTGGTGTACTTGAGCCCCCCCTTCTGCTCGTCCTCGGAACGGACCCCCTCGGTCTCCTTGTATTTGTAGCTGCCGTAAATAAGGAGGCGGTCGTTGGGACCCTCGAGCTTGGCCTCGGCGACCAGGCCGGCACCGAAATCATTGGTGTTCCCATCGCTTCCGCTGATATCCGCGCCGGCAACATAAGTCCACTTGCGCATCTGGCCGGCCAATTCCGCCTGCCGGGCGGCGACGATCGGGTCCTCCTCGCCCGGTTTCCAGGCCGAGGCCACCTCGCTGATGTCGGTCCGGACGGTACCGGCGGAGGATGCCACCCGGACCGTGCTTCCCTCCTCGGGTTGGACGGGGCCCTGAAAAACCTCCCCGGAATCCGTTCGCACACTCACCGGGGCTTCACTCTGCAGACTCTGGACCTTTTCCTGCGGGATTTCCAGAACCCCGGCGAAGGCGGTCTTGAAATAAAAGGTTCCCTGGTGGATCTTTTGCAGTTCACCTTCCAGGCGGGAACCATCGACCAGGGTCAAGGTGGCCCCATGCGCCTGCAGGCCGGCAATAAAAAGGATAACGAACAATGGTATTCGCGCGTTTTTCTTCATTTGCATGTAGGTTTCGGTCGGAATGCTGCCTCGATTAATTGAGGGAAAGGGCCTAACAAAGTACGGAATCCGTGAATTTCCAAGTCAAATCCGCAAAATGATGCAACCGGCCTCAACCCCTCCGGAATGCAGGTGGAATTTATGCCACATTCAGTTGACAGTTACCGGCGCTTCATACCCTTGGATCCAATGACAGGGAGGAGTCTGCATGCAATGGTTGGCTGAATGGGCGGTCCTGGCGGGGCTCGGGCTGCCCTGGGTGGCACTGCTCCTTTTGCAGGTGGGGGGACCGTGGTCCCGGGGATCCAACCCCGGAAAATGGCTGTGGCTGGTCCCCGCCCTGGCGACCACCGGCTTCATTGTCCTGGCCGGCGCGGGAGGGGGTACCGGAACCGAACGGATTGAGCTTCTCAGCTGGATCCCGGACCAGGGAATCACCCTGGGTATCCAGGTCGACGGCCTGAGTCTCTTCTTCGGCCTGGTTGTGGCGGGAATGGGAACCCTCATCTTCGGCTACACCGCCGGCTACTTTGAGGGAAAGCCGGAAGAGTTCCGCCGGTTTTACACCTACCTGCTGTTTTTCCTGGGCGCCATGCTGGGCACGGTTTTCTCGGACAATCTTCTCATCCTCTATGCCTGGTGGGAGATGACCGGCATCGCCTCCTTCTTTTTGATCGGTTACCTCCATGAGGACAAGGAAGCCCGGGAGGGCGCGCGCATGGCGCTGGTCACGACGGTCGGCACCGGAATGTGCCTGCTGGCGGGCATTCTTCTTGTCGGGCTCACTGCGGGAACCTTCGCCTTCACGGAATTGATCGCGGTGGCGCCCCGGTACGCGGATTCCACGCTTTGGAACGCGGGCTTCCTGCTCATCGTGGTCGGCGCCTTCGGCAAATCGGCCCAGTTTCCCTTCCATTACTGGCTGCCCAACGCGATGGCGGCGCCGACGCCGGTTTCAGCCTATCTGCACAGTGCGACCATGGTCAAGCTGGGGGTCTTCCTCATCGCCAGGGTATTTCCCATATTCCGCCCGCTCGATTCCTGGGTCCCGGTGCTGTTGCTGGTCGGTTTCTTCACCTTTCTCCTGGGGGCCACCTTTTCCCTGTTATCCCACAAGCTGAAAGCCATCCTGGCCTTCTCGACGGTCAGTCAACTGGGTTTCCTCATCGGTTTCTACGGGATGTCTCCGCCTCAGGGCACCCATCTGGACATGTTGCACATCATCAATCATGTCTTCTACAAGGGCGCGCTCTTCATGGTCGTGGGCATCATCGATCATTCGACCGGCATCAAGGATATCCGGCAACTGGGAGGTCTGCGGAAACGCATGCCGCTGCTGTACTGGATCACGCTCATTTCCGCCGGTTCCATGGCCGGGCTGATTTTCACCTCGGGATTCCTGAGCAAGGAGTACATGCTCAAGGAAAAGATCGATTACCTGATGGAGGGGCTGTTCCTGAATTTCTATCCCATCCTGATGGTGGTCACCGGTTCGGTTTTCAAGGTCGCCTTCTCCCTGCGCCTGTTCCTGCATGTCTTTCATGGCAAGGAATCCCCGGAGCTGGACCGCCACTTCCACAAGCCGGGGTTCCTGATCCAGCTGCCCCCGCTACTCCTGACCACCCTGACCCTGGTGACGGGAATTTTCCCTTACCTGATGTACAAGGCTTTGCTGGCCTTCCGGGTGCCCGGGCTGCACGATCCCAATATCCCCAAACTCAAGATCTGGCACGGCTGGGACAGTGCGGCATTCCTGATCAGCTGCGGCATTCTCCTTGCCGGCTACGTGCTGTATCGTTTTGCGGAAAAGGACGGGTGGCAATGGGCCCGTATCCCGCCCTTCCTGCGTGTGGACGTGCTGTTCACCAATGCCCTGGACGCCTTGCCGGGAATGGGCGCCCGGGCTTCCCGCTGGCTGGGGGTTGACCATCCGAAGGTGCATCTTGCGGTGATCATCGCCGTTGCCCTTGTCTGGATCGGCCTCCCCGCATACTCGGCCTTCGGCACGGTGCCCGAACCGGAATTCCTCGACGGGAACCTGTTCATCTACTCCCTTGCGGCGGCCCTTCTCTTCATCGCGGGAGGGTCCCTGCTGCTGCTTCCCTCATGGAAGGGGCAGGTGGTGATGGTTGGGGTCATCGGCTTTCTGGTTACCTTCTATTTTGTCCTTTACCGGGCGCCGGACCTTGCCCTCACGCAGATCCTTGTCGAAGCCGCATCGCTCATCCTCCTCCTCGTCCTGTTCCAGCGGTTCCCGCTGCTGCGAACCATCACGCTTCAGCCCCGGCGCGGGGTGGCCCGGCTCAACGGGGTGCTCGCCGCGGGAATGGGAATCCTGATGTTCGTCCTGACGCTTGTCTTTGCCGGCGCACGAAAGGCCGGCGCGCTCGGGGAGGAGTACCTTGAAGCCAGCCTCCCGTTGGCCAAGGGGACCAATGCCGTGAACACGATCCTTGTTGATTTCCGCGGATTCGACACCCTTCTGGAAATCGGGGTCCTGGTGATCGCCACGCTCGGAATCATCGGGCTGATGAGGAAAAAAAAGGCGGGAGGCGAACATGCTGGATAACGACTCCTTCATCCTGAGGAAAACCGCCACCATCATCGCGGTGATAGTGCAGGTCTTTGCCCTGTACCTGTTCTTCCGTGGGCACAACCTGCCCGGGGGCGGCTTTATCGCGGGCGTTGCCAGTGCGACCGGGGTCCTCCTCCTGGTTTTCGCCAACGGCAGACAGGTCATCCGTCGAATCTGCCCCTTTGACCCGCTGCGCCTGTGTGCATGGGGATTGATCATTGCCTTTGGCACCGGTCTGGCCGGCCTCGCGTTGGGGCAACCTTTCCTTACCCATTTCCATTACAAGAACCCGGACTTCCCGCTCTTCGGGGAATTGTACCTGGGCACGCCCCTGTTGTTTGACCTCGGGGTCTTCCTGGTTGTCCTCGGGGTTGTCCTGAAAATCACTTTTGTCTTCTTCCAAACCATGGATTCCGAAACGGAGGAAATGCAATGATCTGGATCACCGCAGCGGTCGTCGGGTTCCTTTTCTTCCTCGCCACCTGGCTGATTCTGCAAAGGAGCCTGCTGAGGATTCTTATCGGCATCATGATCCTCGGTCACGGGGCCAACCTGGCCATCCTCAGCAGCTCCGGAAATCCCCGCGACAAACTCCCCCCCATCACCGGCCAGAGCACCCATCTGGCCGACCCGCTGCCCCAGGCCCTGTTGCTCACCGCCATCGTGATCGGATTTGCCGTGATCGCTTACGTTGTCGCGCTTCTTTACCGGATCATCCAGATCCACGGCAAGGCCGACATTGGCGAAATCTTTGAATCCGACTGATTTTCGCGTATGCTCCCATCTTTTCCAGTCCTGCTTCCCCTGGCCACCGGGATTCTCCTTCTAGCCGTTCCGGCCCGGGCGGAATACCGGAGAACTATCGCGGTGGGGTCGCTGGTCCTGCAGCTGGCCGTTTCCCTTTTCCTCCTCTTTTCCGCATTCCGGGACGGCGTTCAGGCGACCCATCTGGGGGCATGGGAATCCCCCATCGGGATTGTCCTGGTCGGCGACAAAACCTCGGCCATCCTGGTATTGCTTGCCCTGCTGGTGACCCTGTCCTCCACGATCAGCGGGTTCGCGGAAAAGCCCGCGAGAGAGGAAAGCCCGCTGCGCCTCCCCCTTGTCCAGTTCCTTCTCACCGGCATACAACTGAGTTTCCTGACGGGAGACCTGTTCAACCTTTTTGTCGCCTTCGAGGTAATGCTGCTCAGCTCCTACGGCCTGCTGAGTCTGGAAGCCGGCCCTCTCCGCATCCGCGAGGCTTATCCCTACGTGATCATAAACCTTTTTGCCTCGGCACTCTTTCTGGCCGGCTGCGGATATGCCTATGCCCTGTTCGGGACCCTCAACCTCACCGCCATCGCGGAAGCAGCCAGGACGCTGAATGAAACCCCTTCCGGGGCGGTCCGCATCCATATCCTGACGGCTCTGCTGGCGTTTGTCTTTTCGGTCAAGGCCGGCATGTTCCCGCTCTACTACTGGTTGCCGAACAGTTATCCGGTCCTCCCCGCCTCCCTTGGGGCCCTCTATTCGGGGCTTCTGACGAAAGTCGGGATCTACGTGCTGCTCCGGCTGCTGGGGACGGTGATGCCCCCCACCCAGGACACCCTGTATCTCCTCATTGCCTGGCTCGGTGGCGGGACCATGCTTTTCGGCGTTCTGGGCGCGGTGTCGCGCATGGGGATGCGCGAGATCCTCTCCTTCCACGTGCTCAGCCAGGTCGGTTTCATGATTTTCGCGATCGGGATCTTCACCCCCTTCGCCTTCGCAGCCTGCATCTTCTACATGATTCATCATATCCTTGTGAAATCGGCCCTGTTCCTCTGCACCAGCGGGGTGATCTGGAAATTCGGGACGGACTCCCTGAAAAAGACCGGCGGCCTGTGGAAGAGCAATCCTCTCCTCGGTATTGGATTCCTTCTCTTTGCCCTCTCGCTGGCCGGACTGCCTCCCCTGTCCGGCTTTTGGGCCAAGCTGTGGATACTGCTGGAAGGTTTCCGCACCGGCGCCTTCACGCTTGTGGCGGTAAGCCTCGTAGCCTCCCTCCTGACCCTCGTCTCGATGCTTAAGATCTGGAACGGTGCCTTCTGGAACCCTGCCCCGGACAAACCGCGACACACGGGACCGGTACCGGGAAGCATTTCCGCGGCCATCGCTCTGATGCTGTTGCTTTCCATCGGGGTGGTCCTTGCCCTGGGTCCGTTGTGGAAAGCCTCCCAGGCCGCTGCTGATGAACTTCTGGACCCATCCCTCTACACCGAGGCGGTCCTCCAATCCGGGGAAAACCCATGAGAAGCGCGATCCTGCATCTGGCCATATCCCTGACCTGGCTTTTCCTGAGCCCGCAACGCGACCTGCCCCAGTTCCTGAAGGGGCTGGTCATCGGATACGGCATCCTCCTCCTCTTTCAGCCGCTCCTTCCGAAAGACCGCTACCTGAAGGCCGGCAAAGCCTTTCTCTTCTGGATCGTCGCCTTCGGGCGCGCCCTTGTGCTGTCCCAGATCCGGGTTGCCAAGCTGATCCTCTTTCCGCGCCGCTATCCCGTTCATCCGGGATTCCTTCAATTCCCGATTGACGGATTGAGCGACCTTGAAATCCTGATCCTGAGCCACTCCATCACGCTTACGCCGGGAACGACCAGCGTCGAGGTGGATCCGGAAAAACAGGAATTGCTGGTTCACGCCCTGGAAGCGGACGATCCCCAGGAAACCATCCGGGACATCAAGGAAAACCTTCTCAAGCCGCTGCTGGCTTTCACACGCCCATGATCCTTCCGTACGCCCTGCAAATCAGCGAGGTTCTCCTGGCCCTCTCGGTGCTGGTGGGCCTCTACCGTCTTGTCAAGGGCCCCACCATTGTCGACCGGATCATCGCCTTCGACCTGGTTGTTCTAACCGTGGTGGCCTTTACCGCCCTGCTCTCCATCGAGGAGGACACGCCCCATTTCGTGGAGCTGATCCTGGTGGTCTCCCTGCTGGGGTTCTTTGGAACCGTGGCCCTCGTCCTTTCCATGGACAGCATCCGCAAGAAGGGAGGCTCGCTGTGATCATGGAAATCCTCATCAGCCTCTGCCTGCTGCTGGGAAGCGGGATCATCCTCCTTGCCGCCCTCGGGATCGCCCGCCTGCCGGATGCCCTGTGCCGGGGACATGCCCTCGGCAAGGGAATGACCATGGGGCTGATCCTCGTCCTGTCCGGACTTTGGCTTTTCCTCGGCATCGAGGCCGCCGGGATCAAGGTTCCCCTGGCAGTGCTCTTCCAGTTCCTCACCATCCCCATTGCCAGCCACCTTCTTGTCCGTCTCGCCTATCGCAGCCGCTCCGGGGAGGACTAGCCGTTCATCCGCCATTTTATAAGTTTAAACAGCTGATCTGCTACTTGCCCGGCATTGCTTGCAGGCCCTTGAGCCGCGCGTAGTTTGCCGGAATGGAAACGGTTGGAATTGTCGGAACCGGGATTGCCGGTATGGCCTGCGCCCGGAAGATTCATCGGGACGTGGACCTGACGCTGTTCGAGGCGGAACTGGAACCAGGGGGGCACACCCACACCGTGGATATCCGGGAGGGGTCGAAGGAAGTGCCGGTTGATACCGGCTTCATGGTCTACAACCAGAAAACCTACCCCCTCCTGACCGGTCTTTTCCGCGAGCTCGATGTGGAGACTTGCCCGACGAACATGTCCTTCGGCGTGCAATTCACCCCGGACAATGTCGAGTACTGCGGATCCAGCCTGAAACAACTCTTTGCACAGCCCCTGAACACGATCCGCCCCCGCTTTCTCGGGATGCTGCGTGATGTGCTGCGCTTCAACCGGTTGGCGGTCGGGTGCCTGGCGGATCCCGACGTGCTTGGAATGTCCTTGAAGGAGTTCGCGGACAAGAACCGCTTCGGGCGGCCTTTTCTGGACTACTACCTCGTGCCCATGACCTCGGCCATCTGGTCCACTCCCCCGGATGCGATGCTGGATTTCCCCGCACACACCCTCATCCGCTTCATGTACAACCACGGCCTGCTGGGGGTGAGGACCCACCACCAGTGGCGAACCGTGAAGAACGGGAGCCGCTCCTACCGGGACAAGCTCATCGCGCCTTTCAAGGACCGCATCCGGTCCGGTTGTGCGGTGCGCTCCGTCCGGAAAACCGGAAAGGGCGTGCAGGTCCGGGACGCCACCGGGGAATCCCATACCTTCGACAAGGTGGTCTTCGCCACCCATGCGGACACGACCCTGCGGCTTCTCGAGAATCCCGACCTCCGGGAGGAGCGCCTTCTGGCGTGCTTCCCCTATGCCGCCAACAGCATTACCCTGCACAGCGATCCATCCGTCATGCCGCGTCGAAAGGGGGCCTGGGCCTCCTGGAATTACCGCATCGACGCCGTGGAGGGGGGTGCCCACCAGGCAAGCACCCATTACTGGATGAATTCCCTGCAGCGGCTGGATACCGACACCCCGTATTTTGTCAGTGTCAACGACCCGGGCCTGATCCGGGAGGACAGCATCCTTCAACGCTTTACTTTCGACCATCCCATGTTTGACAAGGCCGCCGTGGAGGCTCAGCTTGAACTCCCCTTGCTGAACGAAAACGGGAAGGTCTATTTCTGCGGCAGTTATTTCCGCTACGGGTTTCACGAGGACGGGCTCATGTCGGGCTATGCCGCCGCGGATCGACTGCTCTCCCACATCGATGCCCATGCCGAGCTGGTTGTATAGCTGCAACGTCTTCCACAAGCGCTTCGCTCCCCGGGCGTACGGCTTCACCTCGCGCCTGTTCATGTGGCACCTCGATCTTGAGGAGATCGATGGGATCTGCCGGAAGCTCCCCATCCTCAGCCACAACCGTTTCAATGTGTATGCCTTCCGGGATGACGACCACCTCCACATGGGCCGGAATTCCCTGCGCGCCAATGTGGAGGCCTACCTTCGGGAAAACGGCGTGACCGAGCCCGCCGGCAGGATCTCCCTGCTCACCAACCTGCGCACCTTCGGATACGTCTTCAATCCGGTCAGCTTCTTTTTCTGCCACGACCGGAGCGGCGAACCGCTGGCCGTTATCGTCGAGGTGCACAACACCTTCGGTGAGCTGAAGCCGTTTCTGCTGAGGCGGCAGGATCTTGAAAGCAACCGCTTCCGGAAAACCTTCCCAAAGCGGTTCTACATCTCACCCTTTTCCGGCCTGGACAAGCAGCTGGAAATCAAGGTGGACCTGCCGGGAGAGCGCCTCGCCATCCACGTGAACAGCTACGAAAACGGCGCCTCGAAACCCTTTTTCCGCTCCAGCCTGACGGGGCGGCGCCAGCCGCTGACCCTGCCTTCCCTGATTGGCTACAGCCTGCGGTTTCCGCTGGTCACCCTGAGGGTGATCAGCCTGATCCACTGGCACGCCTTGAAATTATATTTGATGAAGGTTCCCTTTCACCGTAAGAGTGAAAACCGACATCTGCAAACGGGTATCCTTCCCAAGAAACATCAACGAACCCTCTCCTGACACGATGAAGGCCACCACGCAAAAACCGACCACCCTGCCGGCCCCGGCCTGGATCGACCGGTTGGCCCGCAAGACCGCGACATCCTTCCTCAAGCGCTTCGACCGGGCGCCGATCCTCCTGCACTGGCCGGAAGGCGGGCACAGCCTCTTCGGGAACCAATCCACCGGAAGGGAACCGGTGCACCTGCATGTCCTTCAGCCATCCTTCTTCCGCCGCGTCCTCTTCCATGGGGAAATCGGTTTCGGCGAGGGCTACATGGAGGAGGAATGGACCACCCCCGACCTGCCGGGACTCATCGGCGCCCTGATCGACAACCTTGACCACATTCCCCAAATGTCGGGCAGCCGAAGCAAGTCCGCGACCTTCCATCTGTTGCGGTCGCTCAACAATTTCGCCCACTGGCGCAGGCGCAACACCAGGGGGAACAGCCGCCGCAATATCCGTGAGCATTACGACCTCAGCAACGACTTCTATTCGCTATGGCTGGACAAGACCCTCACCTATTCCAGCGCCTGGTTCAACGGGTCGGAGCCGCTCGAGGAGGCCCAGGAAAACAAGTATCGGCGCCTCTGTGAGAAACTGCGCCTGCGGCCGGGCATGCGGGTCCTGGAAATCGGCTGCGGATGGGGAGGATTCTCCATTCATGCGGCAGGCAACTTCGGCGTCCACGTCACCGCGATCACCATTTCCGAGGCCCAATACCGGAAGGCCAGGGAACGGGTCGCCGCCGCCGGGCTGGAGGATTCCGTCACCGTGCAGCTTACGGATTACCGCGACGTCAGGGGCCAGTTCGATGCCATCGCCTCCATCGAGAT
The DNA here is from genome assembly GCA_049975345.1 of Oceanipulchritudo sp. Taxonomy (GTDB): domain Bacteria; phylum Verrucomicrobiota; class Verrucomicrobiia; order Opitutales; family Oceanipulchritudinaceae; genus Oceanipulchritudo. The sequence continues at coordinate 7,374 of JBNGDP010000058.1, read as the reverse complement.
GCTGGAGGCCGTCGGGCACGATTTTCTGGAGGTCTTCTTCGACCAATGCCACAGGCTGCTCACCCCGACCGGCCGGCTCGGGTTGCAGGTCATCGTCTGCCCCGACTCCCGCTACGAGGCCATGCGCAAATCCGTCGACTGGATCAAGAAGCACATTTTCCCCGGTGGTCAACTTCCCTCCATCAAGGCCCTCATTGATTCCGCCAACGCCACGGGGGACCTCTACCTGCATCACCTGGAAAACTTCGGCCTGCATTATGCGCGGACCCTGCAGCTTTGGCGCGACCGCTTCAACCGGCAGAAGGATGCGGTCATGGCCCTCGGCTTCGACCCGCGCTTTTTGCGGAAGTGGAACTATTATCTTGCCTATTGCGAGGCGGCCTTTTCCACCCGCAACATCAACGTCGCCCAGATGGTCCTGTCCCGCCCCAACAACACGGCCTTCGCCCTGGAGTAGGAGTGAATGGCGTTTTCACTACAGGAAATCCGCATCGACCCCCGGCAGGGTCTGGAAAAGGCCCTCCGGTATCTCAGGGCGGAGCTGCGTCACGACGCCCTCGCGGGACTGACCGTCGCGGTGATGGGGGTTCCCCAGGCCATGGCCTACGCCCTCATAGCCGGGTTACCCCCGGTCTACGGCCTCTACACCTCGATTGTGACCTGTATCCTTGCCGCCCTGTTCGGCAGTTCCAACCACCTAGTCACCGGTCCGACCAATGCCCTCTGCATGGTGATCCTCAGCCTGACCGCCCATCTTCCGGCCAAGTACGGCATCAGCCTGATCGAGATCGTCTTTCTTCTTACCCTGATGACCGGGCTCATCCAGATGGCCTTCGGGTTGCTGAAAATGGGGGGAATCGTCCGCTACGTTTCCAACTCGGTGGTGGTGGGTTTCACCGCCGGGGCCGGCATCCTTATCGCCGTCAACCAGTTGAAGAACGTGCTCGGGGTGAAGCTGCACGTGCACGCGGAGCGCTTTCATGAAGTCCTGGCGGCCACGGCCTCGATGCTCCCCGACGCCAATCCGCGGGCGGCCCTCATCGGCATCCTGACCATGGCCGTGGTGATCGGGCTCAGGCGCTTGAACCCGAAGCTGCCCGGCGCCCTCATTGCCGTGGTCCTTGCCGCGGTGGTCTCGGCCCTTTTGGGCTGGCATCTGACGGACCTGGGAAACGCCCGCGTGGAAATTGTCCGGGATATCCAGCCGATCGTCGGGGAATTGAACAAGTTCCATATCCCCGCGCTGCTCCTTCACCCGAATTATGAGCTGACCCGTGAACTGGGAACGGGAGCGCTCGCCCTCGCCCTCCTGGGGCTGATCGAGGCGGCCTCCATCGCCCGGGCGGTCGCCTCCTCCTCCGGCCAGCGGTTGAATTTCACGAGGGAATTCATCGGCCAGGGAGCGGGCAATGTGGTGGGCTCCTTCTTCTCCTGCTTTGCCGGATCCGGTTCCTTCACCCGTACCGCGGTCTGTTACCAGTCCGGCGGCCGGACCCGCATGGCCGCCGTCTTCTCCGCCGTCTGGACGGGGCTGACCCTTCTTCTTCTTGCCCCCCTCGCCAACTTCATCCCCAAGGCGAGCCTCGCCGGACTGCTCATCGTCATCGCCTGGTCCATGATCGACAAGGACCGGCTCAAGCTGACCTGGCGTTCCGGGGCCAATTCCCGCCTGGTCCTTGGGGGAACGCTTGCCTCCACCCTGGTGCTGCCGCTGGAGTACGCCATCTTTGTCGGGGTCTTTCTGGCCATTGTCCTGCTCCTGCGGGTTACCGGAAGCACCGACCTGACCCAGCTTATCCCCCATCCCGATTCCGGATTCGAGGAAGTCCCCTTTAACCGGGCCGCCCCGTCGGAAGTGGTCACCATCAACATGGAGGGGGACCTGTATTTCGCCGCCGTCGAGGACCTCGACTACGAACTGGTGCGGTGCCTCACCCCGCGGACGCGGGTCGTCGTGCTGCGCATGAAGCGGCTGCGCGCCGTCGGCAGCACCGCGATGGCCATCCTTACCCATTATTTCGAACTGCTGCGGGAAAAGAACATTTATCTGGTGGTCTGCGGGATCGAGGAAGACTTGAAAAAGGTGATGACCGGCTCCGGCCTGCGCCAGCAGATCGGCGAGCAGAATATTTTCTACGCCGACAACAAACTGTTCCAGTCGACCGAGCTGGCCCTCGCCCGGGCGTGGAGCATCGTCGAAATGGAACGGCGCCGCGAACAACCCCTCCCCCGTGCAACGGGTGAAATGGCCCGCATCCTCACTGCCGACACCCTCATGACCCGCCGATGCATCCGCTTCGGCAACCAGCACCAGCTGCGCGAAGCGGTCTGGCTCATGTCGGAAATGTATCACCGGAGTTCCTCCCAGTCCGCTCCGCCCCTTTTCCTCCAGAACACCGAGGGACGGCTGGCCGGCGAATTGCGGACCATCACCATTCTGCGGGAAATGGCCTCCAACATCAGGATCGGGCAGGAAGGGATTCCCGAAGACGACGAGGCCCTCGGCGAACGGCTGGCCTGTTCCTTCAGTCGGCCGATTTCCGAACTGGCGGACACCGATGTCCCCGTCGCCTCCCTGTCGGATTCCCTGGTTGAACTCCTCCGGAAGGCCTCCGAATCGCCCGGCACGGTGGTTCCGGTCTGTGATGCCGAACGACGGATCCTCGGGCTAGTCGACGACGGCCAGATCATCCGGGCCCTGGGAAAGGTCCTTCATCTGCAGAATGGGCATCCCGCTCCCGACGGGCGTGAAATCGTGGAGGTGAACCCATGACCGGGGACCGGCCGGAACGCCTCAAGCTGGCGGATGTCATGCTGCGCCGCTATCTGCGGCTCGGGGAGTCCCACACCATCGCCGAGGTCATGGGGTTCCTCTCCGATCCGCACTTCAAGAAGGAAGGGCTCCCTTTCCTTGTGGTGATCGCCGAGGATGGTTCCTTCGCCGGCATGCTCCGTCCGAAGGCCATCTTCAACTGCCTCCTCGACGACGACAGGGAGCAGGAGGAGGACCGCTTCGCCGAACGGGCAGCCTCCCGGCTGACCATCACCGTGGCCGCCATCATGGACCGGGACGTGCCCGCCCTGCCCCCCGGTGTGCCGCTGGATGAGGCCTTCCTGTGTATTCATCAATCCGCTACCGAGTGTGTCGCCGTCACCGAGGAGGGCCGCGTCATCGGCCTTATCACCGCACGGCTCCTCTTCGAGAAGGCCTCCTCCCTGACCGTCGGCGCCCTCAGTGGCGGCGTCATTCCACCGAAACCGTAGGCCCTTCCGGCCCGTCCCGGGCAGGTCGCGGACTCATCGGGCGGCGTCGCGCGGGGTGCTCCCGAAATGCCCGCGGTAGGCCCGGGAAAGGGAACTGGCGTCGGCGTACCCGTACCGTGACGCCACCGCCTCCACCGTCCATTGCCGGTCGCGCAGGGCGTCCCGCACCTGCTCCATCCGGATCCGTTGGAAGGCGGCCTTTGGAGATTCCCCGCGGGCGGTGCGGAAAAGCCGCCGCAAGTGCACCTCCGAGACCCCGACCGCCTCCGCCACCTCCCTCACCGAGGGATGCTCCTGCAGGTTCTGCCGGTACCAGTAGAGGGCACGCTCCACACGCTCCGCATACAGGTCCCGGGTCCGCAGGCGGGGCTGGTAACCGGTGCGCTCGAGGGCCAGCAAAGTCAGACCGGTCAGTAAGCGGGTGACCTTCAAATGGCTGACTTCCGTGGGCCGGGCCCATTCCGCCGTCAGCTCTCCATGCCGCTGCCGCAGCCAGACAATGTCCGTTTCTGTCAAGGGCACGGTGAGGAACCCCCCGGCAGTGGATACCAGCCGCTGCAGAACGGTATCCGGTTCCGAAAGGTGGTAGACCAGAATCTCCGCCTTTTCCTCATCCTCCCCCGTCCAACCGTGAAGGTGGCCCGATGCAAAAATCCAAAGGCTCCTTGCCATGGGTTCCAGCGGCCCATCCCCCAGCACAGGGGCGATCCGCCCGGACAGGACCGTCTGGAATTCCCAGTATTTGCGCGTGTGCAGAGCCACCGGATGTCTCCCGTACCGGCGCTCCCCGCCGTTCAAGTAATAGAGTCCCGCTTCCATTATGTTCGTTTCTGTATAATGGATGAACGAAAGCAACATGGAATCCGGAACCCGGAATAGGTATATTTGCCGGCATGAGCAAACGTCGATTCGCGATTGTCGGAACGGGGGGCCGTTCCGCGAATTTCACCAATCCCATCTACGAGACCTTTTCCGAAGAGGCGGAACTGGTCGGCCTGTGCGATACCAGCGGGGTGCGGATGCGCTTCCGCATGAAGGAACTGAAGGAGAAGACCGGCGCCGCCGACCTTCCGATGTACAAGCCGGAGGACTTCGAGAGGATGATCCGGGAAAACAGGGTGGACGAGGTGATTGTCTGCTCGATGGACTGCACCCACGACGAATACATCGTGCGGGCCCTGCGGGCCGCCTGCGACGTGACCACCGAGAAGCCGATGACCACCGATGCGGCCAAGTGCAACCGGATCCTCGCCGCGGTGAGGGAAACCGGGAAAAAATGCCGTGTGGCTTTCAACTACCGGTGGATGCCGCCGAACACGAAAGTGAAGGAGCTGATCCAGTCGGGCGTGATCGGCCGGATCCGCCACGTCTGCATGGAGTATGCGCTGGACACCAGCCACGGGGCCGACTACTTCCGCCGCTGGCACAGCTACAAGGAGAAGTCCGGAGGCCTCCTGGTGCACAAGGCGACGCATCACTTCGACCTCATCAACTGGTGGACCGACAGCATTCCGGAGGAGATCTTCGCTTTCGGGGACCTGGTTTTCTACGGGAAGGAAAACGCCCTTGCCCGCGGGGATGGGAAATACACCCGCTACCCGCGCTATACCGGAACGGACAGCGCCGGGGATCCGTTCCGCCTGGACCTTTCCGCCCACCCCGGAACCAAGGGGCTGTACCTCGACGCGGAGGAGGAAACCGGCTACCTGCGCGACGAGAATGTCTTCCGCGAGGGGATCAATATCGAGGACTCCATGAGCGTGGCGGCCCGCTACCGCGACGGCATGATGCTCAGCTACTGCCTGAACGCCTATTCCCCTGTGGAAGGGATGCGGGTCGTCTTCCATGGCGAGCGGGGCCGGATCGATTTCGCCCATTTCGGCGGATCCCACTTGATTCTCGGGCAGTCCGAGGAGGATCTGGCCAAGATGCAGGAAAGCAACAAGGGGTTTGAGGAACTGGTGGTCATCCCGCACTTCAAGCCGCGCCAGCCGATGGAGATTCCCCACGGCAAGGGTGGCCATGGCGGGGGCGACCCACAGTTGGCAAAACAGATCTTCATGAGCGGCCCGCCCGAGGATCCCTACCATCGCAACGCCGGCCACGAGCAGGGCGCCGCCTCCATCATGGTCGGCATCGCCGCCAACCTTTCCATGCGGGAGGACCGTCCGGTGCGCATCAGCGAACTCGTGGAACTGAATCCCCGCGCCAAGGCCCTTTCCGAACTCATTTGATCAGGAATCAAGGGGCGGCGGTGTGCACCAGCACCATGTCCCCGGTCCGGACGGGGTTGGGTCCGCCGGCTGAGATCACACGCGCCACAAGGTCGCATTTCACCATGAAGAGGAGGAAAAAGTCGGCCTCTTCATTGTAGGCCTCGGCATTGGCCTGCCCCTTGGCAAGGCGCATATCAGAAGCCGTGATGCGCTGCCAGACCTCCCATCCCCGGGAGCCCGGAGGTGGCTTTCCAGGACCCATGCGTACAATTTCCACTCCGGCCAAAGCCCCGAATCCCGCCTCCAGGGCGTCCCGCTCCAGGGCGTCGTTCAGGAAGGCTTCTTCCCGCACAACCACCAGAATGCGATCCAGCGCAAAGCGCCGTTTCAAGAGGGAAAGGAGGCGGAAATCAAAGACGATCTCTCCCGCGTTGTCGGCGAGAAATGCCAGGGAGGTGGCTTCCGAGAGCCGCTGTTCCAGCCTTTTCCCATGGTCAATCGCCATCGGCTGGGCAAGACAGCGCTCCAGGGTGCCTTCCAGGTCAAATCTGTCGGACGGACCATAATCGATAATGTTCCCGGCGATCGAAAGCCGCAGCGCGTGGTCCAGGCTATCGCCCGAAGGGTCCGTGAACCGTTTGGAAACCGTCCCGATCCACTCGCGGGCAAGCTGGTTATTCCGGCTCTTGATTTCCGCGTAGGGATCGTCCACTCCGGTGATCCGGCTCACGATCCGCTGCATTTCCCTGACCACGAAAACCGGCGAATCCAGCCCCTCGACCGAAAGCAGATGGCGCATCAATTCACGGAGAACCTCCCCCTGCTGCGCCTCCGTGGCCCCGGCAAGGCGCGCCGTCTGCAAGCCCTGCCGCATGAAGCAGCCGTAGCAATCAAGGGCGGTCTTCATGGCGATGCCCTCCGGCAAACAACCCGGGTCAGTGGCAATGCCCGTGCCCGGAGCCACTCCCATGGTGCCCCGCGCAGGCACCCTCGGAAGGGTATTCCTTCAACTCCCCGTTTTCCAGCTCGCCCAGGACATCGGACACGGTCTTTCCACCCGTGCAATAGACCTGGATTCCGGCAGCCGTCAAGCGCCCGAGGGCCCCCTCGCCCAGTCCATGGCAGGCAACCGCCTCCACGCCGCGCTCAATCATCGCGTCCACCGGCGCGCACTGGCCTCCCCCACGCCCGCCGCGATCCAGCAATCCGGCCACTTCACCCCCGTTGCTCTCCACGAGCAGATACATCGGCGCACGGCCAAAGTGGTCGCTCACTTCGCTTTGCAGAAATTCGTTCCTGATGATCGGTATGCACAATTTCATCGCTTTTGTTCCTTTTTTGAAATCGTCAGCCTTTCGATCCATCCGGTCAAGGATTCTCGACAGCGGCTAAGGCGTTGACACCCCTCTCCCGCCGTTGGATACTGTTTCCATGAAAACCCGACTCATACTCCTGCTCGCACTGGGGGCCCTCCTGTCCCCTTCCCTTTCCTCCGCCAACCCCGCCGAGGAGTTGTGGATGAAGCATTGCAAGAAATGCCATGGCCCCGGGGGCAAGGGCGACACCCCCATGGGAAAGAAGTTCGGCGCCCGGGATCTCTCCGATCCCGCCGTGCAGGCCGAGTTCAGCGACGAGGCCATCCGCGATGTCATCATAAACGGCAAAAAGGACGATTCCGGCCGCCTGCTCATGCTCGCATTCGGCAACAAACTTTCCGGGGAGCAAGTCGATTCCCTCGTCGCTTACTGCCGCTCCCTCCAGCAGGAATAATCCCCGGATTTTCCGGCGGGATTGCCTTGACCCCGCCTCCCTCTTTCCTTCAATCTGCCCCTTTACCTTCGGGCTGTAGCGCAGTCTGGTAGCGCACTTGCATGGGGTGCAAGGAGTCGCTGGT
>JBNGDP010000057.1:0-22329 GCA_049975345.1 Oceanipulchritudo sp. | reverse complement strand
CTAGGGTCCAATCCACCAGAGCAGGGCCAGCCCCGCGAGGCCCGCGATGACCATCGGGATCATTCCATAGAGGAGGGGCAGGCGGAGCCGTTTGTCGCCCAGCCAGAAACCGAGGGCGGTCTTGAAAATGGTATTCGCCAGGGCGCCGGTCATAACCCCCGCGGCGGCGGGCCCCAAGGCCAGCGCACCCCTGTTTTGTTCATTGATCAGGGACAGGGCGATGGCGTCCATGTCGGTCAAACCGGAGAGGAAAGCCACCGGATAGAAGCTGGTGCCGATGCCCCCTTCCGAGACCCATTTGATGAGGAGGACAATAATCCCGTACAACAGGGCGAACTTGATGGCCAGCTTCATGGAGAGGGGATTGCGCAGTTCCGGCAAGTCAATCTCCGTCTCTCCCTTGTCGCGGATCCACATCCGCCAGAGCAGGAAGAGGGTGGTCGGCAGGGCCATCAGCACCATCGGGGCAAGGAGCCGGAAGAACAGCTCCTGGTTCAAGGCGAGGATGATGACGCCCACCCGCCCGATCATGACCGTGTTGGCGATGACGATGCCAAGGGCGAGGGTCTGGCTGATTTGGGGGGTGTCCCGGCTGTTCCGGGCCAGGGCGAGGGTCGTGGCCGTCGAGGAGGCAAGGCCCCCGGCAAAGCCGGTCACTGTGATGCCCGCCCGGGTACCCAGCAGGCGGATCGCGACGTACCCCACGAAACCGAGCCCGCTGATGAGGACCACCATGAGCCAGATGTTGTAGGGATTGAAGGCATCGAGCGGGCCGAAGCCGCGGTCGGGTACCAGCGGGAGAATCAAGCCGGTCACGGCAAGAAACTGCAGCAGGCTGAGGATATCCTCGTTTGTCAGGTTGTGGGTCCAGCTGTGGATGAACGGCTTGGCCGCCACGAGGATGCCGATGGTCACGGCGATGGCAAAGGCCGCCTCAAGACGTTGCCAGAAGACCAGGGCACCCACCAGGTAGGTCAGGATGGCGGCGGCGTAGCTGGTCAGGCCTAGGCCGCGGTGTTCCTTGTGGTCGATGGAGTTGGCCGCGATGAGAAAAATCCCGAAGGTGGCGAAGGAGACGGGAAAGAAAAAGGGGGCATGCGTATCGTGGACGTAAGCGGAAAGGAAACCGACCAGGGCCCAGAGGGAGTAGGTTCGTAATCCGGCGCTCGATTCAGCCTCCATCCCCTCGTGCGCGTCCGACCATTGGCGGATCAGGCCAATCAGCGCGCCCGCGCTTACGGAAACAACGAGGGAATGCAAAAAGGAAAGGTGCATGCCTTCCATTCTTGGCAGCGTAAGGGAATTATGGCTCGATGGCAACCCGGTAAGGGGTTCCCTCGGCATCCTGCAGGTCGAAGAGGAACCCGACAGGGGATATTTCGACGTAGGCCAGGGTCAGACCAAGGCGGGGGTTGATCAGGCTTCCCTCCGGGATGAAAACGGAATTCACATACAGGCCGCGCGGGGTCTCGGAGGGCACCAGCTCCTGCCGGCGCAGTTGGTCGAGGTAGCCTGCCAGGTTCAGGTTCTCCAAGACGATGCTGAGCTCGAGCGGGGAGATGGCTGACGAGGGGGTGCTTTCCCGCAACGGGGCCCCGGCCATGCCCGCGGTTCCGGCCCCGGCTGGAGGGGATGATTCAGGGGATTGCCCGAACGGATCCAGAAGGACCGTGACCAGGTACACGATCGCGGCGAGGATCAGGACCGGCGCGCCCAACCAGAGGACAAGGCGCTTCCTCCAGTCCGGTTTCCGCCCGTACACCATCTCCAATTCATCCGGACGGGGCAAGGGCTCCGGTTCCGGCTCCGGTTCCGGCTCCGGCTCCGGTGCTTCCACGTCTTCCGCAGGCTCCTCATATTCCGGTTTCACCGTTTCCTGCGGTACCTCCTCATCGCCAAGGAGGGGTTTGGGTTCCTCCGCTTCCGGGGGCTTTACCGGCTCCGGTTCCGGTTCGACGGGGACCGCCCTTGGGGCTTCCTCCGGTTCCTTCTGCTCCCTGAGGTCCTCGAGGCGGGGATCCCGCTCCGGACGGGCCGCCGTCAGATGCGGTGAAATCGGGGTCAGGAGCTTTTTCAGCCGCAGTTTCCTTGGCTTCCCCGTTTGGTCCGTGTCATCGGACCGGTTCGGGCCTTCGGAATCAGAAGGATTTGGTGTGTGGGACTCCTCCATAGTCTTCAAATACAATGGTGTTTGGTGAGATGGAAGCGATTTTCAGCCCCAGGGATCCATCGAGGAGATCCCCGGGCTCATAGGCCTTGGTTTTCCCGTTGCTGGTATCATGGATGAGAACCTTGTTGCCCCCCGACATGATTCCGCGGATTTCCAGTTCCTCCATGCGCGCCCAAACGGCCGGATTGGGTGGCAGCGGGCTGGCCCTGGGCGTCTCCACCGCGGGCCTTGCGGCAACGGGCGGTCCGGGCAGCCTGGGCTCGTCGCCGGCCGCACTCTTTCCTACCACATCCTGTACGGGCCCGGCTGCCGGTTCCGCCTCCGCGGAGGGGGCGACAGAGGCCACGGCGGTGGAAGGTTCGAGGGGCGTGGCTTCGGAAGGTTCCGCGGGCGCAGGCGGGGATGCCGCGGTTTCCGGGACGGCCGTATCGGAGGACGGGCTTGCCGCCGCCCCTTCCCCGTTTGTGCCGAGGATCTGCCAGACCAGGAAGGTCGCGGTGCCGCTGCTCAGCAGCCCGACAAAAACCAGGGCAATGATGAATCCCCACAGGTAGCCTCGTCGCCTGGGAGGATGCTGGGCAGCCTGCGGCGAGGGCGGGGACGGGTCGTCCTGGTCCTCCACGGGACGTGTGAACGGGCGCTGGGTTTGCGCCTTCTTGAGGGCTTCATTGATCAGGCTCATAACTTTTTGATTTCCCGTGCCGCCTTGCGGACATCCCACCAGGAGACGATGTCCTTGGACTTGATGAAGGCGGCGAGCAGGGACTTGTCGCACAGGTTATTGATCAACCGTGGAATTCCGCGGGTTTGCTTGAAGATTTTCTTCATCGCGGCCTTGGTGAATTCCGGCCGGCCGTTGGCCCCGGCCCGGATCAGCCGGTAGCGGATGTACTGTTCCATTTCCTCCCTGGTGAGGGGCCTCAGGTCGTAATGAACGAGAATCCGCTGCCGGAGCTGGCGCAGGCTCTTGTGCTGGAGTTTCTCCTTCAGCTCGGGTTGCCCGATGAGGATGATCTGGAGGAGCTTCTGCGTGTTGGTTTCCAGATTCGAGAGCAGCCGGATGTGCTCAAGGGCCTGGAAGGTCATGTTCTGCGACTCGTCGATAATGACCACGATATCCTTGCCCTCGTCAATGAGCTTGAGCAGGTGGGCGTTGAGCTGCTCCAGCAGTTCCTGCCGGGAACGCTTGACCTTTTCGATCCCCAGTTCGCGGAGGATGGCCTGGAGCAGCTGGGTCTCCGACAGCCTGGGATTCAGAATGAGCGCCGTTTCGATGGGCTTGTTCTCGATTTCGTTGAGCAGGTAGCGGCAGAGGGTGGTCTTTCCACAGCCGACCTCGCCGGTGAGCACGATGAACCCTTTCTTTTCATTGATCCCGTAGCGCAGGTGCTGGATGGCCTCCTGGTGAATCGGGGAAAGGAACAGGAAATGCGGATCCGGGGTGATGTTGAAGGGCATTTCCTTCAGTCCGTAGTACTCCTTATACATGATCCTTTACAAATTCGGTTTCGGCGCTCACAGTCCTGTCAGGTTGGAAATCGCATTTCCTGCTGACAATGGCGATGATTAATTTTGAATTGTGTTAAATGCTTCGGTGGGCCTCAAGAATTCTTCTCGTTCTGTTGATTGTTATTCTTTCGGGAGTGACCACCGGTCTGGTCCTTGTCTGGTCGCAGACCCACCGGGAATTGATTTCCTTTGAAGAGCGGCGCGCGCAACTGGAATCCGAGCTGGCCCTGTTGCAGGCGGAGCGCGAGGCCAAGGAGGCCTACCTGCGGGCTTTCCTGAACGACCCGGGTTTTGTCGAACGGGTGATCCGCGACCGCCTCGGGTACGTGGCGCCGGGCGAGCTGGTTTTTCGTTTCGAGGAACACTGATTTTACGGGATTTATTCTTTTCAGCCGGGTCCACGTCCCCAAGATGGCGGTTCTATGACCGATCGATTCAGCCTGGAAAAGGAACGATTTGAGAAGGCCGGGCAGGGGCACGTCTTTGCCTGGGCGGGGGAGCTTGATGACCGTGGCCGGGAGCGGCTTCTTGCCGACGCGCAAGCCATTGACCTTGGGGAACTCGCGAAACTCGTTGAGAGCCTTGTCAAGGGAGGCGGGGAGACGCATCATTCGCTTGACGGGCTCGAGCCGGCGCCGTACGTCGCCCATCCGGCGAGGGGCGGTGACGCCCGTCCCTGGGAGGAGGCGCGGGAGATCGGCGAAAAGGCCCTGCGGGATGGGAAGGTTGCCGCCTTCACGGTCGCGGGGGGACAGGGAACCCGGCTGGGTTACGACGGGCCCAAGGGGACCTTCCCGGTCACCCCGGTCTCCGGCAAGCCCCTGTTCGCGGTCTTTGCGGAAAAGCTGCTGGCGGCCGAGGGCCGGTACGGGGTCCGCATTCCCTGGTTCATCATGACCAGCACCCTGAACCATGAGGCCACGGTCGCGGCCTTCGAGGCGGCGGGCTTTTTCGGTCTCAACCGGGAGCAGGTGATGTTCTTTTCCCAGGGCCGGATGCCGGCGGTTGATTTCGAGGGGAAAATCCTTCTGGAGGACAGGGACCGGATCGCGATGAGTCCGGACGGGCACGGCGGATCCCTGCGGGCCCTTGTGCGAAGCGGCGCGGTTGCCCGGATGCGGGAGGCGGGCATCGAGGCGATCAGCTATTTCCAGGTCGACAACCCGCTGGTGCGCGTCATCGATCCCGAATTCATTGGATTTCATCTGCAGCATGGGTCCGCGATGTCGAGCAAGATGATCCCCAAGGCATATCCCGGCGAGAAGGTCGGGCACTTTTGCATCCAGGGCGACCGCATGGTGGTGGTGGAGTATTCGGACATGCCGGAGAGCCTGCAGGAGGAGCGGGACGCATCCGGCGAGCTGCGCTTCCGGGCCGGCAGCATCGCCATCCACATCCTGTCCACGGATTTCGTGGAGCGGATCGGGAGCGGGACCTCGGAGGCCCGCCTGCCCTTCCACAAGGCGTTGAAAAAGGTGAAGGCGCTCAACGAGCAGGGAAATCCCGTCAAGCCGGAGGAACCCAACGGGATCAAGTTTGAGATGTTTGTCTTCGACGCGCTCCCGTTCGCGGACCATCCGGTGGTCATCGAGACGCTGCGGGAGGATGACTTCAGCCCGGTCAAAAACGCCAGCGGGACCGATTCAGCGGAATCCTGCAAGGCGGACCAGTTGCGGCAATGGACGCGCTGGCTGAAGGCCGCAGGCGTTGACCTGAAGACCGATGAGACTGGTTTGCCCGATGTCACTTTTGAAATCAGCCCCCTGTTCGCCGATTCAGAAGAGGCATTTGAGCAACAATGGAGCGGCTTGGAGGAGAAACCAACCATCAAGGACGGAACCGTGCTGGTTTAAGAAACTTTTTACCGTACACCAGACCCATGAGCTTGAACAAAACCATTGAAGCGGCCGCTTCCGGGGGCCAACTCCTCGAATCGAGCGCGAAGAACCTTCTCGACTGGCTGGGCGGGAATTTCCTGCCGGACTGGGCCCTTTCGAGCATCCGGGAACTGGTCGAAGGGGAACAGTGGGAGGAATTGAACGACCGCTTCTACCAGTTCCTTGCCTTCGGCACCGGGGGGATGCGCAACCGCACCATCGGGCGGGTCGTCCCGTCCGCTGAACGGGGAACCCCGGGTCCGCAGGGGACCCCCGAGCACGCGGCGGTGGGCACGGCGGTTCTCAACGATTTCAACATCATCCGGGCGACCATCGGCCTATTCCGCTACTGCGAGCATCACCTGCAGGGAAAGGGCACCCCGCGGATCGTCATCGCGCATGATGTCCGCCACTTCTCCCGGTATTTCTGCGAGCTGACGGCCTCGACCTGGAACCGCCTCGGCGGCAAGGCGCTGATTTTCGAGGGGCCGCGCTCGACACCCCAGCTCAGTTTCACGGTCCGCCATTGCCGGGCCACGGCCGGGGTGGTCATCACCGCCAGCCACAACCCGGCCCATGACAACGGCTACAAGGTGTATTTCGAGGACGGGGCCCAGGTGGTCTATCCCCACGCCGAGGGGATCATTCACGAGGTCTACCAGGTGAGCATGGAATCCACCACGGATCATCTGGAGGTCGATCTCAAGGGAGTGGAGATGCTTGGAGAGGAGGAGGACGCCGCCTACCTTGCCGCCCTGAAGGAAAACATCCTCGACGCCTCCGTTTTCCGGAAGGCCGCGCCGAGGATCGTCTTCAGCCCGATCCACGGGACCGGCGGGGTGACGGCCCCGGCCGCCCTCGCGGAGTTCGGCCTCACGGTCGACACGGTCGAGGAGCAGATGGTCCAGGACGGCCGCTTCCCGACGGTCAAGTCCCCGAACCCGGAGAACGCCGAGGCCCTTTCCATGGCCATCGAGCAGGCCCGGGACAGCGGGGCCGGCATCGTCATGGCGACGGATCCCGACGCGGACCGCATGGGGGTCGCGGTGCGGGATGAAAACGGGGAGATGGTGCTGCTGAGCGGGAATATGATCGGTTCCCTTCTCGCGGCCTTCCGCATCGAGCGGATGAAGGAACTCGGCCTTCTTCCAAAGGAGGGTTCGCCGAACGCCGCCCTCATCAAGACCTTTGTCACGACGCCGCTGCAGGCCGCGGTGGCGCGAAAGCACGGCCTCAAGGTGATCGACACCCTGACCGGGTTCAAGTGGATCGGGGAAAAACTCAAGATCTACGAGGAGGCCCTCATGGAGCGGCTCCGGGAGGAGGGGATCGAGGCCGGGGAATACGATTCGATCCCGCTCGCCCAGCGGCGCGAATGGCTGTTGAAGTACAGCACCTTCTACGTCTTCGGCGGCGAGGAAAGCTACGGTTACCTGGCCTCCGACCTGCTGCGCGACAAGGACGCCAACGCCGCGGTCCTCATGTTCGCCGAGATGGCCGCCAGCCTGCAGGCCGCCGGAAAGTCCATCCTCCAGTACCTCGACGAGGTGTATTTGCGGTATGGATACTATCTCGAGGACGTAACCAATATCTACCACGAGGGGGCCTCCGGGGCGGCGAAAATCGCCGCTATCCTTGAGTCCTACCGGAAGCATCCGCCGGCGGAGATCGCCGGCTTCAAGGTGACCGGCTGGAAGGATTTCGGGACGCAGACGATCCAGGACGCCGACGGGAAGGAGATTCCCAAGCAGGACTTCTATTTCCTCGAGCTCGACAACGGTTACAGCTACGCCGTGCGGGGCAGCGGAACGGAGCCCAAGATCAAGTTCTACTTCTTCGCCTGCGAGGAGGTGGTCCAGCCGGGCGATCTGGAACCGGCCAAAACGGCGGCCCTGGAAACCCTTACCACGATCAAGAAGGCCGTCGAAGAGGACGCCCGCAGCCGGGCCGGGGAATGAGTGCACCATCCCAGTACGCGATCCCCCTGTTTTCGCTCATCGACCGGGAGAAGGTGGATCTGCGGAATCCCCTTCCGGAATCGCTGGGCGACCAGTTGGCGCTCTATCTGGACAACCAGTTCGGCATCCAGTCGATCTCCACCCAGTTGATCTTTTTCAAGGAGGAGCCCTTCCTTGTCTTGTACAGCGTGCCGGAAGAGAGCCTGCCGGCCCTCTGTTCGCTGGTGGACGTGCAGCGGACGCAGCTCTACCGCTACGAGCGCAAGGACGGGGAGACGGTGGTCCTGACCCCCCTGAACGTGAAGATTTAGCGCGCTT
This sequence comes from Oceanipulchritudo sp., assembly GCA_049975345.1. GTDB lineage: Bacteria > Verrucomicrobiota > Verrucomicrobiia > Opitutales > Oceanipulchritudinaceae > Oceanipulchritudo. The sequence goes on along the minus strand of JBNGDP010000057.1, from coordinate 14,497 downwards.
TCCGGAGGCCTAGGCCAGGCGGATCAACTCGCGTGTTTCCGGGACATCCCTGATGATCTGTTGCGGATCGGGGCCGACACCGATGTAGCGGAGGTTGGGGAGGCTGGCGGGCCAGCCGGATTCATCCCCGAAGGCGGCCTCGAGGATGGCCTTCATCATCGCCGCCGCATAATGCTTGGCATTGAGGGGGAGGTTGTCGAAGGTGCGGACCTTGGAAATGTCCTCCTCCCATCCCGGAAGCTGCCGGTAAACGGGCCGGAGCGACTTGTGGGTGGCGATGTCACGGGGGACATGCCGGACAAGGGTCCCGTCGGGATGACGGTAGCCGGTGCAGATCAGCAACTCCCCGCCGGGCAGCCAGTCGCCCCCGTAGGTGAGGGCGTCCATCTTGTTGATGACGATGTCCTGGCAGCCGCCGTAGCGGATGGCATCCCCCTTCTCGACCGCGTCGAACCAGCCCACCATCCGCTGCCGTCCGGTGGTGGTGCCATACTCGAGCTTGGACAGGCGCCGGCCGAGTGGATGCTCCTTCGGAAAGCGGCAGAGGAAGACATGGGTGCCGACCTTGGTGTCGTAGGCCTTGCAGACGCCCAGGACGTGGGCGGGCTGCAAGGGCACGCCGGTGCTGAGGAAAAACTCGGCCGGCAGGGTGTGGGAAGCCGTGACGTTGGGGGGAAACCCGAAGCGCTTGTCCAGCCAGAATGCCTGGCCGAACTCGCCGATGACATGCTTGCCGGACTGGATGGCGGCGCGGATCTTTTCACGGACATCCCCGATCTGGTCCTTCAGGCGGGTGCCGGCGCTCCAGTAGCTTTCCACGATCGCCTCGATATCGAGCGAGTAGGGCTCCCCGCCGAGGAAACGGTTGAAGTCGAACACCTCCTCCGGGAAGAGGCCGGCTTCGATCAGTTCCCCGTTGGCCCGCTTCTCGGCCCGGGTGAGGGTCTCGAGGAATCCCCGGAACTCCTCTTCCGGGACCTGGCAGACGTGCCGGAGGGTGTGAAGGGCCCGTTGGAGTCGCGCCCGCATTCGTTCCGCGAAGGTTTCCCGGTCGAGAAGAAATTCGTTATAGTAGATGGCGAACTGCGAGGTTTCCTCGCTGTAGCAGGGGGAGATGCCCCGGCCGGTGGACCCGCGCTTTTCCTGCCCGAGGATGTTCACGCGGTACCATTCCCATCCGAGGTCGAGGAGCCGGTGGGAAAGGTCGCTCACCATGGTCCGCTCGTCGATCAGGAGACGGTCGCGGACGGCGAATCCGTGCTTCTCGATGTAGGCGCTTTCCCAGAGGAATTTGTGGGGATCGGCCACGACCCCGCTGCCGATGGCCAGGCATTCCACGCTCTCCTCCACCACGCCGGCGGGGAAAAGGTTGAGCTTCAACCCGCCGCTGGTGTGCCCGGAATTGGCACCCCCGTTGACCTTCACCACAATGGCCACCGGGTTGCGCGTTTTCGTTTTTTCCTGCAGTTCGCGGATCAGTTCCGGGATGAGGCGGCCTTTGCCTTCGTCTCCCATGCTGATGCCCGTGTCCAAGAGAATCCGGCTGGTGAATGCTGTCAGTGCCATGGCTCCAAAAACATTCCAGCAAAGCAGAGCCGGGAGGGGAGGCAAGGATATCTTTGCGCACGGGAATTCATTGATTGCGGGGAGGGAACAATTTCCTTAAACTGAGGTCATAATGGTCATGAAAACACGTTGGGGGGTATTCTTTTCCGTGCTGTCCTGCCTGGGATTGCCCGGGGCGACGGCATGGTCGCAGGGGGAGGGGATCAGTGAAGACGCCGCCGCCCTGGTGGCGGGAAACAACCGTTTCGGGCTGGATCTCTACCGGCAGCTTGCCGACGGAGCGGAGGGGAATGTGTTCATCTCCCCCTGGAGCATTTCCACGGCCTTTGCCATGACCTGGGCCGGGGCCCGGGGCGATACCGCGGCGGAAATGGCCGAGACCCTGCAATTTCCCTTTGACCAACCGACAACCCATCCCCTGTTCGGGGAGCTGATCGAAACGCTGGATGGCCTTCAGGAAGAGGGCTTCATCGCCCTCCGTACGGCCAATGCGATCTGGCCGGCCGAAGGGTTTGCCATCCTTCCGGAATACGCCTCGATCCTGGAATCGGATTACCACGCCCATGCGGAATCGCTGGATTACCGGTTCGATACGGAAGGTTCGCGGCAACAGATCAACAGTTGGGTCTCCGACCAGACCGAGGAGCGCATCCCCGAGCTCCTGCCGCAGGGATCGGTCAGTCCCGACACGGCCATTGTCCTGACCAACGCCGTCTACTTCAAGGGGGCCTGGCAGACCCTCTTTGATCCGGATGAGACCCGGGAGGATGTGTTTTACGCCGACAACGGCTCGGAAATTGATATCGACATGATGTGGATGAAGGAGGACCTGCCGTTTTATTCCGATGAGGAGGCGGTCGTGGTCACGCTTCCCTACCATGGCCTCCAGATGGAGGCGGTGCTGATTTCACCCATTGACGGGGATATCACCGCCCTCGAAGCCGGGCTGACCCCGGAAAAGCTCGCTTTTTGGATGAAATCCCGGTTCGAGACCGAGGTGATCGTCGGGCTTCCGCGCTTCAGCCTGCGCTTCAAGGAGGAGCTAAGCGCTTTCCTCAAGGTCCTCGGCATGCAGATTCCCTTCACCGCACTCGCCGACTTTTCGGGTATTTTCGGCCGGCCGGATCTCTTTATCTCCAAGGTCATCCACGAGACCTTCCTCCAGGTAAAGGAGGAGGGAACGGAGGCCGCCGCGGCGACCGGGATCGTCGTGGAGGTGACTTCCGGGAATCCGAACCCCTTCTTCTACGGCAACCGGCCCTTCCTCTTCCTGATCCGGGACAAGGTGACGGGCAGCCTCCTCTTCTTCGGTCGGGTGGCCCGGCCGGAGCCGTTGGAAGCGGACCCGGCCGGTCCGGATCCGGAAGTCGTGAAATCCTTTTTCGGCGAGCAGGCCACCCTGACGGACGGCTGGTGGGAGAACACCGGCATCGGCCGCTTCCAGACCGGTGGTTGGCCATGGCTGCGGCATGACACCCTCGGCTGGCTGTACCTCGATACCGCGACCGCCGATCCGGACACCGGTTTCTGGCTCTACGCCTTCCATCTTGGCTGGCTCCACACCGCCGCCGACCGCTTCCCGGACCTCTGGCGGGAATCCGACCAGTGGCTGCGCTACGGTGTCGGGACCGCGGATCCCTGCTGGTTTTACCGGTACCTCGACGGGGAATGGATCGCCCGGTGAAGGCAGGATTAAATGAACCGGAAAAAGTACTGGTGAAACGGTGCGACCTTCCCTGGCCGGGTGAAGAGGTTGGCGCCGGGTGCACCGCTGGCATTGGAGTAGAACGGATCGATGCCGCTGGCTTGTTGACCAAGCTTTTCCGCCTCTTCCCGGTTGCCCAGCACCCTCTGCATTTTCGCTTGCAAGTCGATCGCGTAGGCTTGGAGGGGTGGGACCGGTTCCGATCCAAGATAGTGGTCCGCATATCGAGCCGCTTCCTTGAACAGGGTTTTGCGCTCTACCGTGTTCATTTTTCGTTACCTCCCTTCCAACAAACGGTAATTGGATGTCCTTTCCCTGGCAATCTTTTCCCCATGGAATGGGGTCGGGCCCTGGTCCCCTTGAGCGGCCGATGTTGACAATGTACGGGTCAGAATCGGGATTCCCCGGACCGCAATGAGCTTGCCTTGAACGGGCCCGGGTTACATCAAGGCAGGGAATGACCCTTCTGGTCGCATATTTCCTCCTTGCGATTTTTGTCTCCTTCCTTTGTTCGCTGCTGGAGGCGGTGCTGCTGTCCCTGACGCCGTCCTACATCACCGCGATGCGGGATTCGCATGCCCGCACGGGCAAACTGCTGGAGGAGCTGAAGGCGTCCGTCGACCGCCCCCTGGCGGCTATCCTGAGCCTCAACACGATCGCCCACACGGTGGGGGCGGCCGGGGTTGGCGCCCAGGCCCAGGTCCTCTTCCAGAATATTCCGCTGTCCGTGATTTCGGGGGTCCTGACCCTTCTGATCCTGGTTTTTTCGGAGATTATCCCGAAGACCTTTGGCGCGGTCTACTGGCGCCAACTGGCGGTTCCCAGTGCATACGTGCTGCGGGTGGTCATGATTACCATGTGGCCCCTCGTGATTCTCTCGCGCTTCATCTCACGCCTGATCGCCCGCGATGGAGAAATGAACAGGGTCAGCCGGGATGAGATCGACGCGATGCCGGACCTGGGCCGGAAAGCCGGTGTCCTCGATCCGCAGGATGCGCGTCTCCTCGAAAGCGTCATCAATTTCGGGCGGGTCAAGGTGACGGAAATCCTGACCCCGCGTACCGTGGTCAAGTCGCTGCGGTCGGGAATGCAGATTCGGGAAGCCCTGGAGATGGCGGATACCGACAACTACTCAAGATACCCGGTCCTGCAGGATCCCGAGCGGCTCCTTGGATATGTGATGCGCAGCGACATCCTCGTCGCCGCGGCCCGTGATGAATGGGACCGCAAAATCGATGACTTGCTCCGCGAAATGATGATCCTCCCGGACCAGGCGACCGTGAAGCGCGCCTTTGGCAGGTTCATCCGCAACCGCGAGCACATGGCGGGAGTGGTCGACGAGTTCGGCGGGTTCGCCGGGGTCGTCACCCTCGAGGATGTCCTGGAAACCTTGATCGGCCATGAAATCATGGACGAGGGAGACACCGTCGAGGACCTTCGTGAATTCGCCCGGCGGGCCTCCGAAAGCGAGGAATAGGGAGGGGCCGGCGATGCCTGCCAAGGCCCCGGACATCCAGTCCCCGGCGAGGTCGACCAGGCGCGGCTCTTTGATTCCTCCTGCGAAAGGAGGACAACCGGACCCTCAGTAGCGCCCCTCACTGCCGGAAGGAAGACCGGACAGGTCGTCGTGCATGCCGCCGTCGCTGTCGTAGCTGACCGGTGCGATGAAGCAATCGCGGATGCGGTCCACGCGCCGGTTGCGGTAGCGACACCAGACGTGGTACCAGTTGCCCTTCCAGACGAAGAAGTCGCCATGGGCATAGTGGCTGTCGAGTTGCCATCCCGAGCCGACCAGGCCGCGGCAGGTGTAGGGCCCGTAAATGTTGCGGGCGGTCGCGTAGTAGCCCGAGCAGCTCAGATAATACAATCCGTCATGGCGGTGCAGGGAGTTCTTATCCATGTGGGGAAAGGTTTCCTTGCGTTCGATGGTGACCGGTCGCGGCTCCTCAGCCAGCTCGGTCATGTTCTCCTTGAGCCGGGCAATTTTGTAGTCGCCATATCCATACACAATGTAGGCGGACCCGTCCTCATCGATAAAGATGCTCGGATCGAAGGAATCGACCAGCGGCCCGCCCAGCGCGTCGCGGTAGGGGCCTTCGGGTCGGGACGCTGTCATGACGCCCGTTTCCCGGTTGCCGTTGGAAAAATACCAGTAGAAGCGGCCGTTTGCAAGGGCGATGTCGCCGGCCCAGCAGTTGGTGCTGCCGGAGCCCATGTAGTTGTCGGCCGGACTGATGGCACCCACCCGGGTCCATGCCTGGAGGTCTTCGGAGCGGTAGATGCGCCAGTCCGGCATGATCCAGTCCTCGATCCCGAATCCCGTATCATGGCCGGTGAAGAGGTAACAGGCGTCATCGAGAACCAGGGCATGGGGATCGGACATTCCGGGCTCGGAGATCAGGGGGTTGGCCAGATGCAGCTTTTTCATTTTTCCTTCGTTTGGAATTTACACCGGCTGGACGCGCTGCCGGAACCGGGTGGGGTTTTCCCCGGTTTCGCGTTTGAAAACCTTGCTGAAGCTGGGCTGGTCGGGCAGGCCGATCTGTACGCGCTGTTCGTCACTCACGCCCGGCTCGTTTTGCTTTCAATGGTAAAGGGTCCCCGTTCGCTTCGTCAGCGCTGTTGGCGAATTCACGGAAAAACGCGGGGGGGCCTTCCAGGTGGCTGAAGCCGAAGATCCAGCACACTTCGACCGTATCGGAGAAGTCCAGTCCGCCCTTCTGAATCGCCTCGTTTACATAGCGCCCGTCGACCCCGTTATACGTTTCACAAACGGCCACGGCCGCCTGCCAGATCCGGGCCAGCTCCTCCGACTGCACTGCCTGCCATCCCTCGCTGCTCTCCGTCCGGAAACAGGGGGTCCCGTTGCCGGCACCGTTGCCATCCGGTATCTTGTGATATGCGGCCTCGCTTTTCACATAGGCAAGGGCATCCTCCGAGGTGACCTTCTCGTTCCAGTCACTGTGCTGCACAATGTGGAAGGAATCGCCGGGGGCCATTTCCGGCAGGGCGGCTTCCACCCGGCGAAGCAACTCCGCGGAAAAATCGGATTGCCCGCCTTCCGCGATCCAAACCTTTCCTCCCTTCTCAAGGGTCTGCCTGGCCAGTCCGGCGACCTCATCCACGGCGGCCTCAAAGTCCGTGTGCGCATCCGACCAGTGCCCGCCGAAGACCATGGCAAAGACCGCGTTGGCCGGAACGTACAATCCTCCCTGTACCCCGTAGGCGCCGGCGACGGCATGATACCGGACTCCCTTGAAACGCGGGTCGCGCAGGAGGGTGCCGGCCGCGGCAGCCGACTGGATGTCATCCACGTCCGTCTTGCAGTCGTAGTGGAGCAGCAGCAGGTCCTTTTCGGGGTTGAACCGCCCGATCATGGGGTTCCCGCAGGCAGCCGCCACCGCGAAAAGCAAGGCCATGGCCGGGAGGGTTGCGGGCGTAATTCCTTTAAAACGATTCCTCCAGCATGATTTCATGACACGGGGTTATCAGTAATGACCATTCTTGGCGAATTGAATTGATTGGGGTCGGACCTCCATATATCGTTGATTGGTAACGATCTTTTCTCTCACTGGAAGTGATTTTTGGCCTTAAACAGGCAAAAAGGGTCCGGTATTCGAGGTTCTAAGCAGGCTCCTACCTGGCAAACAAGGATTCGAAGCCCACGTTCGGATGGAAGATGCATCTTTTCAGCCTTCGATTCTTGGTTGTAATTTCAGTAAGTGGCCTACGGGCAATATCGTACGCAGGTCCGACCCCATGGCTGCCCTGCCCCCGTGCTACGCTTCGCTGCGCAGGGCGAAGGGTGGTGCTCAGGGCGGGACTCGAACCGTAAGAAAGTGTTCATCTGTTTTCATTTAGATTCACTTCCCGTTATCGGATAGCATCTTATGGAAATCCGGTTCGGCAAGGAGTTGCAGCCAAACGCGGGAAATTGTCAGTAAATTGGCAAATAATTGGCAAATCTGACTCTTCTATTATTAGCGCCAAGCTATCCGGGGTTTGATTAGATTTCTCTAACCCGGCTGGTGAAAAACTTTAAATTGGCCGAAAAAAACTTTAAATTGGCTGAGGATTTATTTTTAATTGGCTGCATGTCGAAAAACGCCCTATATCCTCGTTTCCTGAAAGATCGCCTGGAGGAAGCCCTAAAGGATACACCGGTCGTACTCATTCATGGACCAAGGCAATGCGGGAAGACAACCCTGGCAAAAATGCAGGGTGCTGAATCGGGATATGCGTACTTTAGTTTTGATGATGATGGACTGAGGGAAGCAGCTGCTGAGGATCCCCAGGGATTTGTTGGAAGCCTGCCCGAAAATGTAGTTTTGGATGAAGTGCAACGAGTTCCCGAGCTGTTTACCTCCGTAAAGCTGTCGGTTGATCGTAACAGAAAACCCGGCAGATTCATCCTCACGGGTTCTGCAAATATCCTGACCCTCCCCCAGTTGTCAGACTCTCTGGCTGGAAGGATGGAAATCCTGAGGCTGTGGCCGCTCTCTCAGTCGGAAATACTGGGATCGAAACCGACTTTCATCGAAAGACTATTTGCCGCCAACTTCAGGATCGAATCCACCGAACGCCTGGGAATGGCCCTGGCTGAAAAAATAGTGGGAGGAGGATTCCCAGCAGCTCTGGCGAGAACGACCGGGCGCCGCCGGGAAAACTGGTATCGGGATTACACCGATACACTGATCCAACGGGACATTCAGGATCTCGCCAGGATTCAACATATGGATGCCCTGCCGAAATTGCTGCAATTGTTAGCTGGTCAATCTGCCCAGCTATTAAACATATCAAAATTGGCATCTCCATTCGAAATCTCGAATCCGACGATCAAGGACTACGTGACATTGTTGAAGCAGCTATTCCTTGTAGATGAATTAAGACCTTGGTTCACAAACCGGATTCGCCGTCTTGTAAAGTCACCGAAGGTTCATCTCGGGGATACGGGGCTTGCCTGCTCCCTGCTTGGATTGGATACCACCTCACTGATTGAGGATAGATCCATACTGGGCCAACTTCTTGAAACTTTCGTTTATCAGGAATTGCGAAAACTGGCGAGTTGGCATGAAGAGCGAGTCGACTTTTTCCACCTGAGAGGGAAAGACGGAATGGAAGTCGACTTTGTTCTGGAAAGAAGGGGAAGGGAAGTTGCAGGGATTGAGGTCAAAGCTTCGGCTACAGTCAAATCCCCCGATTTCAATTGGCTGAAAAAGCTGCGGGAAGCACTCGGGCCGCGATTCAAATGCGGAATCGTTTTGTATGATGGGGAAACGGTGACCCCGTTTGGGGATCAAATGTATGCTGTGCCGTTGAGTCTGCTTTGGAAGTAGACCGGCCAGTCTGCCATCGGAAGCTCCGAGCATAGCGAGGGGGGGAGCAAGCATGGCTGCGCCACGCGAAGCTCCAGCCTTCATCTGCGATTTCGGCTGACACGGCGGAGAGCGAAGGATGTGGCCTGCCATGAACGAACGGAGTGAGTCGCGTGGTGCTCAGGGCGGGACTCGAACCCGCACACCTTGCGGCACTGCCGCCTGAAGACAGCGTGTCTACCAATTTCACCACCTGAGCCCAAACGGACCTTCCCGGGGGAAGGAAAGGGTAGGAATCTGGGGGGCGGAGGGGGCGTGTCAAGCGAGGAATTCGGGCTGGGGGGACCGGGGAAAGGGGCAAGGGATTCGAAAGGGATTGCCATTGCGGGGGAAAGCCCCCAAAATCCGTTCGTTCTGCCAAGGAAGGCAGGCATACATTTGGAGGAAAAGGAAATGAAATGGAAAAGCGGGTGGGGCCGCGTGCTGTGCGCGTGGGCTCTGGTGTTTGGAACAGCGGGTCCGTTGCGGGCCCTGGATATCGCGGACTTCCTGGACCTGGAGCCGGGCAATTCGTGGGAATTCATGGGATCCCTGACGGTGGCGGGGATGGCACCCTCCACCATGACGGGCAGCATCGAGATACGGGCCCTTTCGGAGCCGCCGGAACCGGGAGCGGTGGAGATGGCAATAGAACTGACGGGCATTCAGGTGCCGCTGGCGATGCAGCAGAGCCTGGTCTTCTCGATGACGGATGAAAACCTGTACCTGCACAGCCGCGAGGGGGTGGCCACGTACTCCGGATTCCCGATCGACACGGACGAGGAGGTGTATCTGACCCCGGCGGCGGTCTTGCCGCGGCATGTGTACATCGGGGAAACCTATGACTACACGGCGGATTTGTCGACCGGACCGGTGGAGGATGCGATGGTCATCGAGGCGGTGGAAACGGTCACGACCTGGGACGCGGGCGACGTCGAGAGCATCCGGGTGGTCTTTTTCAGCGAGGACGAGACCCCGGTGAAGCTCTGGATGGCCCGGGGGGTCGGGTTTACCCGGGTGCGCGTGCAGGCGACGGTTGAAATCATGATGATGGAGAAACTGGCGACCCTGAACTGTGTCCTTTCGACCGGCGGGTCGCCGCTTGCTCCCGAGCCGGTGGAGGGCCTGTGGTCGGACACCCTGCGGCTGCCGGAAGGCTGGCGCGGGACGGATTGGATGGGGGACATGTGGGCGCCGGACATCGACTCCCCGTGGATCAGCCACTTCGGCCTGGGCTGGACGTACTGTTTCGGGGACGAAAGTGCCTTCCTCTTCTACATTCCGGACCTCGGCTGGTTCTGGACCTACGCGGGCCTCTTCCCCTATGTCTACAGCTACAGTCGCGATGAATTCCTGATGCATTCGGGGCGGTACCGGTCGTACCTGTTCTGGAGCTTCCTTGAGATGGATTACATCAGCCTGGCCCCGTGAATGTGGCAATTGCGTGAAGTCCGGGTGGGGCTTCCTTCAAATTGTAACCGCCTCCCCGCTTGCGCTGGCGGGGAAGCGGGACATGCTCTTGTGGTGAGACTCGGGAAGCGGGTCTCGATGTTCGCGATTCGCCACGGGTCTCAACAACACACGCGAATCAATGAAAGTGAAAAACAGAAACCTGCTGATTACGCTGGCACTGTTGGTTTCGGGAAACGGCGGCGTCCTGCTGGCCCAGCCTGAAACCACGGAGCTGCGCGAACCAGAAGCGATCCGAGTCGTCGAGCCGATCGTGCCCTACGAGTTCTCCCGGTACAACATCCGGGGGAATGTGGAGGTCACCTTCCGGATCGACGAGGAGGGCCGCCCGGACGAAATCGTTGTGGAGACTGCCACCCACAACGAGTTCGCCAAATCAGTAAAGAACGCTCTTCGCCAGTGGCGGTTTGAGCGGCCGGAAGTCCCGGGCATGAAGTACCGGCTCCCGGTTGTCTTCAACTAGGTCTCGCGTCGCGGGATGATGGCGAAGCCAACCTGATCAAATAGAAAACAACGGGGGCGCCTTTCCAAACGGAGGGGCGCCCCTTTTCAATTTACGGATTTGAAAATGGACCGGTCCTGGCTGAAACTCAAAATTCAAAATTGGCATGCGCATCCTGAAGGGATGCCACCACTGCGATCCCTGCCGGGATCGTTTCCATATTCCATCCATCCAACCCCGGGTGTCGCCCTCCTTCGTCCGCGCTCTGCCCTTCGGACTTCGCGGGACTTCGGAGGGCTCAACCCGGGGCTACCTTCCCGCATCCCTGCCGGGATGCCTTGGCGGGTTTGTTTGCGTCTTCAAAGAGATTTATTGTGATCCCTGTCGGGATGCCTTGGCGGGTTTGCTTGCGTTTTCAAAGAGATTTACGATGAACCTCTTTTATGACCATGATCCGTCACCCGCAGCTGAATCCTGCCACCTTTCCCGTCAGCTCGCGCGGCTGCTGGCTGAGCCTGGCCGTCCGCGACCGGCGCCATCCGGCGCATCACCGCCCGATGGGGAGCGGGCTGTACCTGCGCAACCATCACGGCTTCCAGCTGAACCACCGGGAAATCTGCCGCATCGACCTGCTGACGGGGCGCCGCCGCCGCGCCTGCCGGTACGAGATCGGGCCGGGGCTTCTGCGGTTGCGGCCGCTGAAAGGCCCTGGATCAGTGGACCTGCTCCTGCTTCCCCCGGGGAATGTGCGGATCCGGGCCACGCATGGCCTCGGGCTCCGGGTCACGGCGCGCCCGGTTCCGGGGAACGTGGCCTTCCAGCTCAGCGACACCCTGTGCGCCCTGAACCTGCGTTCCGCGCGCATGCGCCTGCAGGTGGAGTGCCTCGAGGGACTGCAGGAGCTGGACGCCCCCTGGCGGGAGGATTATTGTGAGCACATCCGCGTAAATCTGCTTTCCGGAGAAGCCGGTTCCGGAGAATGGGCCCTCGACCGGTACACCTCGACCTGGGTGCGGCCCAGGCGGCGGTCCTTCGAGGAGGAAAATCGTAGTCTGGCGAAGAATTTCCAGCATTTTGAAAAGGCGCAGCCCGCGGTGGCGAGACCCTTTGCGCGTACCCGGCAGTTTGCCGCCTTTACGAACTGGACCTGCCTGGTCAGCCCGGAAGGGAAGTTCCGGCGGGAGGCGATGCTCATGTCGAAGGGCTGGATGGACCAGGTGTGGAGTTGGGACAACTGCTTCAACGCCATGGCCCTGGCCGCCGGCATGCCCGGGCTGGCCATGGACCAGTTGATGACCGTGGTCGACCGGCAGGACCCGCAAGGGGTCTACCCCGACGCCATGAACGACGTCCATGAGCACTACTGCTTCAACAAGCCTCCCGTCTGGGGTATCGCCTTGCGGGAAATGCGGCGGGCCAACCCGCGGGCCTTCACCGCGAAGCGCCTGCGGCCCGTGTACGCGTCCGTCCTCCGTTTCACCGACTGGTGGCTGCGGCACCGGCGCTTGCCCGGCCGCAAGCTCTGCTACTACCTGCATGGCAACGACTCCGGTTGGGATAACAGCACACAATTCGACGAAGGCGTTCCCCTCGAAGCGCCCGACCTGAACGCCTTCCTCGTCACCCAGGCCGAGGTGCTGGCCGGTATCGCGGAGGAGTTGGGTGAGGAGAAAACCGCCCGGCGGATGCGCCGTGTCGCGGATCAATTGACCAGGGCCATCCTTGAGGAGCTCTGGGACGGGGACCGATTTGTTGGGATCCGGCATGGCGAACGCATCCGTAGTGAAAGTCTGATACCGTGCATGCCGCTTGTTCTTGGTGATCGTCTTCCGGAACAGATCCGCGGGCAGCTCGTTCAGCATGTTCGGGCCCATTTGACCAAATGGGGACCCGCCACCGAGCCCGTGGACAGTCCGAAGTATTCATCCGATGGATACTGGCGCGGCCCGATCTGGGGGCCCAGCACCGTGCTCATTGTCCTCGGGCTCGAGGCCGCCGGTGAGGAGCGCCTGGCCCGCACCGTGGCCGGGCGCTTCGCGCGCCTCTGCCGTGCCTCCGGCTTTGCCGAGAATTTCGACGCCGTCACCGGAAAGCCGCTCCGGGATCCCGCCTATTCCTGGACCGCCTCGGCCTTCCTGCTCCTCGCCGGACGGTATGGATAAGGGGCCGGTTGTACTGTTAAAGGCAATGGAGGGTTTGAGCCAGGGGGAAAACTCCGCACGGTGGGTAGCCCTAAGATGACGCACATGGATCCGCCAGTTGAAGACCGCTTTCCGCGGAGCTGTGGGAAAGTGTTGGCCCACGGGGCCGGCTGGGTGCGCATGGCCCCGGACACGCCGGAGACGATTCCCGGCAACGGACAGTACTTTTTCCTGACGCGGATCCTTCCGCATTCCGGGCACCTGCGTCTGAAGATTGAATGGCCCCAGACCAGCGCGACCGAGCTGCCCGGCTTTTACTATCCCGGCAATGAGAATTATGCAGCGGTTCTGGACCAGGTTTGTTTCCGCAGTCCGGATCTTGGTAAATGGGAGGCGATCCATGAGGTGGAGGGCACCACAACCGGGGTGAACCTTGTTCTCCCGCCGGAGGAGGCGCCGGTGTTCATCAGCGTGGGGATTCCCTACCTGCCCGAAAGTCTGGAACGGCTCCTTGCGGATATGGAGGCCGCTGAGGTCTGCCGGCTCGAGAAAATCGGCACCAGCCGGAACGGACGGCCCGTGCACGGTCTGTTGTTCGAACCGGGAGAGCATAGCGAATGCAAGGGCCTTTTCGTCCTCCAGGGGTATCAACACCACACCGAGTGGGCCGGCTTGTTTGCCCTGGACTCACTGGCCCGCGGGTTGGCGGACGGCCGCCTGGACCGGGGAGATTTCGCGTGGGCCATCGTACCTTGCCTGAATGTGGATTCCCTTTACGGGGGCTGGAAGGAGGATCGGATGCACACCCACCCCGGAAACGGAAAGTGCGGAAATCTCAATCGGGACTGGGGCGGCTTTGAATACCCGGAAACCGCCGCCGCCGGCGAATGGTACACGCGGCTTTCGGAAAAGTGGACCGTTCTGCACGGGCTCGACATCCACATGGGATGGAATGCTCCCGATCGCAGCGGAGGGGGCCTGACCGTTTTCAAAAAAGGAATGCTTCCGGAGGAAGCCTCCCTCCACGAGGCAGCCTTTACCCGCCATTTTTTCGAACAGGTTCCCATCGAGCCCTTTGCCTGGGAGGTGACCGAGGTGGAGCGGCCGAATTTCGCCGCCTGGGTCTGGAGGCGGTTCGGAGCCATCGGCCAGACCATGGAGGTTTCCCGTTTCCTCGCCTATGACCGGGAGGGACAGCCGCAACGGACCAGCCAGGCGTACTATCAGGGCCTCGGGCCAGCCGTCGCCAATTGCCTGATGAAATTCTACAACCATGCGAAGGTACCCGTTCAACCGATCAGGTGAGTATCATGCGCGGGTTTGATTTTGAAACAGGTTCCCTTGCTGAAGAGGCGTTTTCGGGGCCGCATCTGCAACTGGTCTTTTGTGCCGACTGGGCCCCCGCCCGGACCTATGCCCGTCCCCTCCGGGAAAATCCCGGAAGCCTGTATCCCCCTGAAGTAATGCGGATTCTTGAAGCCGCGGACCACCGGATCGTCAACGTGGAGACCGTTCTGCATCCCGAGCCGGATGCAGTGCGCCCCGTCTACAAGGAGGGTCCCAACCTCATCGGGCCGTCCGGGGCGGTGCGCGACCTGCAGACCGCCGGGTTTGATGTCGGCCTGCTGGCCAACAACCACACCTATGACTTCGGACGGGAAGGCCTGCAGGCCACCCGCGAAGTGCTGGAAACCGTGGGCCTGCAGACCTGCGGGACCGGGACCTGCCAGGACGACGCCTATGACGGCCTCATCCTGGAAGGGAACGGGCTCGCTGTGGCCCTCGTCAATTTCCAGGAAGGCGAGGAGGGCGGGTGGAC
>JBNGDP010000056.1:0-23069 GCA_049975345.1 Oceanipulchritudo sp. | reverse complement strand
CCTGGGCCTGGTGGTCGTCGGACGATCCACCTTGCCGATCACCGCGCTCTGGCGCTCCCTGGTGTCCGGCTTGGAAGCAACGATATCGGAAGGGGCTTCTTCCGCGGGGGAAGGAACCGTGATTCCAGGAACCGGTTGCTCCGCGGTTTCCCCTTCGGGGGTCTTCTTGTTTTCTTCTTCGCTCATGGAAATCCTGTCTGCTTAAAATTCGATTCCGCCCTCGCGGACAGCCTGGGCGAACTCCTTCACGCGTCCGTGATAGGGCCGGCCATGCCGGTCGAAGACAACCCTCGCCACGCCGGCCGCCTTGGCCTTTTCAACAAAGGCCTTTCCGAGCCGGACCGCGCTTTCGCGATTGGCGGAAAGGTCCTCACCCTTCAGGTCCTTGCCAAGGGTGGAAGCGGAAACAACGGTTTTGCCCGAGTCATCGTCAATGGCCTGGGCATAGATGTGCTTGTTGGTAAAGGATACGCAGAGACGGGGGCGTTCCGCGGTCCCGGAGACCTTCTTGCGGATGCGCCAGATCCTCTTTCTGCGCAGATTCAGCTTGTGTTTGAGTGCCTTCATTCTTGCTCGATTCCTGGATGATTGACTTGCGGGGAAGGAGGGAGTCCCCTCGCTTGAAGCAATGGATTATCCCGCCTTCTTGCCCTCCTTGCGGCGGATGTATTCGCCGTCGATGGCGACGCCCTTGCCCTTGTAGGGCTCGGCCGGGTAGTACTTTTTCACCCGGGCGGCGAACTCGCCGACGAGTTGCTTGTCAAAGCCTTCGACCTTGACCTTGGTCTGGTCCTGAACGGTGACCGTCAGGCCGTCGGGGATCGGATGCTTGATCGGATGCGAATAGCCCAGCGCGAGATCCAGGATCTTCCCCTGCACGGCGGCCTTGAAACCGACCCCGTTGATCGTCAGGTTTTTCTCGAAACCCCTGGTCACTCCCTCGACCATCCCGTTGATGATGCTGCGCGCGGTGCCGTACATGGCCCGCGCCTCGCGGCTTTTGCCGACCGGCGAAACGGTGATCTGCCCGTCGGCGGCCTCGATGGAGACCACCCTCGAATTGAAGCTCCGGGTCAGCGATCCCCTGGGTCCCTTGACCTGGATCGTTGCCCCGTTGTCAACCTTGACCTCGACTTTCTCCGGAATGGCGACCGGTAACTTTCCAATGCGGCTCATTGCTCGTTTCCTCTTTCTTACCAGATGGCACAGATCATCTCACCACCAACGTTCTGTCTGCGGGCGTCACGGTCCTTGAGGACCCCCCGGGAAGTGGTGAGGATTCCAACTCCCAGCCCGCCAAGGGTCCTGGGTATTTCACGCGATTGATAATACATCCTGCGGCCCGGACGGCTGACCCGCTTGATCCCGGTCAGGGCGGGAACCTCGTCGACATACTTCAGGGTCAGGCGCAGCGACGCCTTGCCGTCGATGTCAAGCTGCTCGACCTCGCGGATGTACCCCTCCTCCTTGAGAATCCTGGCAATGCTCAGGTGCAGCTTTGAGAAACGGGTGTCACAGTTCTCCTTTCCGGAACGGTAGGCGTTGCGGATGACGGTCAAAAAATCACTGATCGGATCAGACATTGGTATCTCCTTGTTCGATTCTGGATGAGGGGGTTACCAGGAGGACTTGGTGACACCCGGGATTTTCCCCTCGGAGGCCAACTCGCGGAAGGTGATGCGGCTGACGCCGTACTTGCGCATGTAGGCGCGGGGGCGTCCGGTGATGCTGCACCGGTTGCGAATCCGTACCGGACTGGAATTGCGCGGCAGCTTGGTCAGTTTCCTCTGGGCGAGGTAGAAGTCCTCGTCCGAAGTGTTGGGATCGGCGAGCACCTTCTTCAGCTCGGCGCGCTTGGCGGCGTATTTCGCGGCCATGCGTACGCGCTTCGCGTTTCGTTCAATCATACCTTTCTTGGCCATCTTGTCTCCTGAAAATTAAGCGTTAACGGTTGCCGCGGCCTGCTGCTGGCGCTTGCGGAAGGGGACCCCGAGAAGCCGGAGCAGTTCGCGGCCCTCATCGTCGGTCCCGGCGGATGTGGTGATGCAGATATCCATGCCGATGGCCTGCTTGCCGGAGTCGGCATGGGCTTCCGGGAAAATGGCGTGGTCGGCGATGCCGAGGGTGTAGTTGCCGTTCCCGTCGAGACGGTCCCGGACCCCGCGGAAGTCGCGGATCCCGGGAAGGGCGACGGCGATCAGGCGGTAGAGGAATTCATACATGCGCCGACCCCGAAGCGTGACCGTCACCCCGACCGGCATGCCTTCCCGGAGCTTGAAGTTGCTGATGCTCTTGCGGGCCTTGGTCACCACCGCCTTCTGGCCGGCGATGTTGCTGATTTCCCGGACGATCTCGTCGATCTGGCCCTTTTCCGTGCCAGCCTTGAAGCCGGTGTTGATGACCACCTTCTCGATCCGGGGCACCTCGTGGATGTTCTTGTAGCCGAGGGTCTTCATCAGCTCCGGAACAACCTGGTCCAGATAGAATTGATATAAATACGACTTTTCCATTTTTCCTGCGTGGCGCTTGGCGCACTCCTCTTATTTGTTCTTCGCCGCGACTTTCCCGGAATAGCGGGAAGCGAGCATGACGTTGGATAGGTGAATGGGGTTTTCCCGCTCCACGATCGCTCCCTCGGGGTTGTCCTGGGTCTTCTTCTCGTGATGCTTGCGCTTGTTGACTCCCTCAACAATGACCCGGTCCTCCCGCGGGAAAACCTGCATCACTTTTCCGCGGTCGCCGCGGTGATTTCCCGCGATGACCACAACTTCATCTCCTGATTTGATTCTACGGTTCATTTAGAGGACCTCCGGGGCAAGGCTGATGATTTTCATGAACTTTTTCTGGCGCAACTCACGGGCAATGGGCCCGTACACGCGGCTTCCCCGCGGCTGCCCGTCGGGATTGATGAGGACCACCGCGTTGCTGTCAAAACGCAGGTAACTGCCGTCCGCCCGACGGATGGGGGCCTTGGTCCGGACAATGACCGCCCGGCAAACCGTGCCCTTCTTGACACTGGAATCCGGCGAGGCGTCGCGGATGTGGACCACGATCTCATCCCCCACCCCGGCGGTGCGCTTGAGCTGCCCGAGACGGCGGATCATCTTGGCCTCCTTGGCGCCCGTGTTGTCGGCCACCTTGACCTTTGAAAGCATCTGAATCATCGTACGTGTCTCCTTTCCGGATTTTCCTATCCAATGACCGGCGCCTTCTGGAGGACATCGACCACGCGGAACCGCTTCAACTTGCTGATGGGACGGGTTTCCATGATGACCACCCGGTCGCCCACACTGCAGACGTTCTCGCCGTCATGGGCATGGACCACCGTCTTCTGCTTGATTTCCTTACCGTAAAGCGGGTGACGGACCTTGTAGTCGTAGGTCACCTTGACGGACTTGTCGCCCGAGCGGCTGGTCACCGTTCCGGTAATCGTTTTGCGTTTGTTTCGGTCTGACATTTTGCAAATTCCTGTCTCTTCGGGATTGGTTTCTGGATCGGTCAGGCGGTCAGGGCGGCCTGCTTGCGCTTGCCTGTGGCCGCCGTCTCCAGGCGGGCCACATCCCGGCGCAATTCCTTCAGCAAATGCGGTTTTTCCAGCTGCCCGGTTTTCTTCTTGAGGCGCAGTTCGAGCAGTTCATGCCGCACATCGCGGATTTTCTTCTCCAGCTCGACGAGGGAGAGTTCGGCAACTTCATCAGGTTTCAAAGCCATGGGATACAACTCCTTTAAAGATCCTTGTGAATGAAACGGCAGGGGATGGGCAGTTTCCCGTCCGCGAGGCGCATGGACTCCCGCGCGGCGCTGATGGAAACCCCGCTCAGTTCAAAGAGAACCGTGCCCGGCTTGATGTTGGCGGCCCAGAATTCGACTGCTCCCTTGCCCTTCCCCTGGCGGGTCTCGGCCGGCTTCTTGGTGATGGGCTTGTGGGGAAAGACCCGGATCCAGACTTTCCCGCGGCGGTTGAGGGACCGGTTGATGGCTACACGGGCCGCTTCAATCTGCGAGGCGGTCAGGAGGCCGCGCCCCAGCGCCTGGATCCCGTAATCCCCGAAGGCAAGGGTGTCCCCCCCCTTCGCATTGCCCCGGTTGCGACGGCGCTGGGTCTTCCGGTATTTGGTTCTCGATGGCATTAACGGCATGGCAAGTTTCTCCTTTTATTGGATGGGTTGTGCTGCGTTCGCTTCGTGGATACCCTCAGTTGAGTGCGTTTTCGCCGTCCTCGAGGCAGATCCAGCACTTCACGCCGATCTTGCCGTAAACGGTGCGGGCTTCGGTGAAGCCGTAGTCGATGTTCGCGCGAAGGGTATGCAGGGGGACGGAACCCGCGCGGGCGCTTTCCGTGCGGGCGATATCGGCGCCGCCGAGACGGCCGCTGACCTGCAAACGGATTCCCCTGGCCCCGAGGCTCATCGTGGTCTGCACCGCCTTCTTCATGGCGCGGCGGAAGGAAATGCGGCGCTCAAGCTGCAGGGCCACGCTTTCAGCGACCAACTGGGCAACCAGGTCGGGCTTCTTGACCTCCTGGATGTCCAGCAGGACATCCTTTTCAATCAGCTTGCCGAGGGACTCCTTGATCTTTTCCAGTTCGGCCCCCTTGCGGCCGATCACGATCCCGGGACGGGCGGTGAAGACCTTGATGCGGACCCGGTTGCCGGCCCGCTCAATGAAGATCCGGGGAACCGCCGCATAGCGGAATTTTTCCCCGAGGAAGGTGCGGATCTGGCAGTCCTCCTTAAGGTTTTTCCCAAATTCCTTTTTTCCGGCAAACCAGCGGGATTGCCAGTCACGACGAACGGAGAGTCGGAAACCGATAGGATTTACTTTCTGGCCCATGATGAATTCAGTTGGAGGATTCGGTGAGGGTGATGCGGAAATGGCTGGTCCGCTTGCGGATGGGCTTGGCCGAACCGCGGGCGGCGGCCTTGAACCGCCGGAAAGCCGGGCCGTCCTCGACAATGGCCTCCTTGATGACCAGTTCATCCGAGTTCAGGTTATGGTTGTTTTCGGCATTGGCGACCGCGCTGTGCAGGGTCTTGTGCAACAGGCGGGCGGCTTTGCGCGGAATAAACCGGAGCAACTCCAGGGCCTCGTTGGCGGGACGGCCCTTGAGCTCGCGGGCCACTTCCCGCGCCTTCTTGGCGGAAATACGGCTGTACTTGGTATAGGCGGTGACTTCCATGATTCCCCTCTTCCCTACTTCTTGGTGTGCGGCTGGTGGCCCTTGAAGGTGCGCGTCATGGCGAATTCGCCAAGACGGTGCCCCACCATGTTTTCCGTGATGTGAACCGGGGCAAACCCCTTGCCGTTGTGAATCTCCAGATTCAGGCCGACAAACTCGGGGGTGATTTGCGAACGGCGGCTCCAGGTCTTGATGGGGCGCCGGTCGTCGGTTTCCTGCGCCTTGGTGATCTTTTTCCAGAGGCCGGGATCGACAAAGAATCCTTTTTTAAGTGAGCGAGCCATGTTGTTGCTGTCGTTAGTCCGTTACGATTATTTCTTCACCTTGCGGCCGTTTCGGCGCACGACGATGAGTTTGTTGGAAAGCTTGTTCTTGCGGCGGGTGGGGAAGCCCTTGGAAAGCTGCCCCCAGGGGCTGACCGGATGGCCGCCGCCGGAAGTGCGGCCTTCGCCCCCTCCCATCGGGTGATCAACGGGATTCATGGCCACGCCGCGGACCCGGGGGCGCCGTCCCTTCCAGCGGGAACGACCGGCCTTGCCGAGGGAAGCGTTGCCGTGCTCGGAATTACCGACTTCCCCGATGGTGGCACGGCAATTGGCATTGACCATCCGCGTTTCGCCGGAAGGCATCCGGAGGGTGGCCATTCCCTTCTCAATCGAAACCAGGGTGGCCGAGCCGCCGGCCGAGCGCACCAGCTGGGCCTTGGTGCCGGGCTGCAGTTCAACGTTGTGCACCCGCATGGCCGGAGGAATACTGGAGAGCGGCATGCTGTTGCCGGGCTTGAATTCCGTCTTTTCGGAAGCGTTGACCACCTTGTCCCCGACCTTCAGCTTGTCGGGGGCGAGTATGTAGCGCTGCTCCCCGTCCTCGTAGCGGACCAGGGCGATATTGGCGGAACGGTTCGGGTCGTACTCGAAACGAACCACCTCGGCCGGCTCGTCCAGACGGTTCCGGCGGAAGTCAATCTGCCGGTAAAGGCGCTTGTGTCCTCCCCCGCGACGGCGGCTGGTGATGCGCCCGTAGTTGTTGCGTCCGGCGCTTTTCCTGCGCAGCGATTTGGTAAGCTGCTTGACAGGGCGCTCGGTGGAAAGCCCTTCGCTTTTAATCCCGACGCGGAAGCGCTGCGCGGGCGTGATGGGACGTTTGGAAATCGTTGGCATGGTAATGTGCTCCTCTGTTTCAGGCCCTTCGGTCAGGCCATCTCAATGGTGGATCCCTCCTTGAGCCGGACGATGGCCTTCTTGTAAGCGGACCGGCGGCTGACCCGGCGGCGGCGCATCCGGTCCTGCTTGTACTTCGGCTTGTTGTTGGCGATGCGCACGGCGGCCACCTCGACACCGAATTGGGCCTCGATCGCCTGCTTGACCGCGACGCGGTTCGCTTCAAGTGCCACCTTGAAGGTGTACTGGTTGGCGTGCGAGGAGGCTTCGGTCGCCTTCTCCGTGATGATGTGTTCCAAGATTACTGAATCCCTGTGAATCATCTTAATTTCCTCCGTTCAGGCGGGCGAGCAGGCGCTCCATCCCCTTTTCACTGACGATCACCTGGTCGTAGCGGCTGAGATCATAGGCGTTCACGTCGCTGGCCTCGTTGATCGAAACCCTCTGGATGTTGCGCGCGGCTAGGATGTTCTGGTCCGACCAGCTGTCGTCGAGGATGAGGATCTTGCCGTCGGGAGCGATCTTCAGAAGCACCTCGTTGAAGAGGCGGGTCTTGCGGTCGGAGACCTCCCACTTCTCGATGACCGCCACTTCACCGTCCTGGGCCCGGTCAAAGAGGGCCCGGGAAAGGGCGACCTGGCGCATCTTCTTGTTGATGCGCTGGCTGAAGTCGCGTGGCTGCGGGCCGTGGGCGACGGAGCCGTGGTAATGCTGGGGCGCCACCCGGGATCCCTGGCGGGCCGCGCCGGTTCCCTTCTGACGGAAGGGCTTTTTGCCGGTTCCGTGCACGGTGGAGCGGGTTTTCGTGGAGACCGTTCCCTGGCGCTTGTTGGCCTGCAGGGAAAGGAGCACCTGCTTGAGCGCCTGCAGGCCTTTCGAGCCATCAAACTGCGGAATGGCAAAATCCTTTTCCGAGGAACTGGACGCGTCCTTGCTGAAATACTTGAGCTTCATGGTGGCTGGTTCTCCCTTTTTAGGCACTCACTCTCTTCTTGACGGCTTTGCGGACAAGGACCGTGGAACCGTTGGCTCCCGGCACCGAACCCTTCACCAGGATGAGATTCTTCTCCGCAATCACCTTCACCACACGCAGGTTCTGTACGGTGCGCCGGTCCGTTCCGAAATGGCCGGGCATTTTCTTGCCCTTGATGACCTTGCCGGGCCACTGGCACATCCCGTAGGAGCCCCCGCGGCGATGGAACATCGACCCGTGGGAGGCCGGACCACCCGAGAAATTCCAGCGTTTGACAACCCCCTGGAATCCGCGGCCCTTGGTCGTGCCGATGACATCCACCTTGGGTTCCGCCTCGAAAATGTCGACCGACAGCACGCTGCCGGCTTCCTCCCCGGGCTCCTTGTCAAGCCGGATTTCACTGAGATGGCGGAAGGCGCCGGACACCCCGGCCTTCTTGAAGTGGCCCAGCATGGCCCGGCTGGTGTTCTTCTCCTTCTTGCCCCCAAAGGCAATCTGGATGGCATGGTAGCCGTCCGTCGATTCCCGCTTCACCTGGACAACGGGACACGGACCGGCTTCAATGACGGTTACGGGCACCAGTTCCCCGGCCTCATCATAGACCTGGGTCATGCCCACTTTTTTACCAATTAGTGCTGTACTCATTTTCCAAGCGGCAGACGGAACGGATCCAGAACCCTGCATTAGAGGTTGATCAAAAAAAAGACTGGTCGGCCCGCGAAAGGAGTTTCCCGGGGAATTCCGGGTACTTTCCGGCGCGGAGGCCGGTTTCCCAAGGGGAAAAGAGGCTGAAGAAAAGGGGCGGAATCGCCCCTGTCAAATCAATTGGGAGAAATTCCCGAAAAAGGCCACCTCAGACGTTGATCGTGATATCGACGCCAGCCGGAAGGTTGAGCTTCTTGAGCTCGTCGACGGTCTGGGCCGTGGGTTCGACAATGTCGATCAAGCGCTTGTGGGTCCTCTGCTCGAACTGGTCCATGGACTTCTTGTCCACGTGCGGGGACCGGTTGATGGAAACCTTCTCGATGCGCGTCGGCAGCGGAATGGGTCCGGAGACACGGGCGCCGGAACGCTTGGCGGTATCAACGATATCGGTCGCGCTCTGGTCGATGATACGGTAATCGTATCCTTGGAGTTTGATGCGGATTCTGGGACCACTCATGGCTTAACAGGTATTGCGAGGTGAGATGAGGATTGTCAGGTACGGGCGATGGCGCGGGAGGAAGTCTTGACGATCCCCTCCAGCATGTTGGTCGGAACCGGCTCAAAGTGGCTGGGTTCCATGGAATAGGAGGCGCGTCCCTTGGAGAGGGAACGGACGTCGGTCGAATAACCGAACATCTGCTCGAGCGGCACGCTGGCCGAGATCTTGGTGACCTGGCCCTTGGTCTCGATTCCCTGGATGACGCCGCGGCGGCGGTTGATATCGCCCACGATATCGCCCTGGAACTCCTCAGGGGTCTCGACTTCGACTTTCATGATCGGTTCCAGAAGAACGGGCTTGGCCTTGGCCATGGCATCGCGGAAGGAGAAGATCCCCGCCATCCTGAAGGCCATTTCGGAACTGTCCACTTCGTGAAAGGAACCGAAGACCAGGCGGATCTTGAAGTCGACAACCGGGTAGCCGGCGATCGTGCCGTTGCGGGCGGCTTCCTTGATCCCCTCCTCGGTGGGCTTGATGTACTCCTTGGGAATGACGCCGCCGACGATCTCGTTGGAAAACTCGTAGCCCTTTCCGGGATCGAGCGGTTCGATTTTGATCTCGGCGTGCCCGTACTGGCCCCGGCCGCCACTCTGGCGGACAAACTTCCCCACCCCGTCGGCGGGATGGGTAATCGTTTCGCGGTAGGCGATCTGCGGCTTGCCGACGTGCGCTTCCACCTTGAATTCACGAAGGAGGCGGTCCCGGATGATGTCCAGGTGCAGTTCCCCCATGCCGGCGATGATGGTTTGCCCGGTTTCCTCATCGGTGGAGACCACGAAAGTCGGGTCTTCCTCGGCGAGGCGCTGCAAGGCGAGGGAAAGTTTCTCCTGGTCCGCCTTGGAGGAGGGCTCGACACTCATGCTGATGACCGGTTCCGGGAAGGTCGGGGGCTCGAGGATGATATCGCTGCCCTTGTCGGCCAGGGTGTCCCCGGTGCGCACGTCCTTTGCCCCGATGATGGCGACAATGTCCCCGGAATAGGCGACATCGATGTCCTCCCGGCGGTCGGCGTGCATGATCATGAGACGGCTCACGCGCTCGGCCTTGCCGGTGCGCGAATTGTAAAGGGTCGAACCCTTGCTGAGGGAACCGCGATAAATGCGGAAAAAGACGAGTTTGCCGACGTACGGGTCGGTAAAAAGCTTGAAGGCGAGTCCAACAACCGATTCCGAATCAGCCGGGCCGACCTCGACCAACCTGGTCTCGTCCTCCATGGAGTGACCCTTCTGCGGCGGAATGTCGAGGGGGCTGGGAAGGTAATTCACAACCGCGTTGAGGAGTTTCTGGATCCCCTTGTTCTTGAAGGCCGTTCCCGGGATGACAGGAATAAAGTGGTGGGAAAGCGTGGCCTTGCGGATGCCCGCCATGAATTCCTCATCGGTGATTTCCTCGCCCTCGAGGTACTTCTCGGCAAGGGCGTCATCGAAAGCGGCGATGTCCTCCAGCAGGGTTTCCCGGTACTCCCTGGCCTGCTCGAGATAATCGTCGGGAATATCCTCCTCGGAATAGTTCGAGCCGGTGACGTCGTCCTCCCTGTACATGTGGGCCTGCATCCGGATCAGGTCGATCAGTCCGAGGAACTTGTCCTCGGCGCCGATCGGCAGATATATCGGATGGGCGTTCCCCCCGAGCTTTTTGCGGATGTCGTCGACGGCGCTGAAGAAGTCCGCTCCGGTGCGGTCCATTTTGTTGATGAAGCAGATGCGGGGCACCATGTACTTGTTCATCTGGCGCCAGACCGTTTCAGACTGCGGCTGGACGCCCGCCACGGCGCAGAAAACGGCGACCGCCCCGTCCAGGACCTTGAGCGAACGCTCGACCTCGGCCGTGAAATCGACGTGGCCGGGCGTATCGATGATGTTGATACGATGGGCGATGCCCTCGTAGGGGCCGCGCTTGGTCACCCACTGGGTGGAAATGGCCGCGGAGGTGATGGTGATGCCGCGCTCACGCTCCTGCTCCATCCAGTCCGTGGTGGCCGCACCCTCGTGCACCTCCCCGATCTTGTGGATTTTGCCGGAATAGAAAAGAATGCGCTCCGTCGTCGTGGTCTTGCCCGCGTCGATGTGCGCCACGATCCCGATGTTGCGTTGAAATTCAAGCGGGACCAGGCGCTTCGGGGAATTGGCCGGTGAAGCCTTCTTTGGATCGAATTTGCTCATGCGGATAAAAGGCAAAAGGAACTTTACCAGCGAAGGTGGGCGAAGGCCCGGTTGGCCTGGGCCATGCGGTGGGTGTCGTCCTTCTTCTTGACGACGGTCCCGGTGTTGTTGTAGGCATCGGTGATTTCCGCGGCAAGGTTCTCGTGCATGGCGCCCCGGCGGGAGCGGGCGGCGGTCACCAACCACCGGAAGGCCAGGCTCTGCTGCCGGTCGAAACTGATTTCCAGGGGCACCTGGTAGGTGGTCCCGCCGACACGACGGCTCTTCACCTCCAGCTTCGGTCGGATATTCTCGAGGGCCCCCAGCAGGAGGTCGACCGGATCCCCCTTGCCGAGGTTTTCACTCACTTTCTCAAAGGCCCCGTAAACGATCTTCTGGGCCACCGATTTCTTGCCGTCAAGCATGACGACATTGATCAAATGACTGACCAGGGGACTGTTGTACCGCGGGTCCGGATGGTGTTCGCGTTTATCTGCTCTGCGCCGACGTGACATGGTATTCCTCTGAAATAGAACTGGTTAAAGAAATCAACCCTTGGGCCTCTTGACCCCGTACTTGGACCGGCTGCGGCGCCGTTTGTCGACACCCGTGCAATCGAGCGTGCCGCGGACGATGTGGTAGCGCACGCCGGGCAGGTCCTTCACCCGGCCTCCGCGGACAAGGACCACGCTGTGCTCCTGAAGGCTGTGGCCCTCGTCGGGGATGTAGGCGATCACCTCGTAGCCGGAGGTCAGACGGACCTTGGCCACCTTCCGGATGGCGGAATTGGGTTTCTTGGGGGTGCGGGTCATGACCTGGGTACAGACACCGCGGCGAAAGGGATTCTTGCGCAGGGCCGGCGACTTGCTCTTGGAGGTGGGCAAGGTGCGGGGCTTGCGGACAAGTTGGTTGATTGTAGGCATGGCTGTCGGTTTGAATTGAGAAAAGGCGCTGAAGCTAGACGTTTGGGTTTGGACGGCAAGTTTTTTTTGGAAAGAAACTGCCGCGATGGAAGGGGATTGCCGGCGGCCGAAAGGAAACGGCCGCCGGCATTGGGAAAACGGCGGGCGCGGGATCAGCCGGCATCCACGACTTCCCCGGCCTCTTCCCCGGAAACGGCCGGGGCGGTGAGGGTGTTGATCTTGAGCCGCCGGTATTTCGGCAGCCCCGTTCCGGCGGGAATGAGATGGCCCATGATGACGTTCTCCTTGAACCCTTCGAGGCTGTCCACCTTGCCCAGCGTGGCGGCATCCGTCAGGACGCGGGTGGTTTCCTGGAAGGAAGCGGCGGAGATGAAACTTTCCGTCTCCACGGAGGCCTTCGTGATCCCGAGCAGAATGGGCTCCCCTTCGGCGGGCTGGCCGCCGGCCTCTGTGATGCGCTCATTCTCCTCGATAAATTGCTCCTTGTCGACCTGTTCGCCCCAGAAGAAGTCGCTGTCGCCGGGCTCGGTGATCCGTACCTTGCGCAGCATCTGGGAGATGATGAGCTCGATATGCTTGTCGTTGATGGTAACCCCCTGCAGCCGGTACACCTTCTGGATCTCGGAGAGGAGATATTCCTGGACGGCGCTGGGCCCGAGTATATCGAGGATCTCGTGCGGGTCGGCGGCCCCTTCCGTGAGATGCTGGCCCTTGTGGACGAGATCCCCCGGTTGGACGATGATGTGCTTGCCGTGCGGGATGAGGTGTTCCTCCTCCTGTCCGGTTTCCTGGTCGCTTACCATCAGGCGTTTCTTGCCGCGGACCGTTCCATTAATGGAAACGATCCCGTCGATCTTGGCCATTTCAGCGGCTTCCTTGGGCCTGCGGGCCTCAAACAACTCGGCCACACGGGGAAGGCCTCCGGTGATGTCCTGGGTTTTGGAAGCCTGACGTGGCGTTTTCGCGAGCAGGGAACCGCCCTCGATTTCATCGCCGTCGACGACGGAAACGGTCGCCCCGGTGGGGATGGAATAGGTGGCCAGCATGCGGTTGGAATCACCCGGATCGACCACCTCGATCTGGGGAGCGAGGTCCTCCTTGTGCTCGATGACCACCGTGGCGATCCGGCCGGAGGAGGGATCCATCTCCCGCTTGACGGTAACCCCTGGAATCATGTCCTTGAAGCGGACCAGCCCGGACTTCTCGGAAAGAATCGGCACATTGAAGGGGTCCCACTGGGCCAGCCTGGTCCCGGCCTTGATGGTGTCCCCGTCCCGGACGGCGAGAACCGCTCCGGCGGGAATGTTGTAGGTTTCCAGTTCCTTGTCGTTGTCGTCAATGATCGCCACCTGCCCGGTCTTGTTGAGAACGACCCGGGAGGCGCCGCCCCCAACCTCGACCAGACGCAGGCCGTTGAATCGCACGGTTCCGGAATTCTTGACCTCGATATCGGCGGACTGTGCCAGGGCGGAGGCGATCCCGCCGATGTGGAAAGTCCGCATCGTCAACTGGGTCCCCGGTTCCCCGATGGACTGGGCGGCGATAATCCCGACCGCGGTGCCGTTTTCGACCAGGCCGTTGGTCGCCGGATTGATACCGTAGGCCTTCGCACTGAGGCTGTTGCGGTGGCAATGCGTCAGCGGCGACATCACCTTGACCCGCTCGATACCGAGTTCATCGATGCGGGCGGCAAGCTCCTTGGTCACCATCTGTCCGGCCTTGACGACGATTTCATCGGGATCAATCGGGTTGCGGACATCCTGGCAGACGCAGCGACCGATGATCCGCTCACGCAGCGGAACGATTTCCTCATCCCCCTCATGGATGGCAAATTTCCAGATACCGTCGCGGTTGCCGTCGTCCTCCTCGGTGATGATGATGTCCATCGCGACATCGCAAAGCTTGCGGGTAAGGTACCCGGCGTCGGCTGTCTTGAGGGCGGTATCCGCGAGGCCTTTTCGCGCGCCGTGAGTGGAGATAAAGTACTCGAGGACGCTGAGCCCCTCGCGGAAGGAGGAAAGGATCGGCCGCTCGATGATCTCTCCCGAGGGCTTGGCCATGAGGCCGCGGGTGCCGCACAGTTGGCGGACCTGCTGTTTGTTGCCCCGGGCCCCGGAATCCATCATCAGATAGACCGGATTGACCTCTTCCTTGCCGTTGTTGGTGTCCAGATGGGTGAAAACCGCCTGGGCAATCTCGTCGGTGGCCTGCGTCCAGATATCGACCACCTTGTTGTACCGCTCGCCGCTGGTGATGATCCCTTTCCGGTACTGGTTGGCCACCTCCTTGATGCGATCCCGGGCCCGGGCCACGATGTCCGCCTTCTCGGGGGGAATGATCATATCCTCCATGCCGATGGAGATGCCCGCCATCGTGGCGATGGTAAACCCGGTTTCCTTCAGGCGGTCCAGCATGTGGATGGATTCCTCGCGGCCCGCCACCTGGTAGGTGTTGTTGATGAGCTCCCCGAGCTTTTTCTTGGCCACTGGAAAATTGACGAAGCCAAGGCCGGCGGGCCAGATTCCACTGAAGATGACCCGCCCGGGCGTGGTGAGAATGACCTTGTGACGGCTGTTGCCGTAGATCGTCTTCCTTCCGAGGTCGGGGTTCCGCAGCCGGATCCAGTCATGCTTGCCGATGACCCCGTCGGCCTCGGCCAGCAGGACCTCCTCGAATGAACTGAACAGGGGAATGCGGGCCTCCTTGGCGGGCTTGCGGCGGGGCTCGATGGTCAGGTAATAGGACCCGAGGACGATGTCCTGCGAAGGGGTCAGGATCGGGTCCCCGCTGGAGGGCGAGAAAATGTTGTTGGTGCTCATCATGAGCAGCTTCGCCTCCAGGATCGACTCGAGGCTCAGCGGGACGTGCACCGCCATCTGGTCGCCGTCAAAGTCGGCATTGTAGGCGGCACAAACCAGCGGGTGCAGCCGGATGGCGTCCCCCTCGATGAGGATCGGTTCGAAGGCCTGGATGGAAAGGCGGTGCAGGGTCGGCGCACGGTTCAGCAGCACGGGGTGCCCGATGGTCACTTCCTCGAGGATGTCCCACACTTCCGGCGAGCGCTTCTCGATCATCTTGCGGGCCCCGCGCACGGTGTGCACAAATCCCAGTTCCTTGAGGCGGCGGATGATGAACGGTTCAAAGAGGACGAGGGCCATCTTCTTCGGCAACCCGCACTGGTGCAGTTTCAGCTCCGGTCCGATGACAATGACGGAACGGCCGGAATAATCCACGCGCTTTCCGAGAAGGTTCTGCCGGAAGCGTCCCTGCTTCCCCTTGAGCATGTCGCTCAGGGACTTGAGCGGGCGGTTCCCGGCCCCGGTCACGGCACGCCCGTGCCTGCCGTTGTCAAAGAGGGCGTCCACCGCCTCCTGGAGCATGCGCTTCTCGTTGTGGATGATCACATCCGGGGTCTTGAGAAGGAGAAGATTCTTCAGGCGGTTGTTCCGGTTGATGACCCTGCGGTAGAGGTCGTTGAGGTCGGAAGTGGCGAAGCGGCCGCCCTCGAGGGGGACCAGCGGACGCAGATCCGGCGGGATCACCGGCAGCACCTCGAGAACCATCCATTCCGGACGGGATTCGGAGGTGATGAACCCCTGGATCACCTTGAGGCGTTTCGACAGCTTCTTCTTGATCTGCTTGGAGCGGGTGTTGTGCATCTGCTCGTGGAGCTCGTCGACGACGGACGGAAGGTCCATGTGCTCGAGGATCCGGCGGATGGCGCCGGCTCCCATTTCCGCTTCAAAGGAATCGAACCCGTACTCGTCGACGGCTGCCTGGAATTCCTGCTCCGTGAGAAGCTGGCGTTCCTCAAGGGGGGTTTTTCCCGGATTCACCACGATGTAGTTCTCGTAGTAAATGACCCGTTCGAGATTGCGGGCGGTCATGTCGAGAAGGAGCCCCAGGCGGCTGGGCATGCTCTTGAGGAACCAGATGTGGGAACAGGGAACGGCCAGTTCAATGTGGCCCATGCGCTCCCGGCGAACGCGGCTCACCGTGACCTCGACCCCGCAGCGGTCACAAATGACCCCCTTGTACTTGATTCGCTTGTACTTCCCGCAGGCACACTCGTAGTCACGCACCGGCCCGAAGATGCGCTGGCAGAAAAGACCGCCCGGTTCCGGCTTGAAGGTCCGGTAATTGATTGTTTCCGGGTTTTTCACCTCTCCCCGGGACCAACTGCGGATGGAGTCCGGGGAAGCGATGGTGATGGAGACCTGGTCGAAGGACTTGTCCTTGTCAAAGCCCAGAAGCTCGCGGGCTTCGCGTGTCTGAAGTTCGTCTGTCATTTCGTTTCCTGAATTCGATTGGCGTGGAGAGAATCGGTTAACTGGCGAAAGCGGAGGTCAGCGGATCCTGATCCCCGAGCTTGATGTCCAGGCAGAGGCTCTGCATTTCCTTCATAAGGACATTGAAGGACTGCGGCGTGCCGGCCTGGAGGCTGTTGTCCCCCTTGACGAGGGACTCGTAAATCTTGGTCCGCCCGCCGACATCGTCGGACTTTACGGTGAGGAGTTCCTGGAGGGTGTAAGCCGCCCCGTAGGCCTCGAGGGCCCAAACCTCCATTTCCCCGAATCGTTGTCCGCCATACTGGGCCTTGCCCCCGAGCGGCTGCTGGGTGATCAGGCTGTAGGGTCCGACGGCCCGGGCGTGGATCTTGTCCGCCACGAGGTGGTTCAGCTTGAGCATGTAGGTGTAGCCCACGACGACTTCCTGGTCCAGGCGCTCCCCGGTGCGGCCATCGAACAGGAAGCTCTTGCCGCTTTGGGGTAGCTTTGCATCACTGAGGTATTCCTTGATCTTGTCCTCCTGGATGCCGTCGAAGATCGGGGTGGCGATCCGGATGCCCAGCATCTTGCAGGCGTATCCGAGGTGGCACTCGAGGACCTGGCCGACATTCATGCGGCTCGGAACCCCAAGGGGATTCAGGCAGATGTCAACGGAGGTGCCGTCAGCGAGGTACGGCATGTCCTCGACGGGAACAATCTTGGCGACGACGCCCTTGTTCCCGTGGCGGCCGGCCATCTTGTCCCCGACCTGGATCTTCCGCTTCGTGGCGATGTAGACCTTCACGTTCTTGACGCTGCCCTGCTCGATGTCGTCCCCCGATTCCACCGCCTCAACCTTACGCTCCTGGTCGGATTCCAGCTCCTCGAACTTGCTCTTGAAGCTGTCGATGATCTCCATGATCTTGATCCGCACCGGGGAGGGATCGATATCAATGGACTTGTAGACCGAGGCCAGCTTCCGCAGCAGGGTTTTGGTGATCTTCCGGTTGGCGGGAATGATGATTTCACCGGTTTCCCCGTTAACCACATCAAGGGGGATCTTCTCGCCCAGGAGGATGTTGGAAAGGCTTTCCGTCAGGGATTCGCGAAGGCGGTCCATCTGGGTCCGGAATTCCTCGTTGATCTTCTTGATCTGCCGGCGCCGGTCGGAAGCGGAAAGTTTCTCCGATTCCCCCTCAACCCGGCTGGAGACCTTGACGTCCATGACGATCCCCGTGGTCCCCGAAGGAACCAGCAGCGAGGTGTCCTTCACATCGGCGGCCTTTTCCCCGAAGATGGCCCGGAGGAGCTTTTCTTCCGGGGCAAGTTCCGTCTCGCTCTTCGGGGTGATCTTGCCGACGAGAATATCCCCGGGCTTGACCTCCGCCCCGACACGGATGACCCCGTCGTGGTTCAGGTTCTTGAGGGCCTCCTCGCCGACATTGGGAATGTCCCGGGTGATCTCCTCCGGCCCGAGTTTGGTGTCGCGGGCCGTCACTTCAAATTCCTCCACATGGATGGAGGTGTAAATGTCATCCTTGAGAAGCCGCTCGCTGATCAGGATGGCGTCCTCGAAGTTGTATCCGTTCCAGGGCATGTAGGCGACCAGGACATTGCGCCCGAGGGCCAGCTCGCCCCCCGCGGTGGCCGCGCCGTCCGCAAGCAGGTTGCCCGCCTTGATCTTTTGTCCGCTCCGGACAACGGGTTTCTGGTTGAAACAGGTGCCGGCGTTGGACCGCAGGAATTTGCGCAACTGGTACACATGAATCCCATTCTTGGGATCGCTTTTCGGCTTCTTGAGCAACTTGGGGGCCACTTCCCCGTCGGGAGTGACAATGATGCGGCTGGCATCGACACTGGCCACCACCCCGTCCGCTTCGGCGATGGTCACGGTCTTGGAGTCGCGGGCCACGCGTTCCTCGATGCCGGTTCCGACCAGCGGCGCCTCCGTCTGGAGCAGGGGCACGCCCTGCCGCTGCATGTTCGAGCCCATCAGGGCGCGGTTGGCGTCATCGTGCTCGAGGAAGGGGATCAGGCCGGCAGCCACCGAGACCACCTGCTTCGGGGAAACGTCCATCAGGTGGACCTCCTTGGCATCGACTTCGATGAAGTCGTCGCCTTTACGGGCCGTGACCCGGCCCTCGAGGGATCCGTCGTCAGCGACCTTCGAGTTGGCCTGCGCGATGACCTTGCCCTCCTCCTGGTCGGCATTCAGGTAAATCACCTTGTCCTGGACCTTGCCGTTTTTGACGACCCGGTAGGGGGTTTCAATAAAGCCGAACTCGTTCACCCGGGCATAGGTGGAGAGGCTGTTGATCAAGCCGATGTTCGGCCCTTCCGGCGTCTCGATCGGACAGATCCGTCCGTAGTGCGAGGGATGCACGTCGCGCACCTCGAATCCGGCGCGGTCGCGGTTCAACCCACCGGGGCCGAGGGCGGAGAGCCGGCGCTTGTGGGTCACCTCCGCCAGCGGATTGATCTGGTCCATGAACTGGCTGAGCTGGCTGCGCGCGAAAAAATCGCGGATCACCGTGCTCAGTGCCTTGGGATTGATCAGTTTCTGCGGCGTGACCGAGTCAACGCTCTGGTCGTACAGCGTCATCCGCTCCTTCACAAGGCGTTCCGTGCGGGCCAGGCCGATGCGGCACTGGTTCATCAGCAACTCGCCGACGGTTCGGACCCGGCGGCTCCCAAGGTGGTCGATATCATCGACGATGCCGTCGCCCTTCTTGAGACGCACCAGGTACTTCGTCGCCTCGACAATGTCTTCCACCACGATGGTACGGCACTCGAGGTCGGTCTCGAGAGTCAGCTTCTGGTTGATCTTGTAGCGGCCGACGCGGCCCAGGTCGTAGCGCTTGGGATCCTGGAACAGGCGCTTGAGCAGCGCCTTGGCGTTCGTGGTTGTCGGCGGTTCCCCCGGACGCAGCCGCTTGTAGATATCCTTGAGGGCTTCTTCCTCGTTTCGCGTCGGGTCCTTTTTCAGGCAGCGGATGATGGCGCCGTCGTCGATGGTCGTGTCGATCACACGGACGGTTTCAATTCCGGCGGCCTCGATGCTGCGGACAATGGCCTTCGTCAAAGGCTCGAAGGAGCGGGCAAGCACCGCACCCTTTTCGGCATCGACGAGATCTTCAACGAGGACCAGGCGGCTGACGCTTTCCATGTTCAGGGCATCGCTGACCTTCAGGTCATCGATGCTGTAGAAAAACTTCAGGATCTCGTAGTCGCTGCCGTGGCCCATGGCACGCAGGAGAGTGGTAATCAGGAACTTGCGGCGCCGGCGCCGGCGGTCCAGGTAAACGTAGAGGAGGTCGTTCTGGTCGAACTGGGTCTCCAGCCATGTTCCGCGGTCGGGAATGATCCGGAAACTGAAGAGGGTCTTGCCGCTGGTGTGGGGGGTCGTCTCAAAGGCAATGCCCGGGGAGCGGTGCAACTGGCTGACGACCACCCGCTCGGCCCCGTTGATGATGAAGGAGCCCCGCTCCGTGATCATGGGCATTTCCCCCATGTAGATCTCCTCGTCCTTGATGGAATCCTCTTCCCGCAGGCGGAGCTTTACATACAGGGAAATCGAATAGGTGACCCCCTCCCGGATGGCCTCCATTTCCGTCATCTTCGGACCCGCCAGAGTGTAGGAAACGTATTCCAGGCTGCAGCGACCGTCGTAGCTTTCGATCGGGAAAACCTCACGGAGCACCGCCTCGAGGCCAAGATGCTGACGCTGGGCTGGAGCGACATCCTCCTGAAGGAATTCCCTGAAGGAGTTGATCTGGATTTGAATGAGGTTCGGCGGTGCGATAACCTCCTTCAGTTTGCCAAAGTTGATACGGTCGGACATGGTGATGCTTGGTTTACGGTGATGAGGATCAGAAGCCAGAAAGCACGCCGGCGGGCCGGCGTGTTCTCTGGTTTCCCAAATAGTAAATGTGCAAAACGAGCATGGCCGGCGGCCCCGATTTGCTCGGGGCCGGCCGGCTTGCCCGGTTAAACTGTGGTCTATGGAGTCTCAGACTTACTTGATTTCCACTTCGGCTCCGGCGGCCTCGAGCTTCTTCTTGAGATCCTCGGCATCCTCCTTGGTGGTCGCCTCCTTGACGGCCTTGGGGGCTCCCTCGACCAGCTCCTTGGCTTCCTTGAGGCCCAGGCCGGTGATGGCGCGGACTTCCTTGATGACCGCGATTTTGTTGCTTCCGTGCCCCTTGAGGATGACATCGAACTCGGTTTTCTCCTCTTCGGCTGCGGCGGCTTCGCCCCCGGCAACCGGACCGGCGGCCACAGCGGCCACAGGTGCGGCGGCACTGACGCCCCATTTTTCCTCGAGATCCTTGACCAGACCCGCGATTTCCAGCACCGACTGGCTGCTGAGCCACTCGATGACGTCTTCCTTTGTGATATCTGCCATTTTTCGTTTTCTCCTTCCAAGCCGGCTAGCGCTACCGGCACCCCATGTGCCTTGGCTGTTTAAGGAGACCTTCTCCCTAGCCGATTTGTTCCGGTTAAATTATTTTCCGGATCAGTCGCCCTGATCCGCCTTTGCCTGGAGGACATTGAGGAGCCCTTGCGGCACGGCCTGGATAATCCGGACCATGGAGGTCGCCGGCTGGTTCAACAGACCCAGCAACTGGGCCTTGAGCACCTCCTCGGGAGGTAGTTTGGCGAGGGCGGAGACTTCGTCCACGGAAATGGAATTCCGGTCGAGGACGCCCCCCTTGATCTCCAGCTTCTTCTTGTCCTTGAAAAACTTTTCCAGGGCCTTGGCGACTCCGGGAGCGTTGTCACCGCCCACGATGATGGCGGTCGGACCGGCCAGCATGTCCTGGCTGACATCCAGCTCCCTTTCCCCGGCGGCGATCTTGAGGATCCGGTTCTTGACGACGTGGAATTCCGCGCCCAGATCCGCGAGGGCGTGACGCAGCTCCTCGGTTTCCGCGACCGTCACCCGCTGAAAATCAGCGAGGAACACATAGTTTGACTTGTCCAGGTAGGCGCCGACCTCTTCGACGAGAAATTTCTTCTCCGGTTGCATGATATGGATTCCTTCCTTGTTTTAAAGATGACCGAACAGGGTGGATTCAAGCCGCACGCCGGGAGTCATGGTTCCCGAAATCGCGGCGGAACGGACGTACCGGTGCCCCTTCATGGACTCCGGCCGCGCCTTCCCGATGGCATCAAAGACCGCCATGATGTTTTCCTTGAGGTCACCCACAGGGAACGAACGCTTGCCAACGACAACGCCGATGTTGGCCGTCTTGTCCATCTTGAACTCGACCCGGCCACCGCTCTTGACGGACTGGATGGCGCCGGTGATGTCCTCGGCCACGGTGCCGGACTTCGGATTCGGCATCAGGCCGCGGGGACCCAGCACACGGGCCACCTTGCGGACCTCCTTCATGGCGGCGGGCGTGGCCACGGCCACGTCGAAGTCGGTCCAACCCTCCTGGATCCGGGCGATCAAATCGTCCATGCCCGCGGTGTCGGCGCCCGCGTCCAGGGCGGCCTGGGCATTGTCGGTAAAGGCGATCACCCGCACCTTCTTGCCGCTTCCCTTTGGAAGCTCGACGATGCCACGCACCATCTGGGTGCTCTGGCGGGGATCCACGCCCAGATGCAGCGACAGTTCAACGGTCTCGTCGAACCGGGCCTTCGGGAACTTTTCCAGAATACCCAGTGCCTCATCCAGGGGATACGTCCTGGCGTGCTCGTAGGTGGAGGACGCCGCTTTTCTTTTTTTACTGATTGTTGTCATTGTTGATAAACTCCCTCCTTGGAGGTTCAAACGTTCAGGGTTGAATTCCTAGTCAATCACCTCGATCCCCATGGAGCGGGCCGTGCCCTCGATGATGAGCATGGCCGCTTCCTCGGTGGTGGCGTTCAGGTCCTTCTTCTTGGTCTCGGCGATTTCCTTGATCTGCTTGCGGCGCACCTTTCCGACCTTTTCCTTGTTGGGGACCCCGGATCCCTTGGCGATGCCGGCGGCCTTCTTCAGGAGGACGGCCGCGGGAGGGGACTTGGTGATGAAACTGAAGGAACGGTCCTGGTAAACGGTGATGACCGTGGGAAGGATGGTTCCCGCCTTGTCCTTGGTGCGGGCGTTGAAATCCTTGCAAAAGGCCATGATGTTGACCCCCGCCGCACCGAGGGCGGGACCCACCGGCGGAGCCGGATTCGCCGCCCCGGCCGGGAGTTGCAGTTTGATGATTCCTGTGACTTTCTTTGCCATTTCAGTTATTTCGGGTTTGCCGGATCACGCGATGAAGAGGCGTCTCGGTGCGTCCGGCAGGGTGATGGTTAAAATTCAGCTGTCATCCGTGAGGCGTTCAACCTGCCAATATTCGAGTTCAACCGGAGTGAAGCGGCCGAAAATGGAGACCGATACCTTGAGCTTTCCGCGCTCCGCGTCGATTTCATCAATCCGGCCGTTGAGATTGAGGAATGGCCCGTCCGTGATTTTCACTTCCTCACCCGCTTCATATTGGACCTTGGGAACTTCCTTCCCCTCGGATTCCAGCACCTGGTTCAAAATACGATCGATTTCCGCAT
The DNA here is from genome assembly GCA_049975345.1 of Oceanipulchritudo sp. Taxonomy (GTDB): domain Bacteria; phylum Verrucomicrobiota; class Verrucomicrobiia; order Opitutales; family Oceanipulchritudinaceae; genus Oceanipulchritudo. The sequence goes on along the minus strand of JBNGDP010000056.1, from coordinate 678 downwards.
CCTTCAAGGGAGCGGGCGATTTTCCGCCAGCGAAGCCGATCACGCCGTCCGCCCCGTTGATGAAGTACCAGACTTTCTGGATGAGCTTCTCCTCCTCGTCGTAGAGGCGGCAATGCACGAAAATGTACCCGGGATAGAGTTTGCGCTTCCGCTGGGTCTTCTTCCCGTGCTTGACCTCGGAAACCGTCTGTTCGGGGACAAGCACCTCAAAGACATGGTCCTCCAGTTCATTCTCCGGTATGTAGCGGTCAATGTATCGCTTGGCCGCCATTTCCTTGTTGGAAAGGGTCTGCACAACGAACCATTGGCCCTGGCGGACCGGATTGTTACTGGTGTTGGTTTCTTCCATGCTTTGTTCCCGGCGGCTAGCCCCGCACCCAGTTCGTCAGCAACTGGATCCAGTTGTAGACGGAAAAGTCCGCCAGGGCGATGAAGGCTCCCAGCAGGAGGGCCGCGACAAAGACCACGATCGTGCTGTCACGCAGCTCCGATTTGGTGGGCCAAACCGCCTTTTTGAGTTCCGTGGAGGTTTCCCCAAGGAAGATGCGGGCCTTTCGAAATGGGTTGGGCATTTTTCCGTGTCGGTTGATGAATTCTGCTCTTGAAGCCGTCGGGCCGCTGAATGGCAGGGCAGGAGGGACTCGAACCCCCAGCCAATGGTTTTGGAGACCACTACTC